>NZ_JQMO01000003.1:3004359-3304795 GCF_000744785.1 Kitasatospora azatica KCTC 9699 | reverse complement strand
CGGGAACGAAGCCGTCGGCCGCGTCCGGTTCGACCAGCGCGGCTTCCCCCGGCACCGCGCGCCGAGCCTGCTGGAACGCCACCGGCCCGGCGGTGACCTGCACGAACGCGCGGTCCTGGTCCGCCAGCGGGCGCTCGCCACCGGGGTGCTGGCGGCCGTGCTCTCGGCGCCGCCGGCCGCGCTCTGGGTGGCCCATCAAAACGGCTCCCCCGCCGCCGGTACCGCGGCCGCCGTCTCCTCGGTGCGGGTCGACTCGCTGCCCGGCTCGCCGGACACCAGTGGGCCCAGCACGGTCCCGGTGGCACCGATTCCGGCACTCGGCGCGGGCCAGGGGCCGGGCGCGGCGCCGGAACGCCCGCTCGGCCGCCCCTCGGGCCGGGGTCCGGCCGGGGCCTGGCGGCCGCGCTGGTCGGCAGCTCAACGGCAGGTGCAGAAACGTTGCTCCCCGCTGTTCAGGGCGTTGCCGTCCCGGTCCCCGGCATCGGCGGCATCCCCTTGGGCAGCCCGGACCTGCACCCCGAGCCCGTCCCGCCGTCATCCGCACCGGCCACCGGTGCCCGGCTCGCGGTCGAGGCCGGTGCCTACGGCAACCGCACGGTACTCACGCTGACCAACACCGGGGACGCCCCGCTCGACTGGCGCGCCGTCCCCAGCTGCGACTGGCTCCGGCTCAGCCGGGACTCCGGCACCCTGGCACCGGGCCAGCGCCTCACCGTGACCGTCACGGTGGACGATCAGCGCGCGCCCTCGCAGCACTGGACGGCGCAGATCGCGCTGCCCCCGTCCGAGGCCGTGGTCAGGTTGGAGGGCGGTCCGGACCGGCCCGGTGAGCCCAGCGGGACACCGACACCCACCCCCTCCGCCTCGCCCACCGGCACGCCCAGCGCCAGTGCGAACCCGAGCGGCAGCGCCAGCCCGACCCCCTCCGAGACACCCAGCTCGGGCAGCAGCGCCAGCAACGCGCCGAGCAGCAGCGCGAGCCCCAGCGCCAGCCCGACGTCGGGCCCGTCCGCCAGCGGCTCGGCCAGCGCCTCCGCGCGGCCGAGCAGCCCGCCCAGTACCGTGCCCACGCCCTCCGGGCCCACCGCCACGTCCGCTCCGACCTCCGCGAAGTCCACGTCCAACCCCTCGTCCTCGTCGCCCGTTCGCTGAACGGCCCCGAACCGGCCAGCTATCCCTGTAGGACTCACCAGCGGGCGCCCATGTTGCACCGCAGCCATGAGAATGCGGCTAAAAATTTCCGAGCCGGCCGACACTCAGTCAGCTGCGAGGCCGGCTGCGCCCGTGGCACGGAGCTTCGCGCCGGGCGAACAGCGGTCCGCCACGCGCGAAAAGGCGCGACGGGGCGGGCGGCACGGGGCAGGCTCGACGCATGCGAATCCTGATTCTCGGCGGCTCGGTCTTCCTCGGTCGCGCCTTCGCGGCCGAAGCCCTGGCCCGTGGCCACGAGGTGACCACCTTCAACCGCGGCAAGTCCGGCACCGACCTGCCGGGCGTGACCACCGTCCGGGGCGACCGCGCCTCGGAGCAGGACCTGGCGGCGCTGGTCGCCGGCGCCGCCGCTCCCGGCGGCCACCGCTGGGACCTGGTGATCGACACCAGCGGCCAACAGCCGCACACCGTCCGGCGTTCGGCGCGACTGCTCGCTGAGCACGCCGAGCGCTACCTCTTCGTCTCCTCCGTCCACGCCTTCGCCGACTGGCCCACCGAGGCGGTGAACGAGGAGTCACCCCTGCACGAGTGCCCCGCCGACTCGCCGCCCGACCTGCCGTTCAGCACCGCGCTCAAGGCCGGGTGCGAGCGGGCCGTGCTGGAGCAGTTCGGTGCCGAGCGCACCCTGGTGCTCAACTGCGGGCTGCTGATCGGGGCCCACGAGAACGTCGGGCGGCTGCCCTGGTGGCTGGAACGGATCGCGCGCGGCGGTCAGGTGCTGGCGCCCGGCCGGCCCGACCTGCCGATCCAGCTGATCGACGCCGAGGACTTCGCCGTCTTCGGCCTGGAGCTCGGTGAACGGGGCGCGAGCGGCAGCTACGTCACCACCGCACTGCCCGGCTCCAGCACCTTCGGCGGGATGCTCGCGGCCTGCGTCGCGGCCACCGGCTCGGACGCCGAACTGATCTGGGTGGACGACGACCGGCTGCGCGCCGCCGGGATCGAGGGCTGGACCGAACTGCCGCTCTGGGCCGCCGAGGTGGAGGACGGCAAGGAGATCGGCATCTGGCGGGCCGACAGCCGCAAGGCCCGGGACGCCGGACTGCGCTGCCGACCGGTCGAGGAGTCCGCCGCGAAGACCTGGGCCTGGATCCAGCAGCGCGGCCCCCGGGACACCCCGTACACCCAGGGCGGCGAGCCGCTGGGGATCGACCCGGAGAAGGAGCGCAGGATCCTGGCGGAGTTCCTGGGCTAGGACAACGCAGGTGGTGCGTCATCCCGTCCCGGGGGAGGGATGACGCGCCACCAGTTGCGCGAACTCAGCTGTGCGGGAAGGCAGCTGTGTGAACTCAGCTGTGCGGGAAGTCAGTTGCGCGGTGGGGGCAGGCGTTGCAGGAAGACGTCGAAGGCCGTGGGTTTCACCGCCGTCACGCCGGTGAACGGGAAGTTCATCTCCTTGATCACCAGGAGCGAGACCACCACCAAGGCGCCGAGCGAGAGCACCATCAGGCTGTGCGCAAGGGTGTTGGAGAGGCCGAAGAGGAAGGTGAAACCAACCGTCAGCACCCCGCCGACGATCAGCGCCACCCAGAGCAGCATCGGGACTTCGTCGTCCACCTCGTTCAGCCGGGCCCGGCGTTGGGAGGCGAGGTCCTCCAGGTGGGCGACCGCGTGCTCGTAGAGGACCTGCTGCTGGGCGCTGGTCGGGTTGATCGAGAAGACGCTGGTGCGCATCTGGTAGACCAGCTGGGTGGCGTCCGCACTGCTGTGGTGCTGCGCCATCAGCGGCCACTCGGTGTCGGTGACGGTGTGGGCGTAGGACAGGGTCTGCTGTTCCAGCTGCGGCCCGAGCGGGGCGGGCAGTTCACGGGAGATCCAGTAGATCCCGGCCAGCGCGTCGGCCTCCTGGAAGGTGGTCTTGCGGGCCGCGTCGTTGTTGGTCCAGACGGTGATCACCACGAAGCCGAGCAGCACGGCGTAGAGCACGCCGACGGCGGCGAAGATGAAGCCGGCGACGTCGTTGTGGGACTCGCGGACGGGGTGCGGGACCCAGCGCTGCAGCAGCTTGAGGCCGACTGCCAGCAGGACCAGGACGATCAGGACAATGCCGATGTCCTCGAAACTCATGGGGACGTACTTTCTTGAGGTGTGGCGGGGCGTGTGGGGAGCCGCCGACCGGTCAGCGGTTGCGCCGGGTGACCAGCTCGGCGAGGGCCAGCAGGTCGTCGGTGGCGGCTGGATCCGGCACTGCGATGGCCAGGTGCTCGATGGCGGCGGCCATCCGCTCGCAGGAGGCACCTTGGGCCCAGGCCCGGCCGCCGGCCCGCTCCACGGCGTCGGCGGCGCGCTGCACCTCGGCCGGGGTGAGCGGGCGGTCGATCGCATAGATCTCGGCGAGCTCGGCCCCGGCGGCCGTGCCCGAGCCCAGTGCCGCCACCACCGGCAACGACTTCTTGCGGACCATCAGGTCGGCGCCGGCCGGCTTGCCGGTGACGGCGGGGTCGCCCCAGATCCCGATCAGATCGTCGATCAGCTGGAAGGCCAGGCCGATCTGCCGCCCGAAGGCGTCCATCGCCTGGGCCACCTGCGTCGAGGCGCCGCCGTAGAGCGCGCCGATCGCGCAGGCGCTGCCCAGCAGGGCACCGGTCTTGGCCTCGGCCATCGCCAGGCACTCCGCCAGCGAGACCGTGGTCCGCTGCTCGAAGGCGCAGTCGGCCTGCTGGCCCGCGCAGAGCTCCACCACGCACTGCGCGAGGTGGCGCATCGCGGCGGCGGCGGCCGGGTGCGGATCCTCGGCGAGCGTGCGCAGGGCGAGCGAGTGCAGGGCGTCGCCGGCCAGGATCGCCTCGGTGGCTCCGAAGACCCGCCAGGCGGTGGGACGGTGACGGCGGGTCTCGTCGCGGTCGATGACGTCGTCGTGGAGCAGGGTGAAGTTGTGCACCAGCTCGACGGCGGCGGCCGCGGCCAAGGCTGCAGGGTTGTCCACGGCTGGGACGTCGGCGGCTGGGGTGTCGGCGGAGGCGGCGGAGGCGCCCACGGCAGGGGTGTTCGGGGTGCCGCCCGGCCTGGGGCGCGGGACGCCGCGGCCGGCGGCGCAGGCCTGGGCGGCGGCCAGCACCAGGGCGGGCCGGATGGCCTTGCCCGGGTCGGCGGTGGCGGGGCTGCCGTCCGCCTCGCGCCAGCCGAAGTGGTAGGCGGCGATCCTGGCCATGGACTCGGGCATGGTCTCGACGGCGGCGCGCAGCGCCGGGTCGACGACCGCCCGGACGCGGCTCAGCAGGTCGGCGGCGCGCTGGTCGTAGCAGTCGGACGGGTCGCTGATGGGCTGGTCACTGACTGGCTGGGCGTAGTCGTTGTCGTGGTTGTCCTGGTTACCTCGGCTGAGCGTCTCGATACCCAAGGTTTCGGCCCCCCAGAGATTGGGTCATGAGAGATTGGGTCATGAGCAGCGGGTCATGAACAGCAGGGTCATGCGCAATGCGGTCAGGCTGGCGACTTCCCCACCGGCCGCCCCGACGGAAATTCCGGAGCGACCGACGGCGAAGCGGATTGCGACAGCGGTTCAGTCGCGCGGGCGGGCGATTTCCACGTTCTCCAGCACGCCGATGGCGTCGGGCACCAGAATGGCGGCCGAATAGTAGGCGCTCACCAGGTAGGAAATGATGGCCTTCTCGTTGATCCCCATGAACCGGACCGAGAGGCTGGGCTCGTACTCGTCGGGGATGCCGGCCTGGTGCAGGCCCACCACGCCCTGCTTGTCCTCACCGGTACGCATGGCGAGGATCGAGGTGGTGTGACCGTCCACGATCGGGATCTTGTTGCAGGAGAGGATCGGGACCCCGCGCCAACCGGGAACGCGCTGCCCCTCCATCTCCACCGGGTCCGGGTAGAGGCCGCGGCTGCTGCACTCCCGGCCGAAGGCGGCGATGGCGCGCGGGTGGGCCAGGAAGAACTTGGTGCCGCGGCGACGGCTGAGCAACTCGTCCATGTCGTCCGGGGTGGGGGCGCCGTGGTGGGTCTGGATCCGCTGCTCGTACTCGGCGTTCTGCAGCAGGCCGAACTCGGGGTTGTTGATCAGCTCGTGCTCCTGGCGCTCCTTCAGCGCCTCGATGGTGAGCTTCAACTGCTGCTCGATCTGGTTCATCGGCTGGTTGTAGAGGTCGGCGACCCGGCTGTGCACCTGCAGCACCGTCTGCGCGACGCTCAGCTCGTACTCCCGGGGGGCGACCTCGTAGTCCACGAAGGTGCTGGGGAGCTCGTACTCGCCCTCATGGCCGGCCGAGAGCTCGATCTCGGCCTCGCCGTGCTTGCTCTGCGGCTGCTGGGCATCGGCGAGGTACCGCAGGATCTGGGTCCGCAGCGCCTCGGAGCGGTCGGCCAACTCCTGGAAGGCGGGCCAGGGCAGGGCCATCGCGGTGCCGGCCGTGGCGGCCTTGACGCTGTAGTGCCAGACGCCGTCGGCCTCGGTCAGCGCCTCGTCGCCGAGGTGGTCGCCGTCCGCCAGTACGCCGACGATCGCGCTCTCGCCGTACTTGCTGGTGCCGATCTTGTTGACCTTGCCGTGCGCGATCAGGAAGACCTCGTTGATCTCCTGGCCGGCCTCGACCAGGGTCTCGCCGGCCCGGAAGTCGCGCTGCACGAAGCGGGCGGCGAGCTCCGCGAGCAGGGCGTCGTCCTCCAGCCCGCGCAGCACCGGGACCTCGCGCAAGGAGGGGGCCAGCACCTTGACGTCCGCACCGGTCTTGACGAAGGAGACCCGGCCGCGGCCGACCGCGTAGCTCAGCCGGCGGTTGACCCGGTACGTACCACCCGAGACCTGGACCCAGGGCAACACCCGGAGCAGCCAACGCGAGCTGATGCCCTGCATCTGCGGCGCGGACTTGGTGGTCGTGGCAAGATTCCTGGCTGCGGCAGTGCCAAGACTCTGCTGCTGGCCGTTCTGGCCGCCCGGCTGGGCGCTCGGTGCCGGAATACCGACATTGGTCTCAGTTGTCATAACAGGGCCCTCCCCCACGCGATGATTCGGACTACTGGAATCAGGGTGGGGCCCGAAGGGCCTACCGCGCAATCACTCGGACGAGTGATTGAGGCCGTGGCACGATTAGTATAATTAGAGCCGCTATTCGAATTCTGTTCGGGGAAATTCCGGGCAGAATCGATCCGGCACGGCATGTTTTGCGGCGCCCGGCCGAGCCGGAGCAGGGACCAGCCCCGCCGAGCGGGGCGAGGATCAGCCCGGCCCGTCCCAGTCCAGCGTCGGCGCCAACCACCCCTCCAGGGTCAGCAGCCACCGCTTCACGTCCATCGCGACCCGGCCGTTCCCGAACCCGCCCAGGCCGTCCGCGGCCACCACCCGGTGGCAGGGCACCAGCACCGACAGCGGGTTGGCGCCCATCATCTGGCCGACCGCCCTGGCCGCGAGCCCCGGGCTCTGGGCGACCTCCTCGAACGCGCCGCTGCGCTCGGCCAGCCGCCCGTAGGTGACCGTCTCGCCGTAGGGCACGGTCCGGTACAGCGTCTCCAGCACCGTCCGGTGCGGGCCGCTGGTCAGCCGCCAGTCCACCGGCAGCGCCCACTCCCGCTGCCGACCGGCGAAGTAGGACTCGAAGGCCTGCTCGACCGCCGTGGCGCGCCGCCGGTCGGTGCAGCGCGGCGCACCGGTCGGCACGTTGTCCGGAGCGAACTGCACGGCGGCCACACCGATCGCGGTGACCCCGACCGTCAGCGGGCCGCTGGGCAGCGGGCTCGGCACGGTGAGCCACTCGATCCGGTCGGCGTTGCCTCGTTCCATACCCCCCAGATTAGGCCGCCCGGGTGACAGGGCGGCTCCGTTCCGTCCCCTCAGCCCCCGTTGCGCCCCCTCAGCCCCCGTTCCGTCCCTCAGCCCCGTTCGGCGCCAACCGGTCCAACACCGGTTCGGCGACCAGGTCGAGGCCGTCCCCGGCCGGGCCGTGCAGTTCCAGCAGGACCAGTTCGTTGCTGCCCTCGCGCAGCAGCGGCCCGGGCAGGTAGAGGGTCTGCTGCGGTCCGATGTCCCAGTAGCGGCCGAGCAGGAATCCGTTGACCCAGCACAGGCCCTTGCCGTGGCCTTCGGTCAGCACGAAGGTGTCGGCCGGCTGGTCGAGTTCCAGCACCGCACGCCGGAAGACCGGCTGATCGGCTGCGGCCGGACGCTGCGCGGACTCCCCTTCGAGGAACGGCAGATCGCCGATGTCCTCGAGCGGCAGCGGGTACATCTGCCAGCTGTGCAGCTGCTGCAGTCCGAGCCGCACCGCGCCACTGATGCCCTTGCGATCGGCCAGCGCGGGACCGTAGTTGATCCGCCCGAGGTTCTCCACCAGCAGTTCGAGCCGGGCCCCGCCGGCCGGGACGGCCAGCTCGATCCGCCCGCCGGAGCGCCCGGTGCGGTCGAGCACGCCGACCGGCTGCCCGTCCAGGAAGACCTGGGCCCGGTCGCCGAGGCCGTCCACCTGCAGCTCGGCGGCCTCCCGCGGCCCGGTGACCCAGGTGCGGTAGAGCACGAAGCCGTAGGACTGGTCGAGTTCCTCCATGGCCAGGGTGCTCGCCGCGTGGACCGGGTCGGCCAGGCCGTCGACCAGGTCCAACAGCGGCAGCGGGGCGCTCAGTTCGAGCCGGCGGGGAGCGAGCAGCGGCGGCGGTTCGACGGCCGGGGCGGGCGGCAGCTCGGTGTAGCGGCCGAGCACCTCGCGAAACGCCCAGAACTTGGCGGTGGGGCGGCCGTCCTCGCTGATCGCGGCGTCGTAGTCGTAGCTGGTGACGGTGGGCTCCAGCCGGCCGTCGGTCAGGTTGGCGCCGTTCAGGTAGCCGAAGTTGGTGCCGCCGTGCGCCATGTAGAGGTTGACCGAGCCACCGGCCGCGAGCATCTCGTCCAGCACCTTGGCCGCGTCGGCCGCGTCCCGGGTGTGGTGCGGCGCGCCCCAGTGGTCGAACCAACCGTTCCAGAACTCCATGCAGACCGGCGGCGCGTCCGGCGCGTAGCCGCGCAGCAGTTCGAAGGACTCGCCGGCCCGGTCGCCGAAGTTGGCGGTGGGCAGCACGCCGGCCAGGGTGCCGCCCTGCATCATCGGGTGCGCGGGGCCGTCCGAGGTGAAGAGCAGGCAGTCGGCGCCGCGCCGGCGCAGGCCCTGCGCCAGGTGGCGCAGGTAGGCCGCGTCGGTGCCGTAGGAGCCGTACTCGTTCTCCACCTGCAGCGCGAGGACCGGGCCGCCGGACTCGGCCAGCAGCGGGACCAGCAGCGGCAGCAGCGCGTCGAACCAACGGTCCACGGCGGCCAGGTAGCGGGGGTCCGAACAGCGCAGCCGGGTGGCCGGGTCCTTGAGCAGCCAGGCCGGCAGGCCGCCGAACTCCCACTCCGCGCAGATGTACGGGCCGGGCCGGACCAGCACCTTGAGTCCGGTGCGCTCGGCGGCCCGGACGAACGCCACCAGGTCGAGTCGGCCGGTGAACTCGTACTCGCCCGGGGCGGGCTCGTGCAGGTTCCAGGGGACGTAGGTCTCCACCGTGTTGAGGCCCATCGCGCGCAGCAGGGCGAGCCGGTGGTCCCACTGCTCGGGGACCACCCGGAAGTAGTGCAGGGCGCCGGAGAGGATCCGCAACGGCCGACCGTCCAGGGCGAAACCGTCCCGGTCGTGGGTGAGGCTGGACATCGGCAAGGTGCTCCTCTGGTCTGGGTTCGGCCCGGCAGTCACATCCTCGCCCGGCGGCGCGGTCGTGCCGTTGAACTCCCGTCCAGCAGAACATGGACTTTCCTGCGCGTACCGTTGGGCGCGCTGAGCTCGCTGGTTCGGCACCTTTGGCAGCAGCCTTGGACTTTCCTGACGGAGGAGACCGTGAGCGGCTTCGCGCGATACCTGACGCCCTCCGAGGAGCACCGACGACTCGGCCTGGCCTGCCTGGGCGTGGGCGCGCAGCAGGTGCGGCGGATGAACTTCGACGGCCGGGTGCTGAACTGCTACGGCCTGATGCTGGTCACCCGGGGCGGCGGCTGGCTCGAGTGGGGCGACCGGCCGCGGCGCCGGCTGCCGGTCCGGGCACCGGCCGCCTTCGTGACCTTCCCCGGCCTCTACCACGCCTACCAGCCGGACGCGCTGGGCTGGTCGGAGCGCTGGGTGCTGTTCGACGGGCCGGCGGCGGCCGCCCACGAGTCGCTGGGCGGGCTGGACCGGGAGGCGCCGGTGATCGCGCTGGGTCCGGGCGTCCAGACGCTGCGACGGATCTTCGACAGCCTCAACGAGGCGGTGGAGGTCGGGGCCCCGCACCGGGACGTGGTCGCCGCCGCCCTGGTCCAGCAGTTGCTCGCGCAACTGCTGGTGGGTCGGGTGAACGACGATCTGTCGCGCGTGGTCCGCTACTTGGACGAACACGCGGTGGAGCCGCTGACGGTGGGCGAGCACGCCCGCCGACTCGGCCTGGACGAGGCGACACTGCGCAGCGAGGTGCAGCGGGCGACCGGTTCCACCACGAAGGAGTACATCCTGCGTACCCGGCTGTCGCGGGCGAAACGCCTGCTGCTCTCCACGGACCGGCCGGTCCGAGAGGTGGCCCAGGCGGTGGGGTACGACGATCCGGCCTACTTCACCAGGCTGTTCACCCGGCGGGTGGGTGCGGCACCGACGGAGTTCCGCCGGTACGGGATGGAGCAGCGCTAGCCGGCCGCACCATCGACCCGGGTGGCGCCGTACTCCCGGTGCCCGTCCAGGTAGGGCAGCCGCGCCGTCTCGCGCCAGCGCGCCGCCTGCTCGTAGGCCGCCGGCCGCACGGCGGCGACCTCCGCCGCGTCCTCGGCCCAGCCGTACGGGAAAGGACCCGCCAGACCGGCCTGGCCTGCCAGGTACTGGGCCATCTCGGCGTCGTCCGCCACGGTCCGGATCTCCACCTCGCCCCGGTCGAGCTCGATCCCGATCTCCCAGCTGCCGTCGGCCACCCGCCGCGCGCCCCAGCCCAACTGCCAGAAGACGGTCCCGGCCGTGACCTCACCACCGGCCCGGGGCTCCAGACCCGCGTCACGCAGCGCGGGCACCACCTCGACTGGGCTGCGCCAGGCGATCGGCAGTCCGGCCGCGACGGCCACACCGAGCACCGTCCGGCACGGGTACGGCGTCCGGCAGGACCCGCACCGCGGCTGCTGCCGCGCGGTTCCGTCGGTCCACGGCGAGGCGGGCTGGTGCAGCTCCACCACCCCCGCGAGCAGGAACTGGTGCCGGCCGACCGGCTCGCCGGCCTCCTTCAGGTCCCGCAGGAAGAGCAGCAGCAGCCGGTGGAAGCGCTGCCCCGACTCGTAGCTGCCGAGCGGCGGCACCGGAACCCGGACCGCCCCACCACTGTCCCGCTCCGCTGCTCCCATGCGGGCGATCCTAGGGCCCGTCCGGCCGATCTTGCCGGGCGCACTAGTGACCCCGGAATTCGGATGCCGACCGGCGACCGGCTGCAGACAATGTCCGCATGCTGACCGACCTCTGGCCGCTGCTGGCCCTGCGCGTGACAACCCCTCGGCTCGAACTGCGGCTGCCCGACGAACGGCAGTTGGCGGCCCTCGCCGAGGTGGCCGCCGCCGGGATCCACCCGGCGGACCGGGCGCCGTTCCTGCGCCCGTGGGCCACCGATCCGCGGGAGCGGGCGCGCAGCGTGGTGCAGTACCACTGGCTGCGGCGCGGGAACTGGCGCGCCGCGGAGTGGATGCTGCCGCTGGCGGTGCTGGCGGACGGCGAGGTGGTGGGCCAGCAGTCGCTCTACGCGAGCGATTTCGGGGTGCTGCGGTGCGTGCAGACCACCTCCTGGCTGGGGATGGCGCATCAGGGGCGAGGGATCGGCACCGAGATGCGGGCGGCGGTGCTGCACCTGGCCTTCGCGGGTCTGGGCGCGAGCGAGGCGGTCACCGGTGCCTTCAGCGACAACCCTGCCTCGCTGGCGGTCTCCACGAAGCTGGGCTACCGGCCGGACGGCGTGCAGCGAGACGTGCTGCACGGGGCGCCGGTCACCACCCAGCGCCTGCGGCTGAGCCGCGCCGACTGGGCGGCCGGCGCGACCACCCCGGTCACGCTCACCGGCCTCTCCCCCTGCCTCCGGCACTTCGGTCTCTGACGGACCGTCACCCCCGCTCGGCCGCCGCACCCACCGCCCAGAGCGCCGCGTAGACGCCGCCGAGCGCCAGCAGTTCTTCGTGCGAGCCGAGTTCCACGATCCGGCCGGCCTCCATCACGGCGATCCGGTCGGCGTCGCGGGCGGTGTGCAGGCGGTGCGCGATGGCGATCACGGTGCGGCCGGCCAGCACGGCGGCCAGTGAACGCTCCAGGCGGCGGGCCGCGCGCGGGTCGACCAGCGAGGTGGCCTCATCCAGGATCAGCACCCGGGGGTCGGCCAGCACCAGTCGGGCCAGGGCGAGTTGCTGGGCCTGCGCGGGCGCGAGCTCGACCGCGCCGGTGCCCAGCTCGGCGTCCAGTCCCAGGTCGCCGGCCCACTCCCAGGCGTCCACCGCGCGCAGTGCCGCGACCATCCGGTCGTCCGTCGCCCCCGGGCGGGCCAGCGCCAGGTTCTCCCGCAGCGTGCCGTGGAAGACGTGGTGCTCCTGGGTGACCAGCGCGACCTCGGCCCGCAGTTCGTCGAGCGGGAGTGTGTGCAGCGGCACGCCGCCCACGGTGATCCGGCCGCGCTGCGGCTCGTGGATTCCCGCCAGCAGCCGTCCCAGCGTGGACTTGCCGGCTCCGGACGCCCCCACGATGGCCAGCCGCTCCCCGGGCCGCACCGCGAGGTCCACGCCGTGCAGCACCTGACGGCCTTCCCGGTAGGCGTATTCGACGCCCACCGCCCGGAGCCCTTCCCCACTCTGACGTATCGTCAGATCTGCGTGCCGCTCGGACCCGGCCGCCTGCGCCACGCCCAGCACCCGCGCCAGCGAGGCCCCGCCGGACTGCAGCGTGTCCAGCTGGAAGATCAACTGGTCCACCGGCGCGATGGTCTGCTGCACGTACAGCACCGCCGCAGTGACCGCGCCCAGCGAGGCCAGCCCGTGCAGGTAGTAGAGCCCGCCGATCACCAGCGTCGCCACCACCGGCAGCACATAGGCGGTGTCCGAGATCGGCAGGAAGACGGTGCGCAGCCAGAGCGTGTGCCGCTCGGCGGCGTAGGAGCGCTCGATGTCAGCCCGGGCCCGCTCGGACCGCCGGTGCCCGATCCGCAGCGCCTCCACCGTGCGGGCGCCGTCCACCGTCTCGGTCAGCCCCTCGGTGAGCTGCGCGTAGGCGGCGCTCGCGGCCAGGTAGCCGGTGCGGGCCCGGGCCAGGTACCAGCGCGCCGAACCCCACAGGATCGGCACCGCGACCAGGCAGGGCAGCGCCAGCAGCGGGCCGAGCAGCAGCACCGCGCCCAGCGTCAGCAGGATCGTGGAGACCGCGATCAGGGTGTCCGGCACCGCCTGCCGCACCGCCCGGGAGAGCGCGTCCACGTCCCGGGTGCTGCGGGTCACCAGGTCCCCGGCGCCGGCCCGCTCCACGGTGGCGAGCGGCAGGGCCAGCACCCGGCCGACGAACTCCTCCCGCAGCTCGGCCAGCACCTTCTCGCCGAGCCGGGCCGAGGCGTACACCGCGAACTGCAGCAGCACCGCCTGCACCGCGATCGAGGCGCAGATCAGCAGCCCGGTGCGGGCCGCGTGGTCCACGCCGTGCCCGGCCTGGTCGACCAGCCGGCCGAGCAGCCTGGGGGCGGCCAGCCCGCAGACCGCCGCCAGCGCGTGCAGCAGCAGCGCCACCGCCAGCTCGGCCGGGTAGCGCAGGGCCAGTTTTCGGGCGTATCCGCGGACTTCGCGCGGCGAGGCGACGGGCAGCAGGGTGGCGGTCACGCCGGATCCCCTTCCCTGGTGACGACGGCCCGGTAGCCCGGGTCCGCGAGCAGCTCACGATGGGTTCCCTCGGCGGCCACCTTGCCGTCCGCCACCAGCACCACGTGGTCCGCCCGGGCCAGCAGGATCGGGCTGGTGCCGAAGACCAGGGTGCTGCGGCCCGCCCTGGCCGCGCGCAGCCGCTCGACGATCCGGGCCTCGGTGTGCGCGTCCACCGCGCTGGTCGGCTCGACCAGCACCAGCACCTCCGGGTCCGCCAGCAGCGCCCGGGCCAGCCGCAGCCGCTGCTGCTGGCCGCCGGAGAACTCCCGTCCGGCCTGGGTCAGTTCGCTGTCCAAGCGGTCCGGCAGCGCCTCCACCACGTCCAGTGCCGAGGCCGCCGTCAACGCGGCCGTCAGCGCCGCGTCGCCGCGTCCACCGGGGTCGAGTTCGCCGCGCAGCGGTCCGCTGAACAGCCGCGCGTCGCCCGGCACCACCAGGATCCGACGCCGCACCTCGTCCAGCGGCAGCGCGTCCAGCCGCACGCCCCCGTAGCTCGCCGCCGAGTCGGTGTAGCGGCCCAGCCGGTCGGCGAGTTCGGCCGCGTCGGCCGGCCTGGCGCAGGCCACCGCCGTCAGCCGGCCCGGACGCACCTGGAGACCCGAGTCCGGATCGGCCAGCACCCCGCCCACCGGCTGCTCGCCGACGGACCGGGCTTCGGCCAACTCCGGCTCCAGCGCCAGCAGCCGGATCAGCCGGGCGGCCGCCACCCGGGCCCGGGTCAGTTTGTCCAGCGCCTCGGTCAGCCGCCGCAACTGCGGCGCCAGGAACACCGCGTAGCCGTAGAACGCGACCAGCTGCCCCATGCTGAGCCGCCCGGCCAGCACGTCCCGCGCGCCGAGCCAGACCACCAACGCCACCAGCACACCCGGCAGCAGCACCTTGGCGCCGTCCAACTGCGCCTCGATCCGGGCCAGCCGCACGCCGGCCCCGCGCACCCGCTGCGAATCGGCGCGGTAGCGGTCCAGGAAGAGCCCCTCACCGCCGATCCCGCGCAACACCCGCAGCCCGCCGGCGATGTCCACCGCCAGCTCGGACAAGGCGCCCTGCTGGGCCCGCAGCCGCTCCTGGCGCCGGTGCAGCGGGCGGATCAGCAGCGCCACCGCCCAGGCCATCAACGGCACCCCGGCCAGCACCACCAGGCCCAGCTCGGGCGCGGTGCTGAGCATGACCAGCGCCACCACGGCCGAGGAGACCGCCGCGCCCGAGGCGCGCGAGGTGACCTCCAGCAGCCGCCCGAGCGCCGCGATGTCACCGATGCCGACGCTGACCACCTCGCCGGTGGACACCCTCTTGGGCAAGGTGGCGCCCAGTCGCGCGGACTGACGGGTGATCAGTTCGATGGCCAGGTAGGTGGCGCCGAGCTGGCCCATCAGGCTGCACCGGTCGCGCAGGATCGCGGCGGTGTTCACCACCAGGCCGAGCACCAGCACCGCCCCGCCCCAGAAGAGCAGTTGGCCCTGGTCGCGCCCGGCGATCCCGTGGTCGACGGCCTGCCCGATCGCGCCCGGCACCAGCGCGTTGGCGAGCAGGCTCAGCACCCCGAACAGCACCCCCCAGACCACCGACACCCGGAACCGGCCGACCAGCCAGGACAGGAACCGCCACGGCGAGCCCAGTTCGGGTGCCGGTTCATCCACCGCCGGGGCGTACCGCATCGCCCGGCCCAGGCCCCAACCGCCCATGGCTCCTCATCCGTTCTCGGCAAGACCGGCAAGTCTCACCGAGCCCCGGGTACGAAGCAACCCGATTTCCGTCGGTCCGGGCGCCCTTGCCGAGCGGGCACCCCGTGAGCGAGCACCCCCGGCGAGCGGCACCTCGGTGCGCGGGCGCCCCGGTGGGGCCGGCCGCCCGGGAACGACCGGCCCCACCGCTCAGCCTTCGGTGCGCTGGCGCGGGATCGCGCTGCGGTCCTGCGAGAGCAGCCACAGCTCACGGAACAGCCCCGGCTCCTCGGTCAGCTGCTCGAACGGCCCCTGCTGCAGGATCTCGCCGTGCCCCAGCACCACGATCCGGTCCGCCACCGCGGTGTTGGCCAGGTTGTGGGTGACCAGCACCACCGCCCGGTCGGCCGCCACCTGCCGCAGCCCGGAGAAGATCCGGTGCTCGGCCCGCGGGTCGAGGTCGCTGGTCGGCTCGTCCAGCACCAGCAGCCCGCCGGCCCGGAAGAACGCCCGGCCGATCGCGATCCGCTGCCACTGCCCGCCGGAGAGCGCGACCCCGCCCCACCACTCCCTGGCCAGCAGGGTGTTCAGGCCCGAGCGGAGCCGGTCGATCACCTCGTGCGCGCCCGAGGCGCGGGCGGCGGTCAGCACGTCCGCGTCCCCGCCGGCGGTGGGCTGGCCGAGCTGGATGTTCTCCCGGGCGGTGTCCGGCCACTCGGCGAACTTCTGCGGCACCACGGCGGTGTGCCGCCAGACCTCGCGCGGGTCGAGCTCGCGCATGTCCACGCCGTCCCAGAGCACCTGGCCCTCGGTGGCCAGGTTGAGCCCGCAGAGCAGCTTCATCAGGGTGCTCTTGCCGGCGCCGTTCTCACCGACGATGGCGACGATCTCGCCGCGCCGCACGGTCAGCGAGAGCTTGTCGATGATCGGCGCCTCCGCGCCCGGATAGCGGAAGGTCACCTCGCGCAGCTCCACCACCGCCGGCGGGCCCGGCTTGACCGCGCCACGGGCAAGCCGCCGCCCGGCCGCCTCGTCCACGAAGGTCGACCAGTCGTCCAGGTACAGGCCGGTGCGGTAGAGGTCGGTGCCGTAGCCGACGATCCCCTGCACCGCCTGCGAGCTGGAGCTGACCGCGATCACCGCGGTGCCGGCACTGGCCACCGAGAGCCGTCCGGTGGCCAGCAGCCAGCCCAGCGCCAGCCAGAGCACCCCCGCGCCGAGCCCGGCCAGTGCCGCGCCCGCCAGCGAGACCCGGGCGGACCGCCAGGCCGCCGCGTCGCTGGTCCGGTCGATCCGGGCGCCGGCCGCCCGGTAGCGGCCGAGCAGGTAGTCGGCCAGCGTGTCGGAGCGGACCTGGTCGGCCACCTGCTTGTCCATCAGGTTCCAGCGCAGCATGGAGAGCAGCCGACGGTCCTCGAAGGTGGCCAGCATCGCCAGGTAGGTGATCCGCGCGGCCCGCACCGAGGCCAGCGCCCGGGGCACCGCGCCGACCAGCAGCAACGGCAGCAGCAACGGGTGCAGCACGGTGAGCACCAACGCGGCGGCGGCCAGCTGCAGCGCCGCGGCGATCAGGTTCTGGGTCTGCGGCAGCAGGTCGCGGGCCTGGTCGGCACCCCGGTCGGCCGCGTCCCAACGGTCGTTGAAGCCCGGGTGGTCGTAGGCGGCCAGCTCGGCGTTGGTGCCGGCGTCCAGCAACAGCAGTTCGGCCTGTCGGCTGATCTTCGGCCCGATCCGCTGGGAGAGGCTGCTGACGGCGATCCCCAGCACCGCCCGGGCCCCGGCCGCGACGGCAAGCACCAGCAGCGAGGGAACCGCCTCGCGCAGCCGGTCGGCCAGGTGGCCGCCGGCGATCAGCGCGGTCAACGTGCGGGTCGTGGCCAGCAGGCCGAAGGCGCCGAGCAGACCGGAGAGCAGCTGGCAGCCGAGCAGCGCACCCAACGAGGCCCGGTCCACCTGCCAGCCGAGCGCCAGCGCCCGGCGCATCAGCTGCGGCAGGCGCCGCAGCATCGCCCCGGTGGTCATCCCACGGGCCACCACGGCCCGGTTGTCGCCGGGCGCCTGGAACTTCAACTCCTCGCGCTCTGCGGGGTCTTCGGTCTCGATCTCAGTGAACGGCATACCGACTCCTGTTCGACGAAAGGCCGGGTCAGCGATCCTGGCACCACCTCCCGCCGAACCCCGGGCGTGTCGTCGAAGCCTCACTCGATGGGGCCAATACCGTGTCGCGCTCGGCGAGTTGAGTGACAAGACGAGCGGTCTCTGGCACCCCGTGACACGGATCACCACCCTCAGGGCGGGACGCCATGTCACAGCGGTGCCGGCCGCCCTGTCCCACCTGTGTCAGACCGAAACCGAAGGAGTACCGCGATGAAGATCCTGTTCGCCGGCGCGAGTGGCATCCTGGGCCGGAAGACCACCCGCGAGCTGACCGCAGCCGGCCACCAGGTGGCGGGACTCGGCCGGGGTGCCGGCAACACCCTGCAGGCCGACCTGCTCGACCCCGCGGCGGTGCTGCGCGCCGTCGACGGGCTCCACTTCGACGTGGTGATCCACGCCGCCACCGGCCTCAGCGGCAAGGCCCTGACCAGGCACCGGGACATGGCCCCGACCAACGAGCTGCGCACCAAGGGCACCGTCAACCTGCTGGCCGCCGCCCGGGCCACCGGCGCCCGGCGGTTCGTCGCCGAGTCGATGATGTTCGGC
The DNA here is from genome assembly GCF_000744785.1 of Kitasatospora azatica KCTC 9699. Lineage (NCBI taxonomy): Bacteria > Bacillati > Actinomycetota > Actinomycetes > Kitasatosporales > Streptomycetaceae > Kitasatospora > Kitasatospora azatica. Next base: position 3,287,383 of record NZ_JQMO01000003.1, on the reverse strand, counting down.
TACGGCTACGGCGACCACGGCACCACCCCGCTCGCCGAGGACCACGCCGTCTTCGGCCCGCGCGGCACCAACGCCTGGCTGGAGCGGCACGTCGGCGCGATGCGCACCAAGGAGAAGCTGACCTTCACCACCGAGGGCATCGAAGGCATCGCCCTGCGCTTCGGCCTCTTCTACGGCGCGGGCGTCACCGACACCCTCACCGTCCCGATGCTGCGCAAGCGGGCCCTGCCCGTGGTCCGCGAGCGCGGCACCGTGCTCTCCTGGGTCGACGTGGACGACGCCGCCCGGGCCCTGGCCCTGGCCGTCGAGGCCGGCAAGCCCGGCGAGGCGTACAACATCGCCGACAACACCCCGCTCTCCTTCGCCGCCCACGTCCGCGCAGCAGCCGAAGCCTTCGGCACCCGCCCCCCGCGCACCGTGCCCAGCTGGCTGCTCCGAGCCGCCCCCCTGGCGCACACCGTGATCACCACCAACCTCTGCCTCGACCCCACCAAGGCCCACCAGGACCTCGGCTGGACCCCCGAACACCCCGACGGCCCCACCCGCCTCCGCGAACTGGCGGCAGCCCTGGCCAACGGCTGACCACCCACGGCAGGATGGTCCACATATGACCTCCTCCCACCACCTTGCCGCCCGCGACGCACTGCGCGGCCTGGCCATCGGCGATGCTTTCGGCGCCCAGTTCTTCGTCCCCGACAATCTGCCCCACCTGCGCGACCGCCGGCTCGTGCCGCCTGTCTGGCCATGGACCGACGACACCGAGATGGCCTGCTCGATCTTCGCCGCCCTGCGCGAGCACGGCGGCGTCGATCAGGACGAGCTGGCCGAATCCTTCGCCCAGCACCACGACTTCGACCGCGGCTACGGGCCCGCGATGAACCGCATGCTGCGCCTGGTCCGGCAGCGCGAGGGCGGCGGCTGGCGCAAGCTCGCCGGCGAGCTCTTCGACGGCCAGGGTTCCTGGGGCAACGGCGCCGCTATGCGGGTCGCGCCGCTCGGCGCCTGGTTCGCCGTCGATCCCGCCGAGACCGCCCGGCAGGCCGCCCGCTCGGCCGAGGTCACCCACACCCACCCGGAAGCCGTGGCGGGCGCGGTCGCCGTCGCACTGGCCGCTGCCTGGGCGGTGCGGGCCCGGAACACACCGCTCAGCGCCGAGCAGCTGCTCACCGCCGTCCTCGAGTTGACCCCGCCGAGCCGGGTCCGCGACGGCATCGCCGAGGCACGGACGCTGCTCCCCCAGCCGGATGTGCGGTATGTCGTGCACCGTCTGGGCAACGGCCGTCAGGTCAGCGCCGTCGACACGGTCCCGTTCACGCTATGGTGCGCCGCCCGGCACCTGAGCGACTTTCAGCAGGCACTGTGGACCACCGCCTCGGCGGGCGGCGACGTCGACACGACCTGCGCGATCGTGGGCGGCATCGTCGGCGCGCACCTGGGAGCAGTCGGCCTGCCCGCGGACTGGCTGGCCGCCACCGAACCGCTGCCCGACTGGCTGGACGCCGGCCGGCTCGGTGAGGAGCCCGATCCGGCGGACTGACTGACCGCCCCCGGGCGAGCCGGCGTGCGGTCAGCGGTTGAGGTAGGCCAGGACTGCGAGGACGCGGCGGTTGTCGTCGTCGGAGGGCTGCAGGCCGAGGCGCAGGAAGATGGAGGCGGTGTGCTTGGCGATGGCCCGCTCGGTGATCACCAGTTGCTGGGCGATGGCGGCGTTGGAGCGGCCCTCCGCCATCAGGCCGAGTACCTCGCGTTCGCGGGGGCTGAGGGCGGCCACCGCGCCGTTGTCGGAGTTGTGGGTCAGCAGGCGGGCGATCACCTCCGGGTCCATCGCGGTGCCGCCGGCCGCGACCCGGCGGACCGCGTCGACGAACTGCGCGCTGTCCATCACCCGGTCCTTCAGCAGGTAGCCGATCCCGCCGGTGCCCGCGGCCAGCAACTCCCGGGCGTACAGCTGCTCGACGTACTGGGAGAGGACCAGCACGGGCAAGCCTGGGGCGCCGCGCCGGGCCTCGATCGCGGCCCGCAGTCCCTCGTCGGTGAAGGTCGGCGGCAGCCGGACGTCGACGATCAGCACGTCCGGCTGCTCGGCCGCCACCGCCGCGAGCAGGTCGGGGCCGGTCTCGACGGCCTGAACCACCGTCATGCCGTGGGCCTGGAGCATCCGGGTCAGGCCGTCCCTCAGCAGGAAGAGGTCTTCGGCGATGACAACGCGCACGGGATCTCCAGCGAGATGATGGTCGGACCGCCGGGCGGGCTGCTGACGGCGAGCACGCCGTCGAACGCGGCCAACCTGCGTTCCAGGCCGCGCAGTCCGGTGCCGCGCGAGGGGTCGGCGCCCCCACGCCCGTTGTCGGTGACCACGATCCGCAGCGTGCCGCCAGTATGGCCGATCTCGATCCAGACCTGGTCGGCGCCCGCGTGCTTGCTGATGTTGGCCAGCAGCTCGTTGACGGCGAAATAGGCGGCCGACTCCACCGGCGCGGGCGCGCGGGCCGACAGCTCGCCGTCCAGCCGCACCCGCAGTGGCAGGTCCAGCGCCAGCGCGCGCACAGCGTCGAACAGTCCACGGTCGGCCAGCACCGGCGGGTGGATACCCCGGACCAGGTCACGCAGTTCGGCCAGCGCCTTGACCGAGGACTGTTTGGCCTCGGCGAGCAGCGCCCGCGCGGCGTCGGGACTGGAGTCGAAGAGCTGCTCGGCCGCGTTGAGGGTCATCCCCATGGCCACCAGCCGGGCCTGCGCGCCGTCGTGCAGGTCCCGTTCGATCCGGCGCATCTCGGCCGCGCCGCTGTCGATGGTGTCGGACCTGGTCGCGGCCAGATGGCTGACCCGTCGGGCGAGTTCGACCTCCCGGGTGGGCCCGAGCAGGGCTGCCGCGAGCCGGCCGTGGCCCGCCAGCAGGCGCGGTGCGACCAGCAGCCCGACCACCAGCAGAGCCGCCCCCAGCACCACAGCCGCCCAGAAGCCGAGCACACCGGGGTGCAGCACGGCGGAGGTGATCCCGGACCACGGCGGCTGCGGCTGCGTCGGGAGCACCGGAGCGGACGGGTCGGGGGCCGGGGCCGACGGGGCCTGTGGGGCCGAGGCGACCGACTGGTCCGGCAGCGGCAGTACCTCCGGCCCGCTGCTGCCGTGCAGCCGGTCCAGCGCGCCCAGTCCGTAGAGCACCACCCCCATCGGCGTCACCACCAGCAGCAGGCCGCCGAGCACGTTGACGCAGATCCACAGCAGGTCCCGCCAGGTCGCCGGGTCGGTCAGCAGCCCGCCGATCCGGCGCCGCCGGCCGCCCGGCCCGGCCGGTGGTGCCGGACGGTACGGGTCGGCGATCATCACCCCGCACCACCGCCCGACCAGCCGCCTGGTCAACCCCGCCACCCAGCGCAGCCGCGCCACGCCGAGGGCAAGCACCGCCGCCGCCACCAACCCCCAGATGTGGTAGCGGCCGTGCATGGTGACGTCCGCCGTCCCGTCGCGCAGGACGCCCGACACCAGCATCGTGATCGCCACCAGCGGCAGCGCCCCGAGCGATGCGAGCGCGCCGAGCGCCAGGCTGCGAGCGCCGGCGACCGCCCGCACGCCGATCCGGGCCACTGCCCCGCCACCGCTCACCGCTGCTCCTCCTCGCCCCTGGTGACGACCACCCATTGCCGCGGCCCAGTCTGCCCGGCCCACCGCTCGTCCCACAGGGTCGCTGGACCCCGTACCTGAGGTGGACCCAGGTACACCCCCGGACACCGTCCAGCCGTATGTCCCCGGGAACCCCCGGATACCTAGCGTGATCCGGCGTTGAGCAGCCCCAACTCCTGGAGTCCACTGTGCAGTCCACCGCGACCTCGCCGATCATCGAGATCCGCGACGTGAACAAGACCTATGACACCGACCGCCCGGCCCTGGCCGAGCTCAACCTCGAGGTGCGCGGCGGCGAGGCGCTGGCCGTGCTCGGCCGCTCGGGCAGCGGCAAGTCGACGCTGCTCAACCTGATCGCCGGGCTGGACCGGCCGAGCCAGGGCACGGTCACCGTGGACGGCCTGCGGATCGACCGGCTGACCGAAGCCGGCTCGGCGAAGTACCGGCGGGAGCGAGTCGGGATGGTCTTCCAGTTCTTCAACCTGCTGGACGACCTGACCGTCAGCGACAACGTGCTGCTACCGGCCCAGCTCGCCGGGATGCCGCAGGGCCGGGCCCGCAGCCGCGCCGCCGAACTGCTCGACCAGCTCGGCATCACCCGGCACGCCCGCGCCTTCCCGGGCCGGCTCTCCGGTGGCGAGCGCCAACGGGTGGCAGTGGCCAGGGCCCTGATGAACCGTCCGCCCCTGCTGCTGGCCGACGAGCCGACCGGCGCACTGGACAGCGCCTCCGCCGCGGACGTCCGCGAGCTGCTCGTCGAGCTCAACCGCGCCGGGCAGACGATCCTGCTGGTCACCCATGACACCGCACTCGCCGACGCCTGCGCGAGCCGGATCATCGAGCTGTCCGACGGCCGGATCACCCGCGATGTCCTCAGCCCGGTGGCCCTCTGATGACCGAGCGAAGCAAACGGGGTGGGCGCATCAGCGAAGCGGGGTGGGCGCATGAGCGAGCGGAGCGAGCGAATCAAGGAAGAGGTGCGCGTGCGCGAAGCGCTCGCCGAGCGAAGCGGGGTGGGCGCATGAGCGAGCGGAGCGAGCGAATCAAGGAAGAGGTGCGCGTGCGCGAAGCGCTCGCCGAGCGAAGCGAGGTGGGCGCATGAGCGCGCTGGGCAAAGTGGTCCGGGCCGGTGTCGGGCGCCGGCGGGTGCAGACCTTCGTGATGATGCTGACCACCATGATGGCGGTCACCGCCGCCGTCCTGGGCGGCGGACTGCTCGCCGCCGCCCACGCCTCCTTCGACCAGGGCTTCGCGCAGCAGCACGGCGCCCACCTGACCGCGCAGTTCGACGCGACGAAGGTGACGGTGAATCAGCTCGCCGACACCGCCCGGCTGCCCGGCGTGACGGCCGCCGCCGGCCCGTACCCCGCCGTCTCGCTCACCTCCGCCATCGGCGAGAACGGCGCGCGACTGCCGGTGGGCCTGGTCAACCCGCCGTTGGTCTTCGTCGGCCGCGGCGACCCGGGCGGGCCGGTCGACAGGCTCACCGTCACTGCCGGGCGGTGGGCCACCGGGCCGGGCGAGGTGGTGCTGAGCGGGTTCAACTCGCCCTTGGGCGTGGGCGACAAGCTCAGCTTCCCGAACGCCCCCGGCCGGCCGACGCTGACCGTCGTCGGACTGGCCAGGACCGTCGGCCAGAGCGCCGACGCCTGGGTCTGGCCGCAGCAGCTCGCGGCACTCACCCCGCCGGGCGTCCGGCCCGACGAGCAGATGCTCTACCGCCTTGCGCAGGCCGCCGACAACAGCCAGGTCAACGCCGGCCGCGCCGCGCTGGCCGCGGCTCTCCCGCCGGGCTCGATGACCGGCGCCGCCTCGTACCTGAAGATCAAGGTGGCGGCGGACAAGAGCACCGCGACCTTCGTGCCGTTCGTGGTCGCCTTCGCGATCATCGGGCTGGCCATGTCGGTGCTGATCATCGGCATCGTGGTGAGCGGCGCGGTCGGGGCCGCGACCCGGCGGATCGGCATCCTGAAGGCCCTGGGCTTCACTCCCGAACAGGTGGTGCGGGCCTATGTCGGGCAGGCGCTGATCCCCGCCACCGTCGGCACCGCGCTGGGCCTGGCTCTCGGCAACCTGGCGGCGGTCCCGGTGCTGGCGAAGGCCGGCGAGGCCTTCAACACCGGTCCGCAGCTGGTCGCGCCGTGGATCGACCTGGCGGTCGGGGCCGGCGCGCTGGCCGCCACCGCCGGCACCGCGCTGGTGCCCGCGCTGCGGGCCGGGCGGCTGCGCACCGTCGAAGCCCTCGCCGTCGGCCGCACCCCGAGCGCCGGACGCGGCCGCGCGGTGCGGCAGTTGCTCGGCCGGCTGCCGTTGCCGCGCCCGGTCAGCCTGGGCCTGGCCAACCCGTTCGCCAAGCCGGGACGCTCCGCGACCGTGGTCGCGGCCGTGCTGCTCGGCACCGTCGGGGTCACCTTCGGCGTGGGCCTGGCCGTCTCGTTGAACGTCGTCGAGGACGGTCTGAGCCGGCGCGAGCCCGGCCAGGTGGTGGCCCTGCCGCTTCCCCTGGTCGACACCGTCGACAACTCCGCCGCGGCCCACCGCCCGCAGGCCGCCGAGGTCCCCGCGATCGCGGCGCGGATCGCGGAGCTGCCGGGTACCGCGCGGTACTTCGCCACCGATCGCACCAGGGCCGCCGTGGCCGGACTGGCCGGCCCGACCACCGTGATCCGCTACGACGGCGACTCCTCCTGGGGCGCCTACCGGATGGTCTCCGGCAGCTGGTTCCACCTCCCCGGCGAGGCGGTGGTCCCGTCCGGCTTCCTGCAGGCCACCGGCGCCCGGGTCGGGGACACCATCACCCTGACCGGGAACGGCCGCAGCGCGCCGGTGCGGATCGTCGGCGAGGTCTTCGACATGGAGGAGTCCGGCACGGTCATCCGGACCGACCGCGCCTCACTGGCCGCGCTGGACACCCCGGTCGACCCGATGAGCGTCGAGTTCCAGATCGACCTCAGGCCCGGCACCGGCCTGGACGAGTACATGGGCGCCCTCGACCCGGTGCTCAAGCCCTACGGCTTCGGCCCCGGCAGCTACCACCCGCCCTTCAACCCGACCATCCTCTCCATGGACACCCTGGCGGCGATGCTCACCGCCATGCTGGTCGCCGTGGCCGGCCTCGGTGTGCTCAACACCGTGGTGCTCGACACCCGCGAACGCGTCCACGACCTGGGCGTCTTCAAGGCGCTCGGGATGTCCCCCCGGCAGACCGTCGCGATGGTCATCACCTCGGTCGCCGGCCTCGGCCTGCTCGCCGGCCTGCTCGGCACTCCCCTGGGCATGGCCCTGCACGGCTACATCCTCCCCGCCGAGGGCCGCGCCGCCGGCACCCGCTTCCCCGCCTCGGCCACCGACGTCTACCACCTCGCCACCCTGGCCCCGCTGCTGCTCGGCGGGCTGCTGATCGCCACCCTCGGCGCCCTCCTCCCCGCCACCTGGGCCGCCCGCACCCCCACCGCCACCGCGCTGCGTACCGAATAGCACCGAACAGCGCCGAGCGGCGCCGAGCGGCGGCGGGGCGGTGGTGGGCCGCCCCGCCGCTGCTCGCTCACGTGCTACGGCAGCGGGTCGGCGGTGATCGGTGCACCGAGGCTCAGGTTGGCGGACAGGGGCAGGTTGCGCGAGGAGTCGCCGAGCAGGACCTGGTAGTTGCCGGCGCCGGCGATCCAGTGGCCACTGCCGGTGTCCCAGGACGCCAGGTCGTGGGCGGTGACGGTGAAGCTGACCGTCGCCCGGGCTCCCGGGGCGAGGTGACGCGCTGGAACCCCTTGAGCTGGTGCGGGGGTCCGCCGGCGCCGGCCGGGTCGGCGAGGTAGAGCTGGGCGACGTCGGTACCGGCCCGGCTGCCGGTGTTGGTGGCGGTGGTGGTGGCGGTGGCGGTGGCGGTGACCGTCGCGGTGCCCCCGAGACCGCGCCGACCTGGAGGTTGCTGTAGTCGAAGGAGGTGTAGGAGAAGCCGAATCCGAACGGGAACAGCGGCGTGGTGTTGGTCGCGTCGTCCCACCGGGAGCCGATGTTCAGGCCCTCGGAGTACTGGACCTGCCCGTTGCTGCCCGGCCACTGGGCGGTGCTGCCGGTGGGGATCGCGCTGCCGAGCGGGTCGCCGAACAGAGGGACGTCCACCTCAACCACTCGATACCACGTCGGGCGCAGCGGATCGACGACCAGCCACACGGTGTGGGCTGGTCCATGGCGCGTTCCGTCGACAAGGTGGACCCGATGCTCGCCGGGGCTGACTTCAGAGACATCAACCACGAGGGTCCCCGACAGGGAGCTGCGGATACGAAGGGGCACGTTATCGTCCAGCCACACCTGGACCTGGCCTCCAGCCCGCTCAACCCAGAGCGTCAGTTCTCCCTGGTGGTACTGGTATCCCCGCACAGCCGGGCAGCGGGGCCTCACAGGAGTCCACGATCTCCTCGCGCAAGAGTGAGAGGAAGACGTCCAGGCCCTGGCCCCGCGCCGCTGTAGGCTCCCTGCCCTGCCCCACCTCGGGTTGCTCATCGGCTGAGCTCTGAGGTTCTACGAGCTGGCCCAGTCGGAGCATGGAACCAGCCAGCCTGCGGTCGAGCTCGACGCCCTCTGCGTACTACAAGAGCTCATCCACCCCATGCACCACACGGCGATACGGGCGTAGACGCGGCCGGTCAATGCCAAGCTGCCACGACCACGGGTCGTCGACAGCCGCTGATTGCTCGCAGCACGGAACGGGATCATTGTTGGAGAAGCCATGGGCCGACCAAGGACGGAACAAGTAGCGCGCTGGAACGGCCAGCAGTGCGGCCTGCGAGTCCTCAATCCCCAGTTCCCGGTCGGCGTACAGATCCACCGCTGTGAACGTGGGCCAGTCCTGGCGATCCGCCATCAGGCCATAGACAGCCTGCAGAAGACCCTGAGCGATAGCGTCGAGCTGTGATTCCTGAGCCACAGGGGCAATTGTTCCCTCGGGGCACCCCTGGGACCAGTGAAATGCATGCTCGTTCGACGCCGCCCCGACCCTCGCTCGACACATGCAGCTGCACCGGTCGCCTGCTGGTACGACGGTCTCCGTGGCCGGCTGGACCGACCGGAGTCGAGAGATCCGGACCTGGCCGGTGGGCGGCTTGGCTCCCGATGTACTTCGCTGCTTCAAGGGCCCAGGGCGGCTGACCAGGCATTTCATTGTTCGCCGCAGGTAGCAAATGGATCCAAGTACGTCACGTACTTGACGTACTTGGATGACTCGGCGATGCTAGTGCCACCAGGAAGGAGGACGTCTGATGACGGCAGTCCACTACGAGAGCTACACCGAAGCCCGAAACCACTTCAAGGACATCCTGGATGCCGCCGAGCAGGGGCGCGTCGCGACGGTTCGCCGAGACGCGGGGTATGCGGCAGTGGTCGACGCCGGGCGACTTCGCCATGCTCTCGCACTGCTGTGCACGTCCAAGGCAGAGGTCGTTCGCGAGGGTGGCGGCTGGTCGGCGTTCTTCCCAGGGCTTCCGATCGCAGCCGACGGCGCCACCTTCGACGAAGCCATCGATGAACTGATCGACGCGCTGCGTGAGTACGCCGAGGACTGGCAAGAACGGCTCTTGAACGCCCCAAACCACCGGGAGAACTGGGGGCTGGTCCAGCTGATTTCCCTCAGCGACGACACACAACTGCGACAGTGGGTTGTCGGGGCCACTAGGTGACCTGGCCTGAGCCGACACGCGACCGGCACGAACAGTTCTGTAAGGCCGAGGAATGGGAACGCGTACGCGACGCACGAGGCCGCACCGGCACCCATCACATCACTTACGAGCTCGCCATCCCTGACGGACGCATCCTGCGCACCAGGGTGTCGCACCCAGTGGACCGCACCGGGTACGGCTCAAGCGTGTGGGCACACATTCTCCGGGACCAGCTGGATGTCACAGAGGGCGAGTTCTGGGCCTGTGTTCTGGATGCCAAGCTTCCCGACCGCGGTACACCCGAACCGCCACGCGAAGCACTGCCCGCACAGCTCGTCTACATGCTGCTTAATCAAGTAGGACTCACCGAGGATCAAGTCGCCGAGATGGACAAGTCCCAGGCGATCGAGCGACTCAACCAGTTCTGGACCAACGGCAGCTGAGACGTAAGAACTGCCATGAAGCCTGCCCGAGGCCGCGCCTGCCTCGGGCAGGCTTCATGCGTCGATCCCGCCCCGAGTCGCCAGCGGGGACGAGCGTTCCCCCACCGGTCTGGATCTTCCCGGACTCCCGCTTGTGCGAGGAACCGACTGGTCGCGGCCCGTCGCGTCCAGCACCACCTCGCTCTGCGCGATCGTCAGGCGGTCCCCGGTGATCCCGTACCGACCTCCCCTTCCCGGTTGGCCCCTGCATCATCCAGGTGGTCATGCATGTTGCGCACGTTGGCCGCCTGATCCGCGGCGCCTTCGTCCGCAGCGAAGCGGGGACCCGGGCCCGTGCTCGACTACGGCATGCCCGGTGATAGCGGGACCCGTGTCGGCAACGGGTGAAAACAGCCGTCGCCGACAACCCGGCAAGGCCCCCGGCATACCAGCCCCAACTCATCGACGGCTGCCTGGCCGCGACCGAGCTGATCATCGCCCTGCCCTGACCGCCAGCAGTGCGAGTTCAACCTGGGAAACCGGGCATCAGAGCCGACTATCAGGCCTCGTGGAGGACTTGCGTGCTTCCGCGATCACGAGGAGCTGGTGGGGGCTGGCGCCAACGAAAGCACGGCTACTACAGGTGCCACCCGGATGTTCTCCGCCATCAGGTCGAGGCCGACTGCTAGGTCAGGTCGCGTCACCCGGAACCATACGTCGCAGTCCCTCATCCACCAGCTCGATCGAAAACGGGCGAAGTCATGGATGCTGTCGCCCAGGTACGTTGCCCCGCCTGCGGAGATGGCGGCTTCCATCGTCTCGGCGACGTGAGAGACCTCTACATCGCCTGGCAATGGCTCGTGGGCTGCCACACCCGTCCGGATCTCGGCTCCAGCGGAATAACGGTCATTCATCGCAGCCTCTCCAAGTGCGGCTCGCCGGCTGCGGAGCGGCGGCGGGCTGGGCAGGGAGTGCAGGGCCCTGGTGTCAGCGCCGACTCAGGACGGGTTGCGCCTGGTGCATGCAGCGAGAAGCTCTAGTGAGACCCCGACTCAGTAGCTACCTACATAGTCCGCAGCGACCCTAACGGCCCGCCACCCAGCCCAGCAGGTCAAGTTGACCTTCTACGTGGACATCACTTCCGGCGGCGCGGGCTTGCACGCACGCCTTATGGTTGCGCCGATAGACCGCTCCCGCGACCGCGGGTACCCGGTCGATTCCTCGCAATGATCCATTAGCACAGGAAGCAAGGAGAGCCGCACGCCCCTGCCGCTCATGCTGCTCGCGTTAGCGCCGCGCTCCTGGCACCGCCCACTGACACGGTGATCGAAATCCGATGTGTGCCAAATGTGTGCCGGGGCTCCCCAGGGGCGACTCAAGAACGCCGCCGACCAGGAAACTGCCGTTAACCCAAGCGGGTGAACCACGCCTCGGACGCGGAACCGCCGGGCATACAGCGCGGAGATAGAAGAAGGCCGCCGACCTGCTGTCCCACACAGATCCGCAGCCTTCGCGGAGTATGAGCACCGCTTTTCAGTCGCTGTCTCATACCCAGGCCAACGTCCGATATGCCCTGAAATTTTGTCCTTTTTGGAGCCCCCTGTCGGGTTCGAACCGACGACCCCCGCTTTACAAGACGAACCCGGATCATGACGGGGAGTGACGCCTGATGCCGCGTGGCGCTGAACCCTCAGGTCAGCGCCACGCGGCCGGTTTCGTGATCCATCCCGGAACGGCTCCTGCCACCGCGTCCGCTCACGCATCGCTCACGCTTGATAGTTGCGGTACACGCCGAAGCAACCCGCCGTGGCGTGTTTACGGCACGGCACGCAAGCTGCGTACAAGCGCCTCGCAGCTTGGTCCGAGGCCCAACGCGACGCCCAGCGGTGGAGCTCACCTGAAATCCGTTCGAGCTTGCGCCGCGAGCAAAGCCCAAACGTCCGCCACCCCCGATACAAAGGCTCCGCCCTATCGATACAGCTGTTAAATCACGCGGCCAGTAGCAATGATGATCTGCTCCGCACAAAATCTCATCAGCGGAACTTCACCAGAAAGCTCCGCATCGTTCGTAAATGGGCGATACTTGGGCCGAGCTCCATCCTTTGCATGAACGAGAGCATTTCTTGTCCGATATATACGCTTCGCAAGGGATGAGAATACTTCGTCTGAACGCTCACCCCTCAGATCAGTGACATTGGCATCCGCAAATGAGACTTGATCTGCCTTATAGTGAGCAACAAGGCCCGCCGCATAGCTATCCAGATCAGCCGAAAGGCGCGCCAGGTCGACATATTTCCTCAGGACGAGCTGAAGCGATTTCTGCTCATCAATTCCCCCCTCATCTCGAACTTTCTTTTGCGAATTCGAGATGACCTTGATTACAGCCTGGACATCACCCGATCTCTTTAGAGAGAATGATGGGTCGGCAATCTTTGCGCGCACCTGATCAACAAGATCTTCAGAATACACCTTCTCGTAGAAGTGCTCCGCAATGTGATAGAAGGACAGATATGCCAAGCTGGGACTTTCTGCAGAAGCTCCCAGCTGATAGTGATGCACCAGGTCCGGCTGATATGTCATCCTGGGGGCGTCAATCTGGTCCTCTGATGCCCTTCGAACTCGGGCGATCCTGCTGCCTCGCGCAATCCCGTCCACGCTGGAGGCCACAAGGAAAGAGTAATCATGATTGTAAGCCAGATTGAACAGGAAGGAATTTGCGAGCGCCTCAAAATCGTTCCTACTCCGAGGCGATTCAATCCTTAGCGTCAATCCCGGGAATGCCTTCTGTGCAGCCTCCTCTGCACTGGCCTGCGCCAGCCCAGCAGGAGGCCACGCGTCTCCCGAGAGTCGAGCTGCACCCGGATTGTGCCGCATCCTCATGCGAGCCCGGTCTCGAATCGCCATAGAGACGGGGTGTCTCCTCAGCGGCGCCTCCGCACTCGGAAGCTCATTCATGAAGTGCAGGAAGTAAGAAAGCGAAGGCGCCCCAAGTGAATACTTCTGGGGATTCTCACCACCCGACTCTAGCGCCAATCCGTCGCGCCAGATACCACTAGCATAAGAGCTCTGGCTTCCATGCTCCGAAACCATCACCTCGCACTTATTTCCCCACGAAAGAAATATTCCATCGCTAGAGGATGCCGCATTTGCCTTATCGACAGCACTTACCACTTCTCCCCTAGGGAATCGATCCAGCAGCTTGTCGTCCCTTGTCACAATTGGCCTAGCAAGAGAAATCCAGTCACCATCATCCACAAGGGGACCGAATGGGATTTCGAGGATCTCAAGTGCACGCTCAACAGTAAGGCTCAAAAACCTTCTCCTCGATCGAATTTGCCTTCGAATGAAATGTAGGCTGCCGAGTGTCGAGTGCTGCTAGTTACGAGCCGTCGCAAGGCACACCCTGGGGGCGCAAATCTCCGGGTGAGGGCCGCATCGCTGATCGATTCGAAGTGACGAATTTAGCTGCGCCTGCAATTCTATACTCGACAAACCAGGACGCCGCCGAGGCATGCGATTTGAATCGATCCATCGGTGTTGATGGCCGAGATAACATTTTCCCTTGCCCGATCCACGGTCTCCGCGAAGGGGACGCCGCATTGGTCGGCCCACGCCTCGTAGGAGGCCAAGTGGGCAACGATTGGCGTGGGGTCGGTGAGCTCGATGGTGCCGGCCAGCTTCCGGACTCGGATGTCCTTGAATGCCGTTCCGAGGTAGCCGGGGGCCTTCTCCAGGGAGAAGCGAGAGCTAAGGGAGACCCGTGCTGGCCCCTTGGGGATCCCGAGGACGTCTCCTGCAGCCTTGGCCCAGAGCTGGTCCAGCTCACGCTTGTCGGTGTCGCTGTTGGTCGAGGCAATGAGCACGCCGCCAGGCCGGAGCACGCGGGCCAGCTCTTTGATCGTGGCCTCGATGTCGCTGACGTGGTACAGCATGTGCAGGGCCAGTACGGCGTCCGCGCTGTCGTTGGCGAAGGGCAGGGCCTGGGCGTCGGCCACCAGGACCGGCTTCGGGACATCGGCGAGGATGCCCGCCGAGATGTCCACCCCGACGATCTGAAGGTCCGGCCGGTCCTTGTACAGACGGTTGACGAACTTGCCGTTGCCGCAGCCGACGTCGAGGACGATCCCACTTGTGCAGGCCAGCTCTTCGACGACGATCCCGGGCACGTCGTACTGCGGCTGCTGCCACCGGTAGATCGACTGGCGGGCGGTCAGGTGGCGTCCGTCGGCGTAGGCGCTGTTCGCGAGGATGGACTTGTCGGCGACAGCGGCGTCCTGCTGTGCGGTGTTGCTCGTCACTGTGGCAGCTCCGGGGGATTCGTGAGTGCGGGTCGAGAGCAGGCTTCTCTGACATTCTCACGGAGACTCAGGACGATTGGGGAGCCTGCGTAGGCGGGCAAGGCGAGACGAGTGCTCAGCGCCCGAAGGCGGCTGGAGATGCTCGCTGTTCGCCGGTCCGGTGCGGCGTCCAGCACCACCGAGAGCTTCTCCTGCACGCCGTCGAGGTCACCGTGGGCGAGGTGGGCGTTGGCGAGGTCAAGGCGGGCGGCCAACAGGTCGCCGGAGGACTGTTCCTGCTGCGGTGCGGACTCGTACAGGCTGATGGCCCGGGAGGACGCCTCAATGGCGCGGTTCACGTGACGTTGGCTGCCCAGGGTAAGGAGAGCGGTGCCGGCGTAGGTCCACTGCTTGGCCTCCGGAAACGTGAATACGCCGGGAAGATCCACGGCGGCTACGGCGCTCCGCGCCGCCGCGGCAGCTTCTACGGCCCGTAGCGCGCTCGCGCTGTCGCCGAGCGCGGCAGTGGCCCGTGCTTCGAGGCTGAGCAGGCGGACTGCGATCGTCCCGCTGTCCGCGTACGGCAGTCCCGCTCTGGCCAGTTCGGCAGCCTGGCGGTGGTCCTGCTGCCAGTAGGCGATCAGAGACTGGACTGATCGGATCCAGGCCCGGAGACCGTTGTGGCCGGCTGACTCCGCGCAGCGCCAGGCCGTTCGCGAATGCGTAGCCGCAGCTGTGTACTGGCCGAGGTCGAGGGCGACATGGGTGGCCAGGCCACAGAGGCGTCCGGCCTGCAGGTATAGATGGGCTGTCTGGTAAGGGTGTTGGCGGCCTCGGAGTAAGTCGAACACTCCTCGCCGGAGGGTTCCGATGTCGTGGAAGAGCTCGGACACCGGCTTGCTCACGTAGTCCGCTGCCAGCCTCGCAATGTCCGCGTCGATCTGTTCAAGCAGCGTGTTGTCCACATTGGACGCGCTCGCGAAGCGAAGGAAGAGCGCGGACTCTGCCGAGTCGGCTGCCACGGCCACTACGAGATCGTTGCCGTGGTCCGTGCGCAGGGCAGGCACAGGAGACGAGGCGTCGCCGACGCTGCTGGGCGGTGGGACTGCTTCGGCGGCTGCAGAGGGCGCTGCCAGCAGGTCGGCCAACTGGTCGACCGAGAGTTCCAGGGCGCGGGCGAGCTTCGGCCGCATCCAGGGCTGCGGGGCTCCCCTGCCGCTCTCCCACCGCCCAACGGTCGTGCGGTCCACGTCGAGGGCTTCAGCCAGGGATTCCTGGGTGTGGCCAACCGCCTCCCTGCGCTGGATCAGCCGGGACCTCCTGGATGCCATTCCGCGTCCTCCAGAGGTACGTCAGTTCGTCTGCAGTCGTAACAGGCCAGGTCATGCCCGGGTTTGCAGCACGGATGCCTCGTTGCCGCCTCAATTCTGCTCTGGTTCACCCGCGTTGGAGGCGGTTCTGTAGATACCTGCCGGGTGAATCCCGGCGCGAATCGGCCCGCTGCCGACCTCGTCCCGGTGAAAGGTCCGCGCTCATGTCCGTCGCCACCCGCCAAGCCATCACCCCCGCCCCGTTCGGCTTTCGCGTGCTGCCCAGTGCCGAGGCCGTGCCGGACGCCCGGCGGCAGGTGATACGGGCCGTGCGCGATTGGGGCCTGCCGCTCGCGGAGGACGCGCTCCGCGATGTCGAGTTGCTGTCCAGCGAGCTGATCACCAACGCCGTATCCCACACCCACGCCCCGTGCGTCGTCTGCGTGTCCTGGGACGGTGACCGGCTGCGCGTCGAGGTGACGGACGTCGGCCAGGAACTGCCGGCTGCCGGCGGGATCGATCTTGACGCCACCGACGGGCGAGGGCTGTTCCTGGTGGCAGCGCTCGCGACGAATTGGGGCGCCGAGCCGGACCCTGCCGGCAAGCGGATCTGGTTCGAGGTCGGCACCACCGCCGCCGTCTCGGGCGACGAGCGGCTCACCGCGTTGGTGAGGGCCACGGTCCCGAAAGCACGGGACGTCGTCCCGACCAGTGTCTGACAAGACTTCCTCCTGCCCCGACACGGGCTTGGGGGATGCAGGTGGCCGCGCTGGTCAACAGCCACGCGGCAGAACCACCTGAGGTTCCTTGCCAACGGCTGGCCCTGGCAACGGATCTGCACCCACGACGGGGCCGGGCAGTCGGCCCGCCCCATGAAACCGAAGGAGTGCTTCATGCCCGAGAACCTGACGACCACCACCGAGCTGGAGGGCGACGGCCTGCTGGTCGCCCGTACGAAGGTCGCCGCGGCCCGCTCGCGTGGCGAGCAGCCGTCGGACGGCGGCTCCACCGGCCGAACCGACACCAACGACTGACGGCTGCATCACAATGACCGCCGAGCACTTCTCGGTGGTTGAGCGTCTGGGCGGGGATGACTTCCTCGCCCAGACGCTCGGCCGCAGCTTCAAGGTCGCACGCGGCGAAGCCGCGTCACTCGCCGGGCTGATGAGCTGGGATGACCTCAACGCCATCCTGACCCACCACCGGTTCGAACCCCCTCGCTTCCGCCTCGCCGCCACCGGGGAGCAGGTGCCCGCGCACACCTACTCCCGGCCGATCACCACCCGGCGGAGCACCGTCTGGCACCAGCTCCAGCCGTCGGAGTTGCACCAGCGTCTCGCCGAGGGTGCCACGCTGGTCCTGGACGCCGTCGACGAACTCCACGCCGGAATCGGCGCTCTGGCCGGCCAGCTGGAGCGCTGGCTGCGAACCGGCGTACAGGTCAACCTGTACGCCTCCTGGACCGGCACCGAGGGCTTCGGCGTCCACTGGGACGATCATGACGTGGTCGTCATCCAGCTCGACGGCGCGAAGCGCTGGCGCATCTACGGCCCCACCCGCGCGTTGCCGATGCACCGCGACATCGAGACGCCCGAGCCACCGCCCGAGGAGCCCGTCGCCGATCTGGTCCTCACCGCCGGCGATGTGCTCTATCTGCCGCGGGGCTGGTGGCACGCCGTCGCCGCCTCCGAGGGCGAGCACTCGCTGCATGTCACGTGCGGGCTGCAGAGCACGACGGGCGCCGACCTGATCACCTGGCTGTCGGAGATGCTGCGTGCCCACGAGGCCGTTCGAGAGGACATCCCGCGCTTTGGGACCACCGAGGAGCAGCGAGCCTTCCTCGACACGATCGGCAAGCTCATCGCGACCGAGCTGGAGAGCGACGACCTGATCGCCCGCTTCTCCTTCGCCCACGACGCCACCGAGCGAGCCCGGCTCGCACCGTCGCTGCCCCACATCACGGCGGCCCCACCGGATGCCGACCTGCAGGTACGCCTGGTCACCACGCGGCCCGCGCTCGCGGCCATGCCCGACGGCACCGTCCGGTTTACCGCCGGAGGTGAGGAGTGGGCGTTTGCCGCCAAGGCCGAGCCGATGCTCGCGCTCCTCGCCGACGGGGAACCTCACCGGCTGGCCGATCTCGCCCAGGCCGCAGGCATCACTCTCGGCCAGGCGGCCGGTGTCGTGACCGAGCTGGTCGACGGCCAGGCCGCCGCGATCGGAGGTGCACAATGACGGCCCGGCTGGGCCTCGGCACCTACCGCTGTCTCGATGTGGCCGAGGCCGCGGTGAGGGCCGCTTCCCGGGGTGCCGACTGGGTGGACACCGCGCCCAACTACGAGGGTGGCCGGGCGGAGGCGGCACTGGCCCTGGTCCTGGCGGCGTATCCGGATCTTCGCGTCTCCACGAAGGTGGGTTTCGTCCCTCTCAGTGCCAGGCGGATCGGCGTGCGCGCTGGTGCGCTGTCCGCCGGTCAAGCCAAGCGCGGCCACTGCCTGACGCCGGACTACATCGCCTGGCAGGTCGCCCGTAGCAGCCGCATGCTCGGCCGCAGCCCCGACGTGGTGTTCCTGCACAACCCGGAACACGACTGCCAGGAAGACGAGTTCGCTGATCGGCTCTACACCGCGTTCCTCGCCTTGGAGGAGGCGTGCAGCGAGCGCGTCATCAGTTCCTACGGCGTAGCGACCTGGCGCGGTTTCAGCAGCGGGCTCTTCGACGTGCCTGCCCTGCTCGAACTCGCAACCAAGGCTGGCGGCCCGCAGCACCACCTGCGGGCAATCCAACTCCCCGTCTCCCTCGTCCACCTCAGCACCGTCGCCCAGGCCCTTGACGGACACGGACCGCTGGTCGATGCCTTGGACGCGGGACTGGAGGTGTTCGCCTCCGCCCCGCTCCACGGTGGTGAGATCCCCGGCATCGTGACCCATGAGCTGACCGACCTGATCAGCCCCGGCAGCACGCCCGCGCAGGCTGCCCTCGCCGTCGTCGCCTCGACCACCGGAGTGAAACGCGTGCTTCTGTCGACGGGGAATCCGGAACACTGGACGCAGGCCGCCGATGCCGTCGGCCGGCCGCCGTTGTCTCCGGACGTGCTGCGAAGGGTCGTTGATGTACTCGGAACCTGAGCCGGACATCGCCGAGCGGATGCGCGGGATGCACGCCACAGCCGCAACAGCGCTCGACGCGACGCCGATCGGCTCGCGCGAAGCATGGGGCTGGCGTGGGCGTACCCTCAGCCGCCCGGTTGCCACGGCGTCCGGCGAGGGCTGGCTCCGCCTGGTGTCCGCCCCGGCCGACAAGGCCGGCGGAAAGCTCTGGGAAGGACCGCAGGAGGCAGAACGGCTCATGCCTCCTGCGGTACCCAGGCCGCGCCTGCGGGAGCGGCGTACCTGGACCGAGGGCGAGCACGGCTACCTGGCAGAGCTGTACGACAAGATCACCATTTCCACCATCACCACCCACGAGCCAACCCTCCGGAAGGCCCCCGACCTGGACGACGCCTGGTGGGACGCGCTCAGCACCGCCCTCGACGCGATCGCCGCAGTCCCCAGCAACCGAGTGGCGGTCCGTCCGGAGTACCTGGACCGCGCCATGCCGCAGTACCTCAGCATGGCGATCGACACCAAGGCGCCCGCCTGGACGACCGCGCACGGAGACCTGCACTGGGCCAATCTCACCGGCCCGACCCTCACGATCCTCGACTGGGAAGGCTGGGGCACCGCACCCGCCGGCTACGACGCCGCGCTCCTGCACTCCTACAGCCTCCTGATGCCCGACACCGCAGCCGAGATCCGGCGGCGGCTCGGGCACATCCTCGACACTCCCACGGGGACGTTCGCCGAACTCGTGGTCATCACCGAACTCCTGCAGACCACCACCCGAGGCGACAACCTCGACCTGGAGAAACCGCTGCGAAGGCGGCTCTCCGAGATCACCAACCCCCGGCCCTCCGGCCGGGGGAACCTTGTCGAGTAGCCGTTGGGATATCCAACGCGACAACTTGCTCTGCCCACTCAGCTGGTGGGGGCTGGTCTGTGCGACTCGTCTCCAGCACACATCAGCTCTTGCCAGTAAGGGACTTCACCACGCCGATGATTGACGACAGGAGAGCAACGATCGCGCCCAGGCTCGCGAGGCTCGTAGTCGCGTTGGGGAAGAGGTCCGCCGAGACCTCTCGCCATCGGCGCCGAACGACGAGCCCCTTCAGCTTCTGCCACTGATGCTGCTTGATATGGCAACCCCGAAGAACGCCACGGCCGTTGTTGCGGCAGGTCTGAGCCTCGCCACGGTTCAGAGCAGCACACGGGACTGGCGCTTGGAAGAGAAACCACAGGAGGCTCAGCGCCGACAGTGCTGTGATCGCAAGGGGCCCGAAGTCAGCGGTCAACCATCCGGTCATAGCAACGACGAAAGCAATCAGCCCCCAGTAGCGCCAAAGGCCGTTCGTTCTCTTCTTACTAGCCACAGCGGCGTACGGTATCGACGGGCAAGGCGGCGCTGGGAGAGCGCACAGGTGCACGGGGTGGCGGGCGAGGGGCGTGAGCTACAGGCAGTGGCGCGTGCTCCGAGCCGCTCGCACGTCCGGCCGCCCTCGGCCCGCCAGGCTCGGCTGCTCCGCCGCCGTCCGAGCGGGACCCTGGGGTAAGGACTCCTTACCCCACAACTTGCTCCGGCTTGCCGGGGCTCGGGGTAAGCAGCGCTTACCCCACAACTTGCTCCGCGTGCGGCCCCCTCTGCCTGCCACGTAGCGGGGCTAGGCTCTGAGAGGGCCGACGGATGGAGAGGCATGGACGGCGAGGTCAGGTACATCACGCTGGTCTGTGACGACGTGCCGTACAGCGTCGTGCTGGCCGATCCCGGCACCCGCACCATGGACGTACTGAAGGAGATCCGCCGGCTCACCGGGCTCAGCCTGTGGCACGGCAAACTCCTCATCGGCCAGCTTCCAGCGACGGTTCTCGAAGACCAACCCGAAGACACAGCGCGGACAGCTGCCAGCGC
The DNA here is from genome assembly GCF_000744785.1 of Kitasatospora azatica KCTC 9699. NCBI lineage: Bacteria > Bacillati > Actinomycetota > Actinomycetes > Kitasatosporales > Streptomycetaceae > Kitasatospora > Kitasatospora azatica. Next base: position 3,267,095 of record NZ_JQMO01000003.1, on the reverse strand, counting down.
TCTTCGCGCCGTTGGCGCTGTCGCCCATGCGGTCGAGCAGACCGACTGAGGATTCGTCCGCTACCCACCGCGTTGCAGCCGTCCCACACGTTGCAGACCTGGTCAGAGCGGTACGGGTGGCGCTCGCGGGACGACAGGACCCGTTGCGGAGAACGAACCCGTCCCCGCCCTGAGCTGGGCGGGGACGGGTGGTACGACTGGCAGCGAGTCAGCTGCCGGCAGTGACCGGCGGCTCGGCGGGCTCGGGGCAGTAGCGGCTCCAGGCGTCGAGGAAACCGTTGCGGGTGAAGCCCTTGAGCTGCACGCCGTCCGGGAAGCGGATGTTCATCGAGCCGATGCCGTAGTCCTTGAGCAGGAGCTGCAGGCCACGAGCGCTCAGCCCCGTCGGTCCGTGCTCGGCCCACGGCGCCTCATGGTCGGCCTTCAGGGCGGTCAGGAGGTGCTCGGTGGACAGGGCGTCCGGGTTGCCACCGGCGGCGAAGACGCGGCGGATGTCGACCAGGATCCTCGTCCTCAGGCCGCCGTCTTCGTCCTGTCCGGACTCGAACGCGGTCATGGCACGACAGGCCGCGCGGGCACGCACCGGCCACTCACCTCCGGCGAGGTCCGCGACCGTCACCAAGGGCTCCCAGGTGTCAGCGGCACGGTCGTCGACCGGCATGGGCGGCTCCATGTCGGTCGCCGCGTCGATCAGCGGCACCAGCCAGGCATGGAGGCCGTCGCGCAGCTCGCGCAGGCCCGGGTTGTCCCGGTCGGAGCGGTACGAGGAGACGCGCTCGCCCGGCGCCCGGCGGCGCATCCGGATGACCACGGACCGGTCCATGATCGTGTCCGGGAGGTCCCCGATCCCGGCCAGAGCCGCCATGGCGAAGGTGGGGAACTTGACCACCTTGTGGTCCGGTCCGACGACCCGCAGGGTAGGTCGGTTGCGCTGGTGACCGGCGTTCAGCAGGCCACGCAGGTCCTCGTTCTTCTCGGCCGCCTTGACGGTGCCGAACATGGTGTCCGCCTCGTCCACAAGCAGGGTCGGCGGTTGGTCGGTGATCGACCGAAAGATGGCCGCCGAGGACGCGTTGACCGTGATGAGCGGGTCGTGGACGGTCTCGGTGACGATGTCGAGCAGCCGAGACTTCCCGCAGCGCTTGGCCGGGCCGATCACGGCAAGACGCGGGGCATGCTGCCAAGCGGGCTGCAGATGGGTGGCGGCAACCCACAGCGTCACGGCATCCAGAGCTTGCTCGGACGGGAGGATCACGAAGCGAGCTATGGCAGATCGGAGTTCGCAGAGCAGCTCGGCTCCCTGCGATGACGGAGTGACCGGCAGGTCGCCACTTCCGGTCATCCCACCGAAGATGTCCGGGTCACTGACCTGTCCCGCCGGGGCACTGACCGGGTCAGCGGTGATCTGACCGGCCAACGCACCGGGCTCCCGGTCAGTCCGGTCGGTCAGTACGTCGTTCTGACCGACCGCCGGTCGGAAGTGACCAGGCTGACCGGGGACGGCGACAGGCGGCCAGCCCTGCGCCGGGCCTCCCGGTATGGGCTGCGGAGAAGTAGAGTTCACGGTGAGGCTCCTCGCTGGGGCACGCGACCTGGACCGTCGCGCTGCCACCGGTTGAACTGATTCGCTGATCTGGGGACTTCATCCGGCCCTCGGTGTTGGTAGCACCGAGGGCCGTCGCTTTCCCGGCCTGCAAGGCGGAACGAGCTGATCGGGCTCAACTCGCAGGCGGTTGGACTGGGTTGCGCCGCCGTACGACGGGCGGGCGACGCGACGATACGACTGCCCTGGTGGAAGATCCACTGCTCCGGTCGTCGTCCTCTCACGGCAGACAAACCCCTGGGCCCACCTGCAGCTCCGCGATCACGCAGCCTCACCGCCAGCCGTGGCGTCAATGCCCAGCAGTCGCAGGAGGTCCGCAGTGATCACCCTGTACTTCTTGCCGAGCCGAAGCACACGGCACGGGTAGGCGTCCCGCCTCGCCAGCTCGTAGCCCTTGCTGCGACCAAGGCCGATGGCGCGGTTGGCGGTGTCCAGGTCGATCGCGGCCGGCAACGCGAGCAGCTCCGCCCGGCTCACGCCCGCGAGCTCCTGGTTGCCCGTCTCAGTTCGCACAGCTGTCTCCATTCACAGGGGCGAGCCCCAGTCGGCGGCCCCGGGAAGTCCGGGATCGAGGAGCAGCTTGCACCGCAATAAAGTGTCGATATGACACACGACGAAGTGGAATCTTGGTCGGCGCAGGTCACGAGAACCGTGATCGCCGAGGTTCGTAGGTGCCGGAAGGAGCTGGGTATGACCGCGCAGGACCTGGCCGACGCCTGTGACGAGCTGGGCCACCCCATCCCGCGCAACGTCATCGCGAACTGGGAGTCCGGGCGTCGGCTGACCCTCACCGTCCCGGAGCTGCTCGTGCTCGCCAGGGCTGTCGACACGCCGCCGGCCGCCCTGGTCTTCCCGCTCGACGGGAGCACCAGCGTGGACTGCCTCCCGCACGAGAGCCGAGATCCGTGGACGGCGTTCAGCTGGTTCACCGGCGAGGACCTGGACTTCGGCGACGCGGCCGTGTTCCGCGAGTACGCGGGCGTCGAGCACCGCCTCCGGACCGGGCATCACGACGCCTGGCAGCTCCAGTTCTCCGGCGCGAGGGAGGACTGGCCGCACGGCGCCGAAGCCAAGTTCGGCCGCCTTGTGAAGACCGTTCGCTCGGAGCTCGTGCCGATCCGACACCGCATGCGCGGGCTGGGGCTGATTCCCCCTCCGCTCCCCAGCCACCTCGCATTCCTCGACACCGACCACAAGGACGACCAGATGAAGGAGGGAACCCCGTGAAGGGCTCCACCTACCACCGCTGCTACTGCCGGGGCGCCGACACCGGCAAGCCGCTCGGCAAGGCCTGCCCGAAGCTCAGCAGTCGCAAGCACGGTTCCTACGCGGTCCGCCAGGAGCTGCCCAACCGCGAGGACGGCTCACGCCGGTCCTTCAACCGCTCCGGCTACGAATCCCGCAAGGCCGCGCAGGCCGATCTCGACCAGGTCCGCGAGCTGCTGCACATCCCGGACGCGGACGATCCCGAGGGACTCGCACAGATAGCCGATCTGCTGGAGAAGGTCGCTCGCGAGAAGGCCCCCGTGCCCGATGTCGAGGAGACCAGGCGCCGGCTCGCATCCGGGCAGGACCTACAAAACCGGCTGACCGTCGGCGAGTGGATCGACCAGTGGCTGGCGGGCAAGCGCGGCCGCCAGACCGCGATCAGCCGAGACGAGAGCAGCATTCGGCTCTACATCAAGCCGCGGATCGGCCACATCCGTCTCGACCGCCTCCGAGTCCGGCACCTGGAGGAGATGTTCGCAGCCATCGAGGAGGAGAACGTCGAGATTGTCGAGGCGAATGCCCAGCGGCGAGCCGCCATCGCCGAACTCGCCCAGATCCCTTGGAAGGGACAGGAGTTCCGCGCGAAGCGCAAGGCTCTCAAGGCCGCCATCGCCGGGATGGAACCGTTCCGGCGGACCGTCAGCGCGTCGACCTGCCAGCGCATCCGCGCCACGCTCAGAGCCGGCCTCAACGCCGCGATCCGACGACAGATCATCACCTTCAACCCGGCCTCCCACGTCGAGCTGGAGACCGCCAAGCGCCCGAAGCCGCTCGTGTGGACAGAGGAGCGGATCGAGCACTGGGAGCTCACCGGCGAGCGGCCGTCCCCAGTGATGGTCTGGACCCCGGAGCAGACGGGTCTGTTCCTCGACCAGGCCGCCGAGGACCGCCTCTACGCGCTGTTCCACCTGATCACCTTCCGAGGGCTTCGGCGGGGCGAGGCGTGCGGCCAGCGGTGGGCCGACACCAACCTGAAGGCCGAGCTCCTCACCGTGGCCAAGCAACTCGTCGTGGATGGCTGGGCGGTCTACGAGGACGATCCCAAGACCGACGCGGGCGCCCGCACCATCGCCCTCGACTCCGAGACCGTGGCCGTCCTGGAGGCGCACCGCGAGCGGCAGCGGGCCGACCGCGAGCAGTGGGGCGACGCCTGGGTCGAGACCGGCCGGGTCTTCACCAAGGAGAACGGCGAGTGGCTGCACCCGACCGCCGTGACCGACCGCTTCCGCGAACTGGCCGAGGAGGCCGGCCTCCCGCCGATCCGCCTGCACGACCTCCGCCACGGCGCGGCGAGCCTCGCTCACGCAGCGGGCGCGGACCTCCACACGATCAAGGAGATGCTCGGCCACTCCTCGATCGGCATCACCTCGGACACCTACACGACCCTGCTCCCGCAGGTGGACCGCGCCATCGCCGAGGCGGCGGCCCGCCTCGTCCCTCGCGCCAACAAGCCGCGCAGGGTTACTGAGTCCACCCCGGCATCCCCCACGACCCCGCCATCCGCTCACGCATCGCTCACGCAAACGGCCCCGGACGAGTCGTCCGAGGCCGGTGACGGAGCTCCCAGACGGCCAAAGCTGCAGCTCATCCGGGGTGGCGCGGTGAGCCCCCTGTCGGGTTCGAACCGACGACCCCCGCTTTACAAGAGCGGTGCTCTGGCCAGCTGAGCTAAGGAGGCACGGTAGCCGTCCGCGGCGAGGCCACGGCGGCACCGGGTGGCAGTCTACCGGGCGCGGTGGGGGGTGTGGCGGCGGATTAGCGGGGTGGGGGCGCGTGACCGGACTGGTATGGATTGGGCGGGCCAGGGGGGCTGACAATCGGACGAATGTCCAGGTACCCTCAGGCCAAGTCGACTCTTCAGTGGTCCAGACCACTTGAGAGGCGGCGGACAACCCGACCCTTTACTCGGATCGTCCGGCACGTTCCTGCCGGTGAAGGAGAGCACAGCCATGGCTTCTGTGACCTACGACAAGGCGACCCGGCTCTACCCCGGTGGCGACAAGCCCGCGGTGGACGCGCTGGACCTGCACATCGAGGACGGCGAGTTCCTCGTCCTCGTCGGCCCCTCGGGCTGCGGCAAGTCGACCAGCCTGCGGATGCTGGCCGGCCTGGAGGACGTCAACGGCGGCGTCATCCGGATCGGCGACCGCGACGTCACGCACCTGCCGCCGAAGGACCGGGACATCGCGATGGTGTTCCAGAACTACGCGCTCTACCCCCACATGACGGTGGCCGACAACATGGGCTTCGCGCTCAAGATCGCCGGCGTCAACAAGGCCGAGATCCGCCAGAAGGTGGAGGAGGCCGCGAAGATCCTCGACCTCACCCAGTACCTGGACCGCAAGCCGAAGGCGCTCTCCGGTGGTCAGCGCCAGCGTGTCGCGATGGGTCGCGCGATCGTCCGCGAGCCGCAGGTCTTCCTGATGGACGAGCCGCTGTCCAACCTGGACGCCAAGCTCCGCGTCTCCACCCGTACCCAGATCGCCGGCCTGCAGCGCCGCCTGGGCATCACCACGGTGTACGTGACGCACGACCAGACCGAGGCCATGACCATGGGCGACCGCGTCGCGGTGCTCAAGGACGGTCTGCTGCAGCAGGTCGACACCCCGCGCCGGATGTACGACAAGCCCGCCAACGTCTTCGTGGCCGGCTTCATCGGCTCGCCCGCGATGAACCTGGTCGACGTCCCGCTGGTGGACGGCGGCGTGAAGTTCGGCGGCTCGGTCATCAACATCGACCGCGAGCACCTGGCCGGCGCCGGCAGCGACAAGAACGTCACGGTCGGCATCCGCCCCGAGCACTTCCAGATCGTCCCCGAGGGCGGCATCGAGGGCGTGGCCGTGACCGTCAACGTGGTCGAGGAGCTCGGCGCCGACGGCTTCGTCTACGGCACCACCAAGGTGAGCGGCGAGGACAAGGACATCGTCGTGCGCGTGCACGGCCGGCAGATCCCGCAGAAGGGCGAGACCATCCACGTGGTCCCGACCGGTGGCGAGACCCACGTCTTCTCCACCACCACGGGTGCCCGCCTGAGCGCCTGAGGCCCCAGGCTCTAGAACACCTGCCGCAGCCCCGTCGGACACCCGTCCGGCGGGGCTCGGTGCTTCGTCACTCGTCCGTGTGACTCGGTGTCCGCGCACCCTCACGCGGCGCTAACCTCACAGGCGTGAAGCAGCTCGTTCGCCGCATCGGCCAGACCATCGCCCTCACCCTGCCCGTGATCCTGGTGACCACCGGCACCCTCGCCGTGACCCGGGTCGCCTGGGCCCCGCCCGTCGGGGACGACCAGCAGGTGGTCGCCGCCGCGAGCGGCGCCGGACCAGGCATCGGCAGGACCGCATCCACCGGCAGCTCAACTGCCGCCCAGCATCCGGGCCTGGCCCCGCAGGACGCGCTGCGCGCGGACCTGATGGAGGAGCTGCGCAGCCGCGGCGCCGGGTCGGCGCTGGACCTGCTGGAGCGCACCATGCGCGAGCAGCCCTCGCTGACCCCGTACTGCAGCACGCTGGCCAAGGAGTTGGGCCAGGCCGCGCTGAAGAAGTACCAGGGCGACGCGCAGCGAGCCCGGTCCTTCGCCCGCCCGGTCTGCGACGGATCGTTCGCCGCAGGCATCGCGGGCTGATCACCAGGGGCATCGCGGGCCGTTCGCCGTCGGCATCGCAGGCTGATCCGGCTCCCGGGGCCGAAGTAGGACCGAACTAGCCCCGGGGCGGTGCGAGCCCCGCCGAGGTACGCCGTCAGCCGGTCGTACGGGCCTATCCTGCCCCCATGACTGGCTACGAGCGCTCTAGTACTCCTCCCGTCACGCAGGCCGTGATCCTGGCCGGCGGACAGGGCTCCCGGCTGCGTCCCTACACCGATGACCGCCCCAAGCCGCTGGTCGAGATCCCCGGCACGGGTACGCCGATCGTCGGACACCAACTCGCCTGGCTGGCAGCCGAAGGCGTGACAGACGTGGTGATCTCCTGCGGCCATCTGGCCGAAGTGCTGCAGGACTGGCTGGACCAGGCCGATCTTCCGCTCCGGGTGAGCACCGTGGTGGAGGTCGAACCGCTGGGCCGCGGCGGCGGGTTGAAGTACGCGGCGAAGGCCCTGCCGCGCCCGGCCGAGCCCTGGTACGCGACCAATGGCGACATCTGGACGCGGTTCAGCCTGCGCGAGATGGCCGCCTTCCACCACGAGCGGGACGCGCTGGCCACGCTCGCGCTGGCCCGGCCGCGGATCCCCTGGGGCGCGGTGGAGACCGACCAGTTCGGCAACGTGCTGGACTTCATCGAGGCGCCGCCCTCGCCCTTCCTGATCAACGCGGGCCTGTACGTCTTCGCCCCCGGCTTCACCGAGCTGCTGCCCGACGTCGGCGACCATGAGCGCACCACTTTCCCGCAGCTCGCCCGGGCCAAGCGGCTGGCGGGCTACCAGCTCCCGCAGGGCGTCTACTGGCGGGCCATCGACACGGCCAAGGACCTCACCGAGGCGGCCAAGGAGCTCGCCTCCTGGGCGGGCTGAACCGGCCGCCCCCTCGGAGCAGCCCACCGCTCATGCCTGTGGGTGGCTGTCCGCTCATCCGGGGACAGCCACCCACAGTGCCGGCGAACCGACGTACCAACGCGCCGCCGTACCAACGCGCCGATTAGGCGTCAGACGACCGCCCCCGACGGCCGGTGACCCCCCAACGGCATGCCCAGCGACGGGAGTTGCACGGCGGCCGGCGGACCGCTGCCCAGCACCCCGCCGATCAGCCCGCTGCTGGGGCTCGGCTTGGGCGCCCGGTTGCCCGATCCGGCGGGCGAGCTGCCCGGGGCCGAGCCGGATCCGGCCGACGTGCTGGCCGACCCGGTCGGCGTGCCCGCATTCGAACTGCCGCTCTGGCCGGAGGAGCCGCCGGTCGTGTCGGTGGCTCCACTGCGGGTGGAGGAGGACGGGTGCGGCTTCGGACTCTTGGCCGCCGCCGAGGGTGAGGGCGGGGCGGATGGCGAGGCCGATCCGCTGGCGGACGGCGTGGTGGCCGGCGCGGAGGCACCGGGTGTGCGCGGCGCTCCCGGGCTGGAGGTGGCCGGCCAGACCGGCGTGCCGTAGTCGGTGGACGGCTGGGGCCCACCGGGCTGCGGACGGCCGCCGGTGCGCACCGCGGCGCCCAGCGTCGAGCCGGTGAGCAGGGTCAGGCCGATCACCACGGTGGCCACCACGGTGCCGCGCCGCAGCACCCGGCGACGCACCGCCTTCGGTGCCTGCGGCCCGTACCGGCGCCAGGCCTCCAGGGCGAGACGGCCGTCCAGCGAGGCGAACGGCGCACCGGCCATCAGCAGCGGGCTCCACGCCGCCAGGAAGATCAGGTCGGGCGTGTCGTAGACCGGCACGGACCGCCAGCTGACGGTGAAGAGCAGCACCGCGTAGAGCGCCATCGAGGCCCCGGCGGCCAGCCGCTGCCAGAGGCCGAAGAGCGTGAGCACGCCGACCACGACCTCGGTGAAGGCCACCCCGAGACCCGCGCCGACCGGGTGCTCCATGGCGAAGTCCAGCAGCGGCTGGGCCACCTTCCACGGGTGCAGCGAGGCCAGCCAGCGCATCATCGAGCCGCGGTTGCCGCCGTCGAAGTACACCGGGTCGCAGAGCTTGCTGAACCCGGCGTAGACGGAGAGCGAGCCGAGCAGCAGACGCAGCGGGAGCAGGACCAGACCGAGGTCGACCCGCCGCCCCGGGTACCAGGCGTGCCGGCTCGACTCGCCGGCCAGCGCGGCCGCCGCGGAGTGCTCGGGCAGCTCACCGCTCGGCTTCCAGCCGGGGCGCACGGGTCGCACCCGGGACTCGGGACGGTCGGCGTTCGAGCCGGAGCCCGAACCGGGACCGCCGAGGGAGCCACCGCTGCCGGAGCCGCCGTGCGGCTGGCGCGGCACCGCCGCGCCGCGCCCGTACCGGCCCGGGCCGCCGTAGCCGTACCCGCCGCCGGAGGGCGGCGAGTCCCAGCCGGGCAACTCCATGGGCTGGGTCGCCTCCGGGTCGGCCAGGCCGACCGAGGACTGGCCGACGGAGGGCTGGCCGACCGAGCCCCCCACCGAGGAGCCGCCGCCGACGGTGGCGCCCGCCGGGCTCGGCACGGTGTTCAGCCGCACCGCGTCCAGCAGCTGCGTGGCCGCCAGGTCGCCGGGCGCCGCCTGGCCGCTCCAGGTCACCGCGGTGACCCTGCCCTTGCGCCGGGCCGCGCCGCTCGACGTCCCGGCGGCGCTCCGGCCACCGCTGTCCGCGAGGCCGGCCCGGACCAGCCCGGGCCGCCCGCCGTAGCTGAACGCCGAGTACGGCCGACCGAAGGAGTCCGCGTACGGCGCGGCCGTCAACGGCGGAGCATCGATCATCGGCGGGACCGGGGCCGCCAGCCTGACCCGGAAACTGACCTGGGTACTGCTGAGCCGGGCCGGATCGCTCGGCACCTTGACGGTGCTGAGGCCGGGCTCGGCCTCTATTCCTGCCGCTCCGCCCTGCCTTGGGCGCCGAGGTGTTCTGGTGTCCACACCCCTCTAACCGGGTGACACCCGCTTAGGACACTCTCCCGGGTGCAACTCCCGGGCGTGGCTGACGGTTGCGGTCACTCTCGCGCGGGATAGTGATCGTTCGGGTCAAAGCCGACCAATAGCCGGCCGAAACCGAGCAACTGTCAGCGCCGCCACCGGGAGAGTGCTTGGACCGTCCGGCAATTGCCTACCGGTCTCAGCCCTTGGCCCGCATCCGGGCCGCCTCGTACAGCACGATGCCGGAGGCCACACCGGCGTTCAGCGACTCGGTCTGACCCGGCATCGGAATCCGCACCCGGATGTCGCAGGTCTCCGAGACCAGCCGGGACAGCCCCTTGCCCTCACTGCCGGCCACGATCACCACGGGGCCGGTCAGCGCCTCCAGGTCCCCGATCTCGGCCTCGCCGTCCGCGGCCAGGCCCACCACCAGAAGTCCGGCCTTCTGGTAGGCCTCCAGCGCCCTGGTCAGGTTGGTGGCCCGGGCCACCTGCAGCCGGGCCGCGGCGCCCGAGGAGGTCTTCCAGGCGCCGGCGGTCATCCCGGCGGCCCGCCGCTCGGGGATCACCACGCCGTGCGCGCCGAAGGCGGCGGCCGAACGGACCACGGCGCCCAGGTTGCGCGAGTCGGTGACCCCGTCCAGCGCCATGATCAGCGCGTCCTGGCCCAGGTCCGCGGCGACCTCCAGCAGGTCCTCGGGGTGCGCGTACTCGTACGGCGGGACCTGGAGCACCAGGCCCTGGTGGTTGAGGCCGCCGGTCATCTGGTCCAGCTGCGGGCGCGGCGCCTCCATCAGCGGGATGCCGCGGTCGTTGGCGGCCTGGAACGCCTCGCGGACCCGGTCGTCGGTGTCGATGAACTGCATCACGTACAGCGCGGTGGCGGGGACCCCGCCCTGCAGTGCCTCGACCACCGAGTTGCGGCCGACCACCAGCTCGGCGCTGCCCGCGCCGCCGCGTCCGCCCCGGCCGCCACCGCCGGAGCGGCGCATCCCGGCGCGCGCCTTGGCGTCGCGCTCGCGCTTGAGCGCGGCGTTGGCGGCGCGCTGCTTGGGGTGTCCCTTGCGGGCCTCGCCGGGCGGGGTCGGGCCCTTGCCCTGGAGTGCCTTCCGGCTGTGACCGCCGGTACCGACACTCGCACCCTTCTTCGATCCGGGGTTGCGTCGGTTCCTGCGGGCGCTGTTGCCGGCCATGGCTGTACTTCCTGTCTCTTCTTCAGTCTGCGTCAATGCCGCTGGGCCGTACTCGTGGAGAGTACGGCCCAGCAGCGCCCCTCGCGCCAGCGCGGGGCTACTGGTTGCTGAGCGTCCAGCGCGGGCCGGACGGAGTGTCCTCGATCGCCAACCCGGCCAGGCCGAGCTGGTCGCGGATGGCGTCCGCGGTGGCGAAGTCCTTGCGGGCCCGGGCCGCCTGGCGCTGGTCCAGGACCAGCCGCACCAGCGAGTCGACGACCCCGTGGAGGTCCTCGCCGCGCTCGCCGCCGGTCCACTGCGGGTCGAGCGGGTCGAGCCCCAGTACTCCGAGCATCGCACGGACCTCGGCGAGACGCGCCACCGCGTTCTCCTTGTCGTCCGCCGTGAGGGCGCTGTTGCCCTGGCGGACGGCGGTGTGCACGACGGCCAGCGCCTGCGGCACACCGAGGTCGTCGTCCATCGCCTCGACGAAGGCCGGCGGCACCTCGGGCGCCGGGTCCACCGGTCCGCAACGCTCGATCACCCGCTGGATGAACCCCTCGATCCGACCGAAGCCGGCCTCGGCCTCGCGGATCGCCTCCTCGCTGTACTCGATCATCGAGCGGTAGTGCGGGGCGGCGAGGTAGTAGCGCAGCACGATCGGGCGCCAGCGCTGGACCATCTCGGAGATCAGCACCGAGTTGCCGAGCGACTTGCTCATCTTCTCGCCGCTCATGGTGACCCAGGCGTTGTGCACCCAGAAGTTGGCGAAGTCGTCGCCGAACGCCTTGGACTGGGCGATCTCGTTCTCGTGGTGCGGGAAGATCAGGTCCAGCCCGCCGCCGTGGATGTCGAAGGCCTTGCCCAGGTACTTGTGCACCATCGCGGAGCACTCCAGGTGCCAGCCCGGGCGTCCCTGGCCCCACGGGGTGGTCCAGCTCGGCTCGCCCTCCTTCGCCGCCTTCCACATGGCGAAGTCACGCGGGTCGCGCTTGCCGGTCTCGCCCTCGCCCTCGGGCTGCTTGAGGTTCTCCAACTTCTGGTTGGAGAGCTGCAGGTAGTCCGGGAAGGACCGGACGTCGAAGTAGACGTTGCCGTCGGCCGCGTACGCGTGGCCCTTGGCGATCAACGCCTGCATCATGTCGATCATCTCGGGGATGTGCCCGGTGGCGCGGGGCTCGACGGTCGGCGGCAGGCAGCCCAGCGCCTCGTAACCGTCGTTGAAGGCACGCTCGTTGGCATAGGCGATCTGCCACCAGGGCACGCCCAGCTCGTGTTCCTTCTTGATGACCTTGTCGTCGATGTCGGTGACGTTGCGCACGAACGTCACGTCGTAGCCGCGGTGGGCGAACCAGCGGCGCATGACGTCGAAGTTGAGGTTGGACCGGATGTGCCCGATGTGCGGGGCCCCCTGCACGGTCGCGCCGCACAGGTAGATCGAGACACAGCCCGGTACAAGCGGGACGAAGTCGCGTACCTGGCGGGTGCTGGTGTCGTACAGACGAAGGCTCACAGCGACCAGCGTAGTGGGAAGCAGGCAGTGCCCAGCGACGTTTGGGCCCCGGGGCCGCCAGGATTTTTGTCCCCGCAGCGCAGTTGCTGCGCCCGAAACACGGCGATGTGACGGCAGTAGAAGCCGGGGTTACCCACGGTGGCCAAATGGATGCCCCGGCTCCGCTCCTGCGCCCACCGCCCTGGCCCGGAGGGGGATCAGGGCCCAGGCCCGGACCGGGATCAGGGCCAGCCGGTCAACTTGCGCGGGTGGACCCGGACCACCACCCGCACGGCCTCGGGCGGCTCGATCCGATAGCCCTTGCCCAGGTACTTGTTGGACAGCTCGTCGATCAACTCCCGGCCGCCCTCGGTGGTCATCTCCGCCACCCCGCGCACCTCCACGTAGGTGTAGGGCTGGTCCACGGAGCTGAGCAGCAGGCTGACTCGCGGGTCCCGGACCAGGTTCAGGTACTTCTGCCGGCTCTGGAGCGTCGAGAAGAGGATGTCGTCGCCGTCCCGCCGGACCCAGACCAGTGAGGACTGCGGATCACCGTCCGGCCCGACGGTGGCCACGGTGGCGAAGGTCTTGGCATCCAGCAGTTCCTGGGCCTGTTCGGAGAGCGGGACGGACACGGGCGGACTCCCATCACGGTGGATCGCGCGCCGGAACGCATAGCCGGCGACTGTCTCGCGATGCCCGCTACCCCGACCGGCACGATCCCATACCTGCGTCCGGCTTCCCGCTGCTCCCGGCTCCCGATTCCCCAGTCACGCCGAGTCCCCAGTGGCACGGAGGAGCCCGTCGCGCCGAGTCCTCAGTCGCGCGGGTAGACCAGGGCCGTGGCCAGCCCCACCAGGCCCTCGCCCCGCCCGGTCATGCCCAGTCCGTCGGTGGTCGCCGCGGAGAGCGAGACCGGGGCGCCGGCCGCCGCCGAGAGGACCTTCTCCGCCTCCTCGCGCCTGCTCCCGATCCGCGGTTTGACGCCGATCACCTGGACCGCGATGTTGCCGATCTCGAACCCGGCCGCCCGCACGATCCGGGCCGCCTCGCCGAGCAGCGTGACCCCCGCGGCGCCGGCCCACTCGGGGCGCCCGGTGCCGAAATGGGTCCCGAGGTCGCCGAGCCCCGCCGCCGAGAAGATCGCGTTGCACGCGGCGTGCGCCGCCACGTCCCCGTCCGAGTGGCCCGCCAGCCCCTGCTCGTGGCCCTCCCAGTGCAGCCCGCCGACCCAGAGCGGCACGCCGTCCGCGAAGGCGTGCACGTCGGTGCCGATTCCGACCCGCGGCATGATCGGCACGTTGGCCCTCTCTTCAGTTGACAAGGAACGGGGAGTTGACGGTTGATCAGAAGCCATCGGAAGCCCTCCGGCGAGCCAGCACGGCCTCGGCGAGCACCAGGTCGAGCGGCCGGGTCACCTTGAACGCCTCCTCGTGGCCCGGCACCACGACCACCTGCCCGCCGTACCACTCGACCAGCCCGGCGTCGTCGGTCACCGCGGGCCCGCCGCCCTCGGCCGCCTCGGCCTCGGCCTTGGCGTGCACCTCGGCCAGCAGCTGCCGCTGGAAGCCCTGCGGGGTCTGCACGGCTCGCAGCGTGGACCGGTCCGGTGTGTCGAGCACCGGCTCGGGCTGCCCGGGCTCGCCGGGCATCACCCGCTTGACGGTGTCGGCCAGCGGTACGGCCGGCACCACCGCGGGCGCCCCGGCGCGGACGGCCGCCACCACCGCGTCGACCACCTCGACCGGGACCAGCGGCCGCGCGGCGTCATGGACCAGCACGATCTCGGTCTGTTCCGGGATCGCCGCCAGCCCGAGGCGGACCGACTCCTGCCTGGTCGCGCCGCCGGCCACCACTCGGACGTCCTGACCGGCCAGTCCGTGACTGTCCAGCAGGCCGACCACCTCGGCGATGCCCTGCGGCGGGGCGGCCACCACGACCAACCCGACTGCTCGACTTCGGGTCAGCGCCCGGACGGCGTGCACCAGCAGCGGTGCGCCGCCCAACTCGCGCAGCGCCTTGGGCGCGCCCGGCCCGAGCCGCTCGCCCCGCCCGGCGGCGGGGACCACGGCTGCTGCCACTACTCCTGTGGTGTTCAGGTTTCACTCCTTCGGCGAAGTGGGTATGGCCCAGGCGTACCCGTCAGACGGTGCACCGGACCCCTTCCACCCGGCGCCGCCTCTCGGGTACCGATGTGCCCGGTGTATGTGCGACCCCCACGCTACGAGCACCCGACGGCACCCGTCACTCGTGCTACCCCGTGAACCGCTCCTCGTGCTACCACGCTCGTGCTGGCACCCGGGTCCGATCCGGCGTCAGGCCCAGCCCTGCGTCAGGCCCGAGGTGCGGTCGGCACATCAGGCTCCACCCGCCCCCGGGCATGCCGCAGCGCCCGGAGTCGCTACCGCACCATCCAGGACCTCGGTCCTCAACGGTGCCGCAGCGCCGGGCGCTGTGCAGTGCTACAACACGCCTGAGCGGCAGGCAGAGCAGGCAAAGCGGCGAACCGCCGTCCCTACGAGGCGAGCACCTCGTCGAGCAGCGTCTCCGCCTTGTCCTCGTTGGTGTTCTCCGCCAGCGCCAGTTCGCTGACGAGGATCTGCCGGGCCTTGGCGAGCATCCGCTTCTCACCGGCCGACAGACCGCGCTCACGCTCACGCCGCCACAGGTCGCGGACGACCTCGGCGACCTTGATGACATCACCGGACGCGAGCTTCTCCAGGTTCGCCTTGTAGCGGCGAGACCAGTTGGTGGGCTCTTCGGTGTACGGCGCGCGCAGCACCTCGAAGACCCGGTCCAGACCCTCCTGGCCGACCACGTCGCGCACGCCGACGAACTCCGCGTTCTCCGCGGGGACGCGCAGCGTGAGGTCTCCCTGCTGAACCTTCAGCACCAGGTAGGTCTTGTCCACACCTTTGATCTGGCGAATTTCGATGGCCTCGATCAGTGCAGCCCCGTGATGGGGGTAGACCACCGTGTCGCCAACCTTGAACGTCATGTGACAGGACCCCTTCCGTGGCTTTCCAGAATAACACGCTTTTCCGTCCACTCGAAGGGCGTTTGCGCAGGTCAGGGCGGGTCTCGGGGCTTGACAAGGACCCCTGCGACGTGCTGCGGGCACCTCCTCGGACGGGCTTCTCGCAGGTCGGAGGCCCTTCCTGTGCTCATCGAAACGGGGCGCAACACCCTGGAAACCAGCATTCGATCTTGAACTCGACACCGGATATTCACCGTTTCCCGATCGTGATCTGATCTTCGGGTGGTTCCGGAACCTCTCCTACCGCCTCCGGCCGGACACTGCCCCCGCGACACGGGGCCACCCCGTGAGGGCCGGATAAGTGCGGTCGGTACTCTGGGCGCTGACAAACCGACACGCGATCTAGGAGATGCCGCCGCCGTGAGCCGCAGCCTTCGACGCGGTGGCACTGCCGCCATCGTTCTCGCCCTCGCAGCCGTCTCGCTGTCCGCCTGCTCGGCCGGCAACAGCCCAGAGACCCTGCAGATCAAGCCGGACAGCCCGGCCACCTCGATCGGCACCGACCTCAAGCTGAACGCCATCACCCTGGTCGTCGACCCGATGCAGTCCAGCGGCCAGCCCGGTCCGGCAAGCGTTTCCGTCAACATCAGCAACACCGGCTCCGCGCCGGAGACGCTGCAGACCGTCAGCGTCAGCGGCGGCAACGCGACCTTCCAGGACGCCAACGGCGCGGCGCTGCCCGGCGGCATCGTGATCCCGGCCGGCGGCGCGGTGCTGGTGGGCGGTCAGGGCAACCCCACCGCCCACCTGACCTCGGTGGCGCTGCCGCTCGGTGGCTTCGCCCCGACCACGTTCGCGTTCTCCAGCGCGGGCAAGGTCGACGCGCAGGCCCAGGTCACCTCGGCCAGCGGCATCTACGCCGGCTACGGCCCGGCGGGCGCCTCCGCGAGCGCCTCGGCCTCCGGCGCCTCCGCCGGCCCGAGCGCCTCGACCAGCGCCTCGGCGAGCAGCAGCGCGGCCGGCTCCGCCTCGCCGAGCAGCAGCACCTCGGGCGCGGCGTCCGGCAGCGCGAGCCCGAGCCCGAGCGCGTCGGCTCACTGACCTGCCCGTACCCGGGGGCGCGCACGCCCCCGGACATGACCGAGGGCCGCACCCCGATTCGGGGATGCGGCCCTCGGTCATGTCCGGGCTCAGGACCCGGGCGGTTTACGGCTCGAACTTGTAGCCCAGGCCGCGGACCGTCACCAGGTAGCGCGGCGCGCCCGGGTCCGGCTCGATCTTCGCCCGAAGCCGCTTGACGTGGACGTCGAGGGTCTTGGTGTCGCCGACGTAGTCCGCGCCCCAGACCCGGTCGATCAGCTGCATCCGGGTGAGCACCCGGCCGGCGTTGCGCAGCAGCATCTCCAGCAGGTCGAACTCCTTGAGCGGCAGGTCGACCTTGGCGCCGTCCACCGTCACCACGTGCCGGTCCACGTCCATCCGGACCGGACCCGCCTCCAGCGCGCCCGGGCCGCCGCCGTCGGTACCGGCGCCGCCGTCCTCGCCGCGACGGCGCAGCACCGCGCGGATCCGGGCCACCAGCTCGCGGGTGGAGTACGGCTTGGTGACGTAGTCGTCAGCGCCTATCTCCAGACCGACGACCTTGTCGATCTCACTGTCCTTGGCGGTCACCATGATCACGGGCACGTTGGAGCGCACCCGCAGCTGGCGGCAGACCTCGGTGCCGGGCAGCCCGGGCAGCATCAGGTCGAGCAGCACCAGGTCGGCGCCATTGCGTTCGAACTGCTCCAGCGCGTCCGGGCCGGTGGCGGCGACCGCCACCTCGAATCCCTCCTTGCGAAGCATGTACGACAGGGCGTCGCTGAACGACTCCTCGTCCTCGACCACCAGTACTCGGGTCACGATCGGGCCTCCGGGGCAGGAAGGGGGGATGTGGTTGCGGGTTCGATGGGCGCCGGTGCGGCCGGCGCCGGGTTCTGCCCGGCGGGCAGCCGGACGGTGAAGGTGGAGCCCTGGCCTTCGACGCTCCAGACCGAGACGGTGCCGCCGTGCGAGGCGGCCACGTGCTTGACGATGGACAGGCCCAGGCCGGTGCCGCCGGTGGCACGGGAACGGGCCGGGTCCACCCGGTAGAAGCGTTCGAAGATCCGCTCGCGGTCCTTCTCCGAGATGCCGATGCCCTGGTCGGTCACCGAGATCTCGATCAGCTCGCCGTCCGCCTCGCCGATCGCGGCGGCGCTGGCTATCCGGCGGGTGGCGATGGCCACCCTGGTCCGTGGCGGACTGTAGTTGACGGCGTTCTCGACCAGGTTGCCGAGCGCGGCGGCGAGCTGGCCGCGGTCGCCGTGGATGTGGAGGCCGGCGATGCCGCCGGCCGCGATGTGGATCTGCTTGGCCGCGGCCTGCTGGCGGCAGCGGTCCATCGCCTCGGCGATC
The DNA here is from genome assembly GCF_000744785.1 of Kitasatospora azatica KCTC 9699. Lineage (NCBI taxonomy): Bacteria > Bacillati > Actinomycetota > Actinomycetes > Kitasatosporales > Streptomycetaceae > Kitasatospora > Kitasatospora azatica. Next base: position 3,249,644 of record NZ_JQMO01000003.1, on the reverse strand, counting down.
AGCTCGTCCACCGGAACCGGCTCGGGGTCCATCAGCAGACGGTCGTCCTGCACCCGGGAGAGGTCGATGATCTCCTGGACCAGGCTGGCCAGCCGGGTGGCCTCGATCTGCATCCGGCCGGCGAAGCGCTGCACCGCCTCCGGGTCGTCGGACGCGTCGGCGACCGCCTCGGAGAGCAGCGACAGGGCCCCGACCGGGGTCTTGAGCTCATGGCTGACATTGGCCACGAAGTCGCGCCGGACCGCCTCGATCCGACGGCGCTCGGTGAGGTCCTCGACCAGCACCAGGACCAGCCGGGAGCCGAGCGGGGCGACCCGGACCGAGACCGAGAGCGGCTCGCCGGAGCGCGCCACGCCCGGACGCGGGACGTCCAGTTCGACCTGGCGGATCTCACCGTCGCGGCGGGTCGCCCGGGCAAGCGCGAGCATCGGCTCGACTGCCACGGCGCCACCGCGGACCAGGCCCATCGAGTAGGCGGCGGAGCTGGCCTTGACCACCTCGTCGCCGTCGCCGAGCACGATCGCACAGGAGCGCAGCACCGACAGCACGGTGTCCACGCCCGGCGGCAGGGCCGGTTCCTGAAGGGGAGAGTTCACCGCCGTCGTGCTGCCACTTCTTCTGCCGTTGCCGCTGTTGCCGCCCCGGGCCTGCTCTCGCTCGCTCCAGCGGAAGGCAATGGAGGCGGTGAGGCCGACACCGAGCCCGGCGATGGCGCAGGCAGCGGCGGCAGCCACATTCACGTCCATGCCGACCAGCGTAAGCGCATGGACCGGGCGCCTTGTAAGCGTCAGATCAAGGCATCGGCCGCGCGTTGCCGAGAATTCACCTTCAAGTAGCTGCCGGTTCACTGCGGCGGCCGTGGGTCGTCGCCCGGACGGCCCAGTCTGGCGAGTGCAGCCCGTGTGGGTCCGTGGCGCGCGTACGATGCGCGCCACCAGCAGCGGTCTGGCGCTTCGAAGAGCGGCGCGACGGCCGGTCGGCACCGCCACCGACACAGCTACTGAGGAGAAGAGAAGAGCATGCGCGACTCGTACCACGAGGAACTCGACTCGATCGGCGACAGCCTGGTCGAGATGGCCCGGATGGTCGGCTCTGCCATGGGCCGGGCCACCACCGCGCTGCTCGACGCCGACCTGGCGCTGGCCGAGAGCGTGATCGCGGCCGACGACAAGGTCAACGACCTCCACCACGAGCTGGAGAACCGCGCGATCGACCTGCTGGCCCGCCAGCAGCCGGTCGCCACCGACCTGCGGATCGTGGTCACCTCGCTGCGGATGAGTGCCGACCTGGAGCGCTGTGGCGACCTGGCCCGGCACGTGGCCAAGGTGGCCCGGCTGCGCTACCCCGAGACGGCGGTGCCGAACGACCTGCACCCGATCGTGCTGGAGATGGGGCAGCTCGCCCAGCGGCTGGTGTCCAAGGCCGGCCAGGTGATCGCCACCAAGGACGTGGACGCCGCCCTGCAGCTGGAGCGCGACGACGACGCGATGGACTCGCTGCACCGCGAGCTCTTCGCCCACCTGATCGACGACCGCTGGCAGCACGGCATCGAGACCGGCGTGGACGTGACGCTGATCGGACGGTACTACGAGCGCTTCGCCGACCACGCGGTCTCGGTCGCCAAGCGCGTCGTCTTCCTGGTGACCGGCGAGCACGCGGGCGAGTTCATCCCCGAGGAGAAGCCCGCCGCGGACGAGTAGTCCCGCCGGTCCAAACCTGGTCGCGCCGAGGTGTGGGTGCACGGGACAGCCGCGACCCCACCCCTACGCGCCCGTTGACGCTCCGTCAGTACGCGAGCTTCACTCGATGGGCGGGCAGCCTCTCACCGCTGCCTGCCACCATCGAGGAGGGCACCGCACCATGACCACCAACCCCGCCCGGCCCGTACCGACCCCTCGAGCCACCGAACAGGCGTCCTGCTGCGCCCCGGTTCACCAGCCGATCCTGCTCGGCGCCTGCGGCTGCGGTCCCGGCTGCGGCTGCGGCTGCCAGTCCGGTGCACCCTGCCAGTGCGGCAGCGCGACCGGCGGTTGCTGCGGCGGCCACTGAACGAAACGACGTGGGTGGGCCCGGCCTCCTCGGCCGGACCCACCCACGTCGTCGTATTCGCTGAAGGCCTTACTTCTTGCCCTGGTTCTTCACGGCCTCGATCGCGGCGGCGGCGGCCTCGGCGTCCAGGTAGCGGCCGCCGGCGGTGACCGGCTTGAAGTCGGCGTCGAGCTCGTAGACCAGCGGGATGCCGGTCGGGATGTTCAGGCCGGCGATCGCCTCGTCGGAGATCCCGTCCAGGTGCTTCACCAGCGCGCGCAGGCTGTTGCCGTGCGCGGTCACCAGCACGGTCTTGCCCGCGGCCAGGTCCGGCACGATCGCGTCGTACCAGTACGGCAGCATCCGGTCGACGACGTCCTTGAGGCACTCGGTGCGCGGACGCAGCTCGCTCGGGATGTCCGCGTAACGGGCGTCGCCGGCCTGCGAGAACTCGTTGTCGTCGGCCAGCACCGGCGGCGGGGTGTCGTAGGAGCGGCGCCACAGCTGGAACTGCTCCTCGCCGAACTCGGCCAGGGTCTGGGCCTTGTCCTTGCCCTGCAGCGCACCGTAGTGGCGCTCGTTCAGGCGCCAGCTGCGGCTGACCGGGATCCAGTGGCGGTCGGCCTTGTCCAGCGCGATCTGCGAGGTGCGGATGGCGCGGCGCAGCAGCGAGGTGTGCACCACATCGGGGAAGAGGCCCTCGGAGGCGAGCAGTTCGCCGCCGCGCGCGGCCTCCTTCTCACCCTTTTCGTTCAGGTCGACGTCGACCCAGCCGGTGAACAGGTTCTTCTGGTTCCACTCGCTCTCGCCGTGGCGGAGCAGGATCAGTCGGTAGGTCGTGTCAGCCATGGCCCACAGCTTAGTGGAGCCAAAAAACGGGTAGCCGGGCCGGAGGGTCGCAAGTAATGTGCGCATGTCGCCACTGCCACTTACGGTCCCGCTGTCCGGTCACCCCACGCCGCTCACGGGACACCTGCCGCCCCGGGAGCCGCCATGCCCGCCCTCGCCACCTCGCTGCCCACCCGGTTGCGCGGCACCGTCACCGAGTCGGTCGGCGGGCTGCCGTCCGCGTTCTGGTGGCTGTGGATCTCGACGCTGGTGAACCGGCTCGGCGGCTTCGTGGTGACCTTCCTGGCCCTGTACCTGACCGTCGACCGCGGCTACTCGGCCTCGTACGCGGGTGTGGTCGCCGCGCTGTTCGGCCTCGGCTCGGCGATCGCCTCCCTGACCGGCGGGGTGCTGGCCGACCGGATCGGACGGCGGCCCACCGTGCTGGTGGCCCAGGTGCTGACCGCCGCCTCCACGGCGGCGCTGGGCTTCGCCGACGGTCAGCTGATGATCGCAGCGGTGGCCTTCCTGACCGGTCTGAGCGCCAACGCCGCCCGGCCCGCCATCTCGGCGATCATCGCCGACGTGGTCCCGGCCGCCGACCGGGTGCGTGCGTTCTCGCTGAACTACTGGGCGATCAACATCGGTTTCGGTGTCTCGGCGGCGATGGCCGGACTGATCGCCGTGCACGGCTACCTGCCCCTGTTCCTCGCCGACGCGGCCACCACGCTGCTCTGCGCGCTGGTGGTCTTCGCCAAGGTCCCCGAGTCCCGGCCGGCCGTGCCCCCGGGGGACAAGGCCGCGCCGCAGATCAGCCTGGGGACGGTCTTTCGCGACCGGCGGTACATGGCACTGGTCGGCCTGACCTTCCTGTTCGCGCTGATCATGCAGCAGGGCAGCACCACGCTCGCGGTGGTCATGGGCAAGGCCGGGCTCAGCACCACGCAGTACGGTCTGGTGATCGGACTGAACGGTCTGCTGATCGTCGTGCTGCAGATCCCGGTCACCCGGATGATCCAAGGACGCGACCGCGGGACGCTGCTGCTGGTCGCGGCGCTGTTGACCGGTTGGGGTGCCGGGCTCACCGCCTTCGCGGGCTCCTCGGCGCTCTTCTTCGCGTTCACGGTGGCGGTCTGGACGGTCGGCGAGATCATCCAGGTGCCGACCAACATGGGCCTGGTGGCCGAGCTGTCGCCGACCCACGCCCGCGGGCGCTACCAGGGCGTCTCCTCGCTTGCCTGGTCGGCGGCCTCGTTCGTCGGGCCGGTCGTCGGCGGCTTCCTGCTGGACCACGCCGGTGGCGGCACGGTCTGGGGCGGCTGCGCGGTGCTCGGCACGGTGGCGGCGGCCGGGTACCTGGTGGTCGGACGTCGGGCGGACGCCTCGGCGGCTGTGGCCGCCCAGGTCCGGGCCGGGTCGCTCGGCTGATCCGCCCGCCGCAGCTCGGTCAGTCCGCCGCGGGCCGGTCGGCTGCGGCGGGCGGACCGGCGAGATGGGCGAAGGCCGCCAGGTTGCGGGTGGACTCGCCCCGCTTGGTGCGCCATTCCCACTCGCGCCGGATCGCCGAGGCGAAGCCGAGTTCGAGCAGGGTGTTGAACGGCTCGTCGGCGTTCTCCAGCACCGTGCCGAGCAGCCGGTCCACCGACTCGGCGGTGAGTGCCGCCAGCGGCAGCCGGCCGGTCAGATAGACGTCGCCGAGCGAGTCCAGGGCGTAGGCGACCCCGTACAGCCGGGTGTTGCGCTCCAGCAGCCAGCGGAACACCCCCTCGTGGTTCTCGTCCGGGCGGCGGATCACGAAGGCGTTCACCGACAGGGTGTGGTCGCCGATCCGCAGCGCACAGGTCGTGCTGAGCTTGCGGGTGCCGGGCAGCGTCGCGACCAGCGTGTACGGATCGGCGGCGGCCGACTCCCAGCTCACGCCGGCCTCGTCCAGCGCGGCGGCGAGCAGGCCGAGCGCCTCGTCCTTGGTACGGATTGCCATGACGGTGACGTTACCCGCTGGTACGCGCGCACGTCTCGGTTGCCGCCCGGCGCATCGACGACCGCCCGGTCAGACCAGCCGGCGCCGGGCTCCGCCGAGCCGCCCGGCCGGACGGGCGAGCGCGCCCGCGTACACCTCGGCGGTGGTCGCCGCCGCCGCGCCCCAGCCGAAGCCCGCCGCGTGCCGGGCCGCCGCCGCGCCCTGCCGGGCCACCAGCTCGGTCCGGGTGACGTACGGCTCCAAGGCACGCGCCCAGTCGGCCGGGTCGTGGCCGCGCACCAGGGTGCCCGTCTCACCGTCCCGGACCGCCACCGGCAGCCCGCCGACCGCCGCGGCCAGCACCGGCGTGCCGCAGGCCTGCGCCTCCAGCGCCACCAGGCCGAAGGACTCGCTGTAGGAGGGCATCACCAGCACCGTCGCGGCCCGGTACCACTCGGCGAGCTCCGGCTGCCCGACCGGCGGGTGGAACCGCACCACATCGCCGATCCCGAGCTGGGCCGCGAGCTTCTGTAGGGCCTGCGGCTTGGCCAGCCCCGTGCCGGACGGGCCGCCGACCACCGGGACGACCAGGTTGTCGCGCAGCTCGGGACGCCGCTCCAGCAGTGCCGAGACCGCCTTGAGCAGCACGTCCGGTGCCTTCAGCGGCTGTATTCGGCCGGCGAAGAGCAGCACCGCGGCGTCCTGCGGCAGCCCGAGGCGGGCCCGGGCGGCGCGCTGGGCACCCGGCTCGCCTGGGCGGAAGACGTCCAGGTTGACGCCCGGGTGCACCACGGCCAGCTGGTCGGTCCGGGCACCGTAGTGGGTGGAGAGCTCGCCGGCCTCGTCGGCGGTGTTGGCGATCAGGCGGTCGGCCGCCTCCACCACCTGGGTCTCGCCGATCACCCGCGCCGCCGGCTCGGGCGTGTCGCCCTCGGCCAGGGCGGCGTTCTTGACCTTGGCCATGGTGTGCATGGTGTGCACCAGCGGCACCCCCCAGCGCTCGGCCGCCAGCCAGCCGACCTGGCCGGAGAGCCAGTAGTGGGAGTGCACCAGGTCGTAGTGGCCCGGGCGGTGCCCCGCCTCGGTGCGCAGCACGCCATGGGTGAAGGCGCACAGCTGGGCCGGCAGGTCCTCCTTGACCAGGCCCTCGTACGGGCCGGCGGTGACGTGGCGGACCAGCACCCCGGGCGCCAGGTCGACGGTCGGCGGCAGGTCGGAGGAGGTGGCCCGGGTGAAGACCTCGACCTCGATGTTGAGCGCGGCCAGCCGCCTGGCCAGCTCGACGATGTAGACGTTCATGCCGCCCGCGTCGCCGGTGCCCGGCTGGTGCAAAGGGGAGGTGTGCACGCTCAGCATCGCGATCCGGCGCGGACGGCGGCCGCGGCCGGTGGCGAAGGCGTGCAGGCGCCCGCGCGGCGGCGTCTGCCGCTCGCGCCATGCCGTCGACACGGGGTGCTGGATCACCTGACTGGGGCCTTTCTGGTCGGCCGCACTGACCGCTCTGCTGGGTTCAACAGGCTGACAACCCCGGACGGGCGGCCGGCATTCCCGGTCCGGAAGTGACCCCTGCCGCACCTCCCGTCCCGCGCCCGCCCGGGACCGTGGCCACCGGTCCGGTCCGCGTACCCTGCGGGGATGGCTGCTTCCTTCGACCCGGGCTCGTTCGGGCATCCCGCCACGCGCGGTGCGACCGTCCCGCCCGGTACGACGGGTGCGCGCCGGGCGTCGAAGGGCCCCGCCACCCGGCCGGTCGGCACGGTGACCCGGGGCACCACCAACACCAACCGCCTGCGGCGGATGGACCGCTGGATCGTCCACACGCTCGGTGCCCGGCTGCGCGCGGCCGACCCGCCGCCGGTGGCGGTGGACCTCGGGTACGGCGCGGCGCCCTGGACGGCGGTCGAGCTGTACGGGCGACTGCGCGCGGTGCGCTCCGACATCCGGATGGTCGGCATCGAGATCGAGCCGGCCCGGGTTGCCGCCGCGCTGCCCTATGCCGTGCCGCCCGCGCTGACCTTCCGTCGCGGTGGCTTCGAGGTGCCGCTGGACGGTGCCTCGGCGCAGCTGATCCGGGCCGCCAATGTGCTGCGCCAGTACGAGGAGGAGGCGGTCGAGGCGGTCTGGGAGAGGCTGTGCGGGCGGCTGGCGCCGGGCGGACTGCTCGTCGAGGGGACCTGCGACGAGATCGGGCGCCGGCACGTCTGGGTGGCGCTCGGCCCGGAGGGGCCGCGCACGGTGACCTTCGCGGCCCGGTTGGCCGGGCTGGAGCGGCCCTCCGACCTGGCCGAGCGACTGCCCAAGGCGCTGATCCACCACAACGTGCCGGGCCGGCCGGTGCACACCTTCCTGGCCGACTTCGACCGGGCCTGGGCCGCGGCCGCACCCTACGGGGCGTTCGGGGTGCGCCAGCGCTGGGTGGCCGCCTGCGAAGCGCTCGCCGGACAGTGGCCACTGGTGGACGCGCGCGGGCGGTGGCGGCAGGGCGAGGTCACCCTGCCGTGGTCGGCGTTGGCGCCCTGAGCTGCGAACTGTTCGGGGGCGAGCGGCCCTGACCGGCCGGGGGCACCCTCAATTCACTCGAACGAGTTATCGAATTCCTCTGGCGTGTTGACGCGCCGTCAGGCCACTATGGGGGCGCACCAGGTGATGCTCCTTGACTCGTTCAGACTGCTGCACCTAACCCTCCCGCGGCCCCGCCGGGCCGAGCCCCAACGCGTCCGCCACCTGCGCGAAGGTCTCGTACGCCTCCGCCCCGAACAGCACGAACCGCACCTCGTCCAACTCCGCCCCGCCAGCCTCCGCAGCCACCGCCGCCACGGTCGACAGAGCGATTCGCGCCGCGTCCTCCATCGGCCACCGATAGACCCCGGTCGACACCGCCGGGACCGCCACCGTCCGAGCCCCCGACTCCACCGCCAGCCGCAGTGACTCCCGATAACAGGACGCCAGCAGCTCCGCCCCGCGCTCGTACTCCTCGGCCCCGTACACCGGGCCGACCGTGTGCACCACGTACCTGGCCGGCAGCGTCCCGGCCGTCGTCACCACCGCCTGTCCGACCCCCAGACCCTTCCCGTAGTGCGAGGCCCGGAGCCTTCGGCACTCGGCCAGGATCTCCGGACCGCCGGCGCGATGGATCGCACCGTCGACGCCACCGCCGCCCTGCAAGGACGAGTTGGCCGCGTTGACCACGGCATCAACTCGCTGCTTCGTGATATCACCCTGAACCAATGTGATCTGTGTCACCGTCAGCCCCTCGTATCAGGCCGCGCGATCGCCCGGCCTCCCGTCCCGCACGCTAGCCATCAGGCCCGCCACCAGCGTGGCAATAACCACATCCACGCCGACCAGCCAAGGAAATCCCCGGAGATCACGTTATGGTCGCGAAAGGTTCCCTGACTCGCGGTGCCGCGCGGGCACCGCACGCGGATCGAAAGCGTTACCCCGTCAGGGAAGAGGAGGAATCATCCGTGCCCGCTACGGGAGACGGGCAAGGACTCGGCGCCGACAGCCGGTCCAGCGCCCCGGCAGTGGCTGGCGTCCGCCAGTGTGTCGGTGCCTCCTGCCCTGATCCGGCTGCTCCCCCGGTCGAGGACGCCAGCCTGAACGACATGAGCGGGCTGAGCTCCGTCCACGGTCTCGACACCCTCGAGGGGCTCGGCCGACTGGACGGCATCACGGGTATCACCGGCGTTCCCGGTGTGGCCACCTTCGGCGACCTGAGCGGCTTCACCGACGCGGCGCGGCGCCCGCGCCGCCCCGCCACTCCGGACGGCGACTCCGGCGCCCAACCCACCGGCCTCTCCCTCCCCGGCCCGCGGTCCAACCCGCGCCCGACCTCCGGCGACCGCACTGCCGGTCCACTCAAACTCCTGGTGATCGAGAACGACACCACCGACACCAGGCTGATCGAGGAGCTAGTGGCCGCCAGCGGCACCCCGGTGGAGCTCCACCGGGCTCACGGCCTGGCCGCGGCCGCCGCCCTGCTCAGCTCGACCGCGCCACCCGGCCGCCGCGGCCGCGCCCTGCCGCCGGTCGACTTCAGCTGCGTCCTGCTCGACCTGGCCACCCCGTCCACCGGCGGTCCGGCCAGCACCGAGACCGATCCGCTCGACGGACTGCGCGAGGTGCTGCGACTCGCGCCGAACGCAGCGGTCGTGGTGCTCACCGACGCAGCCGACGCCCAACTCGGCGCCGCCGCGGTGGCGACCGGCGCCCAGGACTTCCTGACTCGGGACGAGACCGACGGACGGCTGCTCGCCCGGGCGCTGCGCTACGCGGTCGAGCGCAAGCGGGCCGACGAGTCACAGCGCCGACTGGTCGAGGCCGAGCTGCGCGGGCAGGAGAACGCCCGCCTGCAGCGCCACCTGCTGCCCACCCCGTTGCTGGAGGGCGCCGACCTCTCGTTCACCCGCCGCTACCGGCCGGGCCGCCGACGCGCCCTGCTCGGCGGTGACTTCTACGACGCGGTACGCACCGACGACGGCACGGTCCACGTGGTCATCGGTGACGTCTGTGGGCACGGCCCCGACGAAGCCGCCCTCGGGGTCGCGCTGCGGATAGCGTGGCGGACCCTGGTCTTCGCCGGCCTCACCGGCCAGACCCTGCTGACCACTCTTCAGCACGTCCTGGAACACGAGCGGCGCAGCGAGGAGATCTTCGCGACGCTCTGCATGCTGGTGGTCGCCCCGGGCGCGCCGACGTACCCGTCACCGAGCCGGCACCACCGCGCGGCCACGGCCTCGGCCATGGCCGGCAACCGCACGGCGGGCGAGCGTCCGGCACCAGGGGTGGGCCAGCAGCCGCTGCCTTCCGACCGTCCCGGGGTCGAACACGCCCAGCTGTACCTGGCCGGACACCCGGCTCCGCTGCTGCTCTCAGCCGACCAGCGGCCCATGGTGCTGCCGAGCGATCTCGCCGGGCCGGCCCTCGGCCTGCTGCCCTGCGACGACGCCGACGCCGAATGGCCCGCCTTCCATGTGGAGCTGGAGCCCGGGTGGAGTCTGCTGCTCTACACCGACGGGCTGATCGAGGGCCGGGTCGGGGCCGGGTCCCGCCGCCTCGGCCAGGACGGCCTGGTCGGGCTCATCGGCGACCACCAGGCCCGTGGGCTGACTCGTGGCCGCCTGGTCGACGGCGCGCTCGCCGAGGTCGAGGAGCTCAACGGCGGTGCGCTGACCGACGATGTCGCCGTCCTGCTGCTGGAGCGCAACCAGCAGCCGCCGCTGATGGGCTGACGGAGCGTCCTCGCCGCTCCGCCGTATCACCCTCCGCCGTATCACCCTCCGTCATATCGGAGCGTCACCAGCGGCCGTTGCCGCGCCTACCCAGGGAGCGCCACGCCCTGCTGAGTCGGTCGCTGCCGCCGCGGCCACCCGTCACGGCCCGGATCGCCGGCCGGACGTCCACCATGTAGACGATCGCGGCCACCAGGCCGGCCAGGGTCAGGAAGCTGCTGATGAAGTTCGCGCCGAAGAGCAGGTCCAGGACGAGCGCCAGCCCGAGCACGATCAGCCAGAACGGCTTGGTCTTCTTGTCCGCCGCGCGAAAGGCGTCTTCCCGCCGGGTCGCCGCATCCACGAAGGCGAACGCCTTGAAGAGGATGATCCCGACGGAGAGCCACCAGAACGGATTCAGCAACTGGTAGGACGAGAAGTAGCTCACCCGGGTCTCCTCACTCGAACCTCGCCGCCGTCGTCACCACTTGACTTCCCGCGGCACTGTCCCTCAACCCTGTCACACCGGGGTCGGCAACCGAAGGCGCTTCGCCGACCCGGGTCACGTCACCTCTGCTCGTCCTCCGCCGCTACTTGTCGGTTGCCTTGTCAGCTGCCTTGTCGGTTGCCGGTGCCTTCCGAGCCCGGGTCGACTTCCTGGCCGGCGCAGGCTTCTCCGCCGTCGGCTCGCCCGCAGGCTGCTCGTCGACCTGCTCCGCCTCGACCACCTCGCTGTCGACCGGAACCGTCTCCGTGCGCTCGACCGTCACGGCCGTGGGCTCCGGGCGCCCCGACAGGTTCTTCTCGACGACGTCCTTGCCGCGCTCGGCCAGCTCGTCGTAGACCTCCTTGGCCTTGACCGCGAACCCGGCGGCCCGACCCACCTGCTGCAGCGCAAAGGTCTGCGCCTTCTCCTGCAGCGTCTTGAGGTCGGTCGGCAGCGTGGTGACCGTCCCGACCACCTTGGCCTGCGCCTCCTGCAGCCGCGCCACGGCCGCCTCCTGGGTGCCCTTTCGGTCCACGGCGAGCGCCTCGACCCGTGCCGGCACCTCGCGCAGCTTCTCGTAGGCGAGGTCTCCGGCGCCCGCGAGGGCGTACAGCGGCGTGGGGTCGCTCAGCGTCTTGCGGATCTCGTTCCGGATCTCATCGGTGCCGGGCATCAGATTTTCCTCTCCAGGTTCTCGGTCACAAACGCCTCGTACACGGCCAGCAGCGCCTGCTTCTGCTGCTCGCTGATCGCCGCGTCAGCGAAGATCGCGGCCCGCAGGTCCGCCCCGCCGGCCGGCCGCTCCTCCAAAATCCCCGCCTGCACATAGAGCGTCTCCGCCGAGATCCGCAGCGCCTTCGCGATCTGCTGCAGAATCTCCGCGCTCGGCTTGCGCAGTCCCCGCTCAATCTGGCTGAGATACGGGTTCGACACACCCGCAGCCTCCGCCAACTGGCGCAACGAGTACTGCGCGCTGCGCCGCTGCTCGCGGATGTACTCACCCAGCGAGCTCACGTTCAGTGAAGCCATGCCCCCATGCTGCCCACTCATGCTTGCAAATGCAAGCAGGCTGGCTAGCGGCGCGCACACTGTGGCGTCTTGCACTGCCTTGCGGTGTGTTCTGTGTGAACGCTCCGGCCGACTCGGCAGTCCGATCCTCAGCTATCGGCTTCGCCCTCCCTTCACCGTCACGGTAAGTGGCGGCGCGAGGGGCCGATGGCGGCAGCGCGGCGTGGTGGCAGCCGACGGGCCGGCGGGCGCACGCCTGGCGCTGTCCACCCCTTGGGTGAGCAGCGCCAGACGGCACAAAGGCCACGGGCCGCGTGGTCAGGAGAGGCGGACCGGCATCAGCACCGAGAAGTTCCCTGCCTCGCCTGCCGAGCGAATCGCCAGCGGGCTGATCGCGCCACCGAGCTCCAGCAGCAGCTGGCCCTGGGCACTGGCCGCGAGCGCATCGAGCAGGAACTCCTGGTTCACCGCCACTTGCACCTCCGCAGGCTCCCCCGACGCCGGACTCGCATCAACCACCGACTCCTCGCCGTCCACCACCTGCACCTGCCCATCCGCCCCGACGGCGAGCACCGTCAGCGAGACCGCCGTCCCGGCATCCTCGCCCGCCTGCGGCGTGTACGGGCGGGTCGGGCCGTCGGCGACCGCACTGCGCAGTGCCTCCGTGCTGATCTCGCCCCGGTGGCTGGGTTCCAGGCGGGTGAGTCGGCGGTAGTCGGGGAAGTCCAGGTCCAGTCGCTCGCCCTCGGCCCGGTGCCCGGCGGCCTCGGCGACCACCCGGCTGCCGTCGACGGTGAGAGTCAGCTCCCCGTTGCCTTCGGCAGCGCTGTCCTCGGCGAGCGCGCGGATCCGGTCTGCGAGCGCCACCGGGACCAGGACACTGAACTCGGCTCCAGCGCCAGCTCCAGCCTCGGTTCCGGTTCCGGTTCCGGTTCCGGTTCCGGTTCCGGTTCCAGCGTCAGCTCCGGCGCTGGCTCCGGCCCGGACCGGGGCCTGGCCGACCGCCAGCCGGTAGCGGTCGGTGGCCACCAGTCGCAGCACTTCACCGTCCAGGTCGAACAGGATGCCGCCGAGCATCGGCAACTCGGGGTCGGCGGACACGGCGAAGCGGACGGCGGACAGTGCGGCGGACAGTGCGGCGCGACCAACGGTGATGCGTGTCATGGTGTGCTCTCTCTGGTCGATCAGCTCGTGGACAAGGGAGAGTTCGCGACGCGCGTCGGCCAGGCCGTCCTCCAACCGCCGCAGGTGCGCCTGCAGCACGCGGTGGGCCGCCCCGGAACCCGGTGGCGCGGACAGCACCAAGCGGATCTCCGCCAGCGGAAGCCCCACCCGGCGCAGCCGGCAGAGCAGCCGGGCGTCGGCGAGCTGCTCGGGCGCGTACCAGCGGTAGCCGCTCTGCGGGTCCACCCAGGCCGGGCCGAAGACACCGGCACCGTCGTAGAACCGCAGCGCACTGACAGTCAGGCCGCTCTCCCTGGCCAGCTGGCCGATACTGCGCATCACGCTCTCCATGCCGAGGACTCTGGGGGCTCGACCAGGTCGAGGGTCAAGGTCGAGGGTCGAGCAGGACGGTCGGGCCGAGGGTCGAGCAGGACGGTCGGGCTCGATGGGCTGCCGGGACAGCAGGCGGCCGTCAGTCGGTGAGGGCCCGATAGACCGGCGCGAGCAGCAGGGCGAGATTCCGGCCACCGACGGTGATGTCAGGTGCGGCCAGCAACTCGATCGGCAGCGGCTCCGACGGCCCGTCAGCCGGTGCCTCCTGCTGGAGCGTGAACTCGCCCCTCCAGTAGTCGTCCAGTGGGTTCGCCGCGCGATCGGTCATTCGGTCATCGCCTCCTGGGAGAGGGTCAGCAGTTCGCGCAGCTCACCGGTGGACAGTTCGGTGAGCCATCGCTCCCCCTGGCCGACCGCCACATCCGCCAGCGCCCGCTTGGAGTCGATCATCTCCGCGATCCGCTCCTCGACCGTGCCCGCACAGACGAACCTGCGGACCTGCACGGTGCGTCGCTGGCCGATCCGGTGGGCCCGGTCGGTGGCCTGCTCCTCGACGGCCGGGTTCCACCAGCGGTCCAGGTGGATCACCTGGTTGGCCGCCGTGAGGTTGAGCCCGGTGCCGCCGGCCTTCAGCGAGAGCAGGAAGACGCCGGGTCCGTCCGGCTGCTGGAACCGGGTGATCAGCTCCTCCCGGCGGCTGGCACCGAGGCGGCCGTGCAGATAGAGCACCTCGGTGTCGAGTCGCTCGGCGAGGTGGCGGTGGAGCAGCGAGCCGAACTCGGCGTACTGGGTGAAGACCAGCGTGCGGTCGCCCTCGGCCAGCGCCTCGGTCAGCAGTTCCTCCAGCCGGGCCAGTTTGCCGGAGCGTCCGGCCACCGGCGAGCCGTCGTGCGGGAGTTGAGCCGGGTGGTTGCAGACCTGCTTCAGCCGTCCGATCGCACCGAGCACCGCGCCCTTGCGCTCCACGCCCTTGATCCCGCGTAGTCGGTGCAGCAGGTCGGCGACCACCGCCTGGTACAGGCCCGCCTGTTCGGCGGTCAGGGTGCACCAGACGGTCATCTCCTGCTTGGCCGGCAGCTCGGCCAGCACCCCGGGATCGCCCTTGCGTCGTCGCAGGATGAACGGGCCGGTCCGACGCCGCAGTTCGGCGGTCCGGGCGACACTGGCCTGCTGCTCGACGGGGACGGCGTAGCGCTCCTTGAACGCGGCGGCCGAGCCGAGCAGCCCGGGGTTGGCGAAGTCCAGAATGGCGTGCAGTTCGGCGAGGCGGTTCTCCACGGGCGTCCCGGTGAGCGCGATCCGGTGCGCAGCCGGGATCGAACGCAGCGCGCGGGACTGCGCGGTGGCGCTGTTCTTGACGGTCTGCGCCTCGTCGGCGATCACCCGGTGCCAGGCGATGGTGCGCAGTTGCGGGGCGTCGCGCTGGACCAGACCGTAAGTGGTGATCACCAAGTCGGCTCCGGTGACGGCGGCGTGGAGCTCCTCGCCGAGCGGCCGTTCCGCGCCGTGCTGCACGTGCACGCGGAGCATCGGCGCGAACCGGGCAGCCTCGCGGCGCCAGTTGGCGACCAGGGACATCGGGCAGACCAGCAGGGTGGGGCCGCGGTCAGTGCGGCCGGGGTCAACGCGGCCGGGGTCAACGCGGCCGGGGTCTGTGGCTCCGGGCCCTGCCGACCGGTCCGCCGCATGCTCCGCTGCCAGGAGGGCCAGGGTCTGCACGGTCTTGCCCAACCCCATGTCATCGGCGAGCACCGCACCCAGTCCGAGACGGCTGAGTGCGCTCAACCAGGCCACGCCGCGTTCCTGGTACGGGCGCAGCGTGGCGCCGAACTCGGCGGGGAGCCGGACGGCTGCGCGGGCCACGCTGTCGCTCCCGTCCCCACCACTCCCGTCCCCACCGTTCCCGCCCTCACCACTCCCGTCCCCACCGTTCCCGTCCTCACCACTCCCGTCGCCGAGCAGCTCGCCGAGGACGCCGGCCGCCCGGATGGCGCCGATCGGCAGACCGGCGACCAGGGATCCGGGGTCCAGCGCCAGCCGCAGCAGCGGTCCGGGGTCGCTTTCGCCCTGGCCCTGCTTGGCCAGGAAGTCAACGGCGGCGGCGATCTGACGCGCGTCCACCTCGATCCACTGACCGCGCACCCGGACCAGTCCGCGCTTGGCAGCGGCCAGGTCCGCGAGCTCCTGTTCGGTGAGCGGGTCACCGTCCACGGCGAGCTGCCAGTGGAAGGCCAGCACGGCGTCGCGGTCGAGCCGCTCGGTCCGTTCGACCGCCGCCGTGGCCGGGCCACGGACCGTGAGTGCCATGCCCAGGCGCGGTCGGCGCTGCCACCAGGTGGGCAGCAGCACGCCGAAGCCGGCCTCGGCCAGCACCGGCGCGGCTTCACGCAGGAATTCGAGTGCGCCGTCCCGATCGAGGGTCAGCGCCTTCGGTCGGGTCTCGCGCAGCGCGGGGCGCAGCTCGGCGCGACAGCGGGCGGCCCGGTCCAGTTCGGCGAGGTAGCCGGCCTGTGGGTCGTCGGTCTTGCGCTCGAAGGCGGCGAGCGCGGCGCCACCGGCCCAGAGCTCGGCGGCCGAGACCAGGAGCGAGGGCTCGTCCACGGCTTGAAGCAGGAAGTCGATCCGCCAATGGTCGCCGACAGCGCGACCCTCGGGATCGGTGGGGTCGGGGCCGAGCGGCTCGACCAGGCGGAAGCAGAGCCGCAGCGCGGGTTCGGCGGGGACACCGGAGGCGTACCAGGCGGTGAGGCGGGCGGCCAGCTCGTCCAATGCGGCAGCGGCCCCATCCCCGTCGCCGTCCTCGACCGTGATCCGGCCGTCCGGCGAGGCGAGCGCGGTGAACCAGCGCTCGGCCAGACGCGCGGCCGGGCCGTCCGCCGGCGCCGAGCCCCGGGGGATGCGGAGGGCGCCGGGGTGGTCGGCGAGGGTGGCGCGGACCTCGCGGTCGGTCAACACATCCAGTACCTCGTCCACCAGCACCGCGCCCGACCGCTCGCCGCGCAGCACCCGGGGGCAGCCGTCGGCGAGGGCGGTCGCCGCACGGCGATCGGCAGCGGTTGGCACCGGCCGCCAGCGGGCGTACGCCACCTCGTCCTCGGGGACCTCGGCCTCCACCAGTCCCAACCCCGACCCCAACTCCGGCCGCACCGGCACTGGCGCCGGCACCATCCCCGCCTCCAGCCCCGGCCGCACCGGCGCCGCCCCTGCCTCCGGCTCCGGCTCCGGCTCCGCCTGCACCGATATCGGCCGAACCAGTCCCGGCAGTACCTGGCCCCGCCCCACCAGGCGCCAGGCCAGGTCGTGCACCCCGGTGAGCCAGCGCAGCGAGGCGCCGTACGCGACGTCGGCCCGCCCCACCCCGGGTACGTCGGAGCTGGTCAGCGCCCACTGCGGATCGAAGAGCTCCCCCAGCAGCTGCGCGCTCTCGGCCGGCCCGAAGACCAGCGCCGGTACTCGCCAGGCACGCAGCGACACCGCGTTCGGCGCCCGGCCGCTCAACAGCTCGGGCGAGGCCGTCGGCACGCCACTCAACGAGGGCAGCGCCAACGTGGCCCACCGCTCGGCGGCCTGCCCGGCAAGCCACTCCAGCCCGGGCCCGATCCCGCCGAGCACCTCCGCCAGCAGCGAGGCCGAGCAGGCGAACGGATGCGAGCCCACCGCAGCCCCAGGCTCACCGCCCCCGCCGCGCACCGGTTGCCTCGCCTGCCCCAGCGCTCGCGCGTCCTCGGCCCAGAGCGCCACTCGGCCCCCCGCACGCCACAGCCCGTGCACGGCAAACACCGCCGCCTGCCACCTCCTCCCGCTGCTTGTCTCGCAGCCTAACCACGACCCGCGACAACCAGGTGCCTGAGCTCCTCTGGACGCCGGCCGGCCAGTCCGCGTTCGCGCTGGTCAGGGTGGTGCTGCGGCAGTCGCAGCTCGACGGGCTGGGTGGTGGCGGAGCGCGCTGCACCCCCACCGACACGCACCATGGGCCAATCGAGCGACATGGTTGAACTTTGAACGAGATCGCGCTACGGTGGAGCCAACAAGTTGAAGCCTAAACAAATGGGCTTCCGAACCGAGGAGTCACCATGGGCCTGTTCAACCGCAAGGGCGCCGAGACCGCGACCAGCACCGAGACCGCCGCTGCGACCAGCGCCGCGACCGCCCCCACCGCAGTGCTCGATGCCGCCGCCACCGACCTCGCACACCTCACCGGCGACTACACCATCGACACCACCCACAGCCGCATCGGCTTCACGGTGCGCCACGCGATGGTCACCAACGTGCGCGGCGAGTTCTCCGACTACCAGGGCACCCTGCACCTGGACGGCAGCGACCCGGCCGCTTCCAGCGCGGAGCTGGTCATCCAGGTCGCCAGCATCAGCACCGGCAACGAGCAGCGCGACGGGCACCTGCGCACCGGTGACTTCTTCGAGGCCGAGTCGCACCCGGAGATCAGCTTCCGCAGCACCGCCACCGAGCAGCTGGACGCGGACACCTACCGGATGACCGGCGATCTCAGCATCAAGGGCACCGCCCGCCCGGTCGTGCTGGACCTGGAGTTCACCGGCACCGCCACCGACCCGTACGGCATCCAGCGTCTGGGCTTCGAGGGCCGCACCACCGTCGACCGCACCGACTTCGGCCTGAGCTACAACGCGGCGCTGGAGACCGGTGGCGTGCTGATCGGCGAGAAGGTCAAGCTGAGCTTCGACATCTCCGCCGTCCGCGCCTGACACTGCCCGATCGACCACCGGGACCGCGCGAACCACCCGAACCGCCCGGACTGCGCGAACCACCCGGACCGCCCGGACCACCCGGAGCGCGCGAACCACCCGCCACCTGTTCGTACCCCCATAGCCCCCGGCCCCGCCCGATGCGGCAGGATGACCGGGGGCCAGGGAACGGGGAGGACCAGCCGGTGGAGCTTCGCCAACTGCGCTACTTCGTCACCGTCGCCGAAGAGCTGCACTTCGGGCGCGCCGCCGAGCGGCTGCTGATCGGCCAGCCCGCCGTCAGTCAGCAGATCCGCCGCCTGGAGCGGGAGTTGAAGGTCGACCTGTTCGACCGCACGCCCCGCACGGTGCGCCTCACCAGCGCCGGCGAGGCCTTCCTGCCCGCAGCCCGCGCCGTCCTCACCGCCGAGGACGCGGCCCGCGCGGTGGCCGCCGATCTCGCCGCCGGCCGACTCGGGGTCTTCCGACTCGGCACGATCACCGGCCTGGGCGACCGCCTGGACCGGATCCTTGACGCCTTCGAGCGTCAAGCACCGGGCGTGCGCGTGGAGTTGGCCGCGCTACCGGTGCGCGAACGCCTTGCCCAACTGACTGACGGGCGACTGGACGCCGCCTTCGTCCGTGGCGCCGGCAGTACACCGGCGCCTGGCGAGGATCCGCCGGACCTGCGCTATGTCCCGCTCTGGCAGGACGAGTTGGTGGCCGCCGTACCGGCTCGTCATCCGCTCGCCGAACGGTCCGAGCTGCACCTGGCCGACCTTGCCCCACTGCCGATCCGACTGACCGAGCGCCGCAACCACCCGGCCCTGGTGGACTTGGTCCTGAGCAGCTGCCAAGCCGCCGGCTTCGAACCGATCCCGGGCCCGACCTCCAGCACGCTGCAGGACACCCTGGCCGCGATCGGCGCCGGCACCCCGATGTGGACGGTGGTCTACGCGGCCAACGCCCGGATGCTGCGCATCCCCAGGGTCGCCTTCGTGCCGTTCGCCCCACCCGGCCTGGCGCTGGGCGCCGGCCTGATGGTCCGCAACGGACCCGGCTCACCACGGCTCGACCTGCTGCTCGCCGCCTGCCGAGCCCGGCCGACCGCGCCGCCCCGGCCGCCCAGCTCCTGACCGCCCCAGCCTCCGACCACCTCGCCCCCGACCACCTCGCCCCCGGCCGCCCAGGTCACCCCCGCCATCCCGGTCACCCCAGCTCCCAACGCGCCCACCAGCAACGATCAGGATCAGTGATCGCTGCGAGAGCGATTCGGGTCTGGGTCACACCCCACCCCGGGCGGTGAACTGTTCCTGTCGGCAGAACGCACCGGAGAGGCCGGAGCGGGCCGCGAGTCGAGGAGCACACCATGCCCATCGTCACCATCCAGCAGGGCCCCCGTGACGTCGAGCTCAAGCGCGACCTGGTCGCCCGGATCACCGACGCGTTCGTGGACGCCTACCAGATCCCCGCCGAGGCCGTGCAGGTCTGGATCCACGAGGTGCCCGCCGACAGCTGGGGCGCGGCCGGCAAGCTCACCGCAGACAAGTAGCCCACCAACAGGTAGCCCACTGCCAGGCGAGGAACGTTCAGCTGAGCAACGCCGCGTCCTCCGCCGCCATCCAGGCGGCCGGAGGCGGCGTCAACCAGCCCTCTCGCTCGCCGAGTTCGGCGGCCTGGGCGAGGAGCAGCGCGACCCCGGCGGCCACCGGCCCGGGCCGGTGCACCAGGCTCACGAGGGTGAGCGGCACCGGGTCCACCAGCGGGCGGGTGACCACGCCGGGAAGCTGCGGGCCACCCGTCGTGGTCAGCATCGGGTCGCCGTGCTGGGCCAGGTAGCGAGCCGTCTCGGCGGCCCCGACCGGCGGTGCGAAGGGTGCTGCGGCGGTCAACCCGTGCTCGCCCAGCAGCCGTTCACCGAAGGCGGTCCACTCGGTGGTGGCCGGGTTGCCCGCGCAGATGTCCACCGGTGAGCCGACCAGCTCGGCCACCCTGATCGCCGGCCGTCCGGCCAGCGGGTGGGTCTGCGGCAGCAGCAGCGCCACCCGTTCGAGCCGGACCGGCCGTTGCACCAGCCGCTCGCGCAGCGCGGCCGGCAGTCCGCTGAACCAGCCGAACGAGGCGTCCAGCCGGTCGGCCAGCAACTCCCGTACTCCGGCGGTCAGTCCACCGTGGTAGCGAGCCAGCAGCTCGACCTCGGGGTCGGCCGCCCGAGCAGCGGCCAGGATCCGTTCCCCGGTCAGGTCCTCACCGGTCACGGCGCTGTTGAGGTCGACCAGCACCGGCCGATCGCGCTCCGCCGGGGCGAGCATCTCGGCCTGTAGCGCGAGCAGCCGCCGGGCCTGCGGCAACAGCCGCTCCCCGGCGGCCGTGAGTGCGACGCTGCGCGTGGTGCGGGTGAACAACTCGCGGCCGAGCAGCCGCTCCAGGCTCTTGATGTCCCGGCTCAACGCCTGCTGCGCCAGGTGCAGCCGGGCCGCCGCCTGACCGAAGTGCAGCGTCTCGGCGGTGGCGACGAAGCCGCGCAGTAGGCGGGGGTGCAGGTCCTCGGGCATGCGCGGCAGCGTAACAAGGATTGACAACACAGTTGCGTCAATGACTGGGAACAGGTGTTGGACCGGACCGGGGCCGGGCGACCAGGCTGAGGGCATCCCCTTGATCTTGCTGTCTGGAGCCCTGTGTTCTCGTCCTACCGCCGCGTCCTCGCCCCACCCGGCGCGCTTGCCTTCACCCTCTACGGGCTGATCGGCCGGCTCTCCTACTCGATGCTCGGCGTCAGCCTGCTGACCGCGATCGTCGCGCGCCGCCACTCCTACGCGCTGGCCGGGACCGTCTCGGCGGCCGGGATGATCGGCGTGGCCCTGGGCATGCCGCTGCTCGGATGGCTGGTCGACCGGTACGGGCAGAGCCGGGTCTCGGTCCCCACCGCGCTGGTCTCGGCCGTGCCGCGCACCGCCGCACCGTTCCTGATCCACGGCGGCGCCCCGGGCTGGCTGCTTTGCCTGGCCTCCTTCGTCGCCTCGGTGGCACCCAACCTCGGCGGGATGTCCAGGGCCCGTTGGACCCATCTGCACGGCACCGACCCCAGTGCGCTGCACAGCGCCAACTCGCTCGAGCAGGTGCTGGACGAGCTCTGTTTCATGGCCGGCCCGGTGCTCGGGATGCTGCTCTGCACCACCCTCTACCCGGAGGCGGGGCTGCTCGCGATCTCCGCGCTCTCCACCGCCGGCGCGCTGCTCTTCGCCGCCCAGCGCCGTACCGAGCCGCCGATCGCCGCGGCGCCGAGCGGCGGCTCGCGCTCGCCGTTGCGGTCCCCCGGGACGCTGGTGCTGCTGGCCGTCTTCTTCGTCACCGGGATCCTCTTCGGCTCCATGGAGATCGGCACGCTGGCCTGGGCCGGCTCGCACGGTCACCAGTCCGTGGCGGGCGTGCTGCTGGGCCTGCAGGCCGCCGGCTCCTGCGTCTCGGGGCTGGCCTTCGGGCTGCTGCCGGCCCGCCGCGCGCCCGGCACCCGGCTGCTGCTCGGGCTGACCGCGATGAGCTGCCTGATGCTGCTCCCGGTCACCGTCGCCGGGCTCGGCGGCGGTCCGGGACTGCTCGCGGTCGCCCTCTTCCTGGCCGGGACGGGCACCGCGCCGACCATGGTGACCGGTATGACGCTGCTTCAGCGCGTACTCCCGGCGGCCGCCCTGAACGAGGGGATGGCGATCGCGGTCTCGGGCATCGTCACCGGCATCTCGGCCGGCTCGGCACTCGGCGGTGCGGTCGCCCAGCAGAGTGGGGGCGCCGGCACCGGCTTTGCCCTCCCGGCGGCGGCAGCGGCCCTCGCGCTGCTGGTCGCACTGGTCGGCACCCGGTGGCTGGCCTCGCCCGCAACTGCCCGAGTCCCAGCCCGCCGCTGACACCCGCCCCGCCGCCCGCCCCCGAAGCCCACGCCTGCTACGGGCGCGCCCAGGTGTACTCGTACTCCGCCAGCTCGACCCCGCCCGGGAAGACGCCCCACCCCTCGCCGGTGCGGACACCCCCGGCCCGCTCGTAGAAGGCGACGGCCCGGCGGTTCGCGCGCAGCACCTCCAGATAGAGCGCCGACTTCGGGTGCTCCCGCGCGACCCAGGCCCGTGCCTCGCCCAGCAGTGCGGCCCCGGTCCCGGCGCCGGTGTGACCGGGGCGGACGTGCAGGTTGTCCAGCAGCACGCGGCCGTCGGGCTGCGGGACCAGGTAGCCGAAGCCGACGAGCTCCCCGGCTGCGGTCTCCGCGATCAGCAACCGCGGCGTGTTGGCCGGCTCGCCGTAGTCGGCCGTGAGCCGGATCGACCAGACCTCCTGCCGCTGCTCGGCCAGCCCCTCGCCCAGCGCCTCGGCCGGGACGATCCCGGCGTACGCGGTGCGCCAGCTGTTGGCGTGCAGTTCGGCCACGGCCGCCGCGTCGGCGGGGCCACCTGGGCGGATCGAGACATCGGTGTGGATCACCTCCTCATCCTGCCACGGCTCCCTCGGGTTGGACTTGAACGCGTTCAAAGTCGGCGATACAGTCTCCGCCGACGGTCTTTGAACGCGTTCGAAACGGAGTGGTCCCGGTGGACTGCACAGCTGTCAGCCATGCCGCAGAGGTACGCGTCGCCAGCCGCGACACGGCCTGGGTGGCCTACCGACCCAGCCGTGGTCGACGGATCCACCAGCGCCACGCATCGGTGCGACCGCCACGGCGACCGCAGCCGCGGCCCGCCCGCCCATGACCGCTCCCCGCAGGGCGGTGGTACCGGATGCGGAGGGGGCATCCGGTACCACCGACACCAGCACCACTACCAGCACCGCCGCTGCCGTCGCCGCGTGGCCGGTCGCGCCGACAACCGCCGCTCGCGGCACGGCTAGGCTCAGTCCCTGTGGATGACGAGAGGACCCCGGCGGGGCAGACCGGCAGCAGCCCCGGCGCGAGCGAGCCCACCCCGGCCGCCGCACAGGCAGCCGAGCTGCCGGGGGGTCGCGCCCGCCCCAAGACCGGCAAGAGCGAGCAGACCCGCGCGCTGATCCTGGAGACCGCGATGCGGCTCTTCCAGGAACGCGGCTACGAGAAGACCACCATGCGCGCGATCGCCGCCGAGGCCGGGATCTCGGTCGGAAACGCCTACTACTACTTCGAGTCGAAGGAATTCCTGATCCAGGGTTTCTACGACCGGATGACCCACGAGCACGCGGCGGACGCCAGAGAGCGCCTGCGCGGCCACACCGAGTTCGCGGACCGGCTGGAGATCGCCCTGCTGTCCTGGCTGGACTGCGCGGCGGCGTACCACGAGTTCGCCGCCCAGTTCTTCCGCACCGCCGCCGACCCGAACAGCTCGCTGAGCCCGTTCGCCAACGAGTCCCACCGGGCCCGGGCCACCGCGGTCGATCTGTTCCGAGAAGTGCTGCTGGGCTCCGACCTGGCCCGCAAGCTCGACCCCGAGCTGGTCGAGCTGCTCCCCGACCTGCTCTGGCTGCACCTGATGATCGTCGTCCTCTACTGGGTCTTCGACCGGACGCCGGAGACCGAACGGACCCGCGAGTTCGTCAAGCGCTCCACGCCGATGGCGGCGCGGGTGGTCAGCCTGTCCCGCTACCGGGTCTTCCGCCCGATCGTGCGGGACGCCAAGGGGCTGATCCAGGAGTTCATCCTGCCGACCATAGGCCGCACCGCCAAGTAGCACCCCATCCGTGACGGACCGTATCTGTGACGAACCGTCAGAAGCCGTCCGGGTTCCAGGCCTTGAGCGGGGTGGAGAGCAACCGGTCCAGCGAGAAGGCCGCGCCCGGGTGCCGCTCCTCGACCAGCCCGGCCGCCGCCAGCCGGGCGGCCGACTCGGCGCCCAGGTAGAGGCTGCCCAGCGCCGAGGCGGTGAGCGCGAGGTCCGGCTCCTCGGTGCTGGGCACCGCCCGGCCGGTCCCGTCGGCGTCCGCCTCCAGGGCCCAGCGGCCTGCCACGTACCCGTCGGGGTCGGCCACCTCCAACACCACCCGCCCCGGGCCGGCGTAGCTCCGAGCCCCGAAGGCGGTCGGCAGGTCGAGCACCCGCAGCCACATGAAGTCGAAGTTGTCGGTGTGCGGCACCGCCGCACGGGGGTCGTTCAGCAGTAGCGGCAGCGGATCGTCGGGGCCGACGTTCTCCACCACCACCCGGCTGACCCAGTCGACCCCGAGCAGGTAGCGCCACAGGGTGACGGCGGTCGCCCGGTCCAGGGCGAGGAAGTCCGTCACCGTCAGCGTGCAGTCGGGGTAGGCGCCGTCCCATTGGTCGTTGACCCGGTAGGTCGCCAGGCCGGTGACGGTGCCGGCGGCGTCCCGGTGGACGACCGCGAACGGCTCCTTCCAGTCCGTGCCGGGCGGGGCGAGCTCACCGGTGGCCATCTTCCAGAACGCCTCGTCCCGGCCGATCGCGCCGGGCTGGCGGTGACGCCAACTCTCGTGCAGCGCCGGGCCGATCTTGCCGAGCTCGGCCATACCGACCAGGTCCAACCGGCCCCCGACCGCGCCGGGGAGGTCGGCGCGCAGGCCGCGGGCCCGCTTGAGGTCGATCTGCCAACCGTGCAGCCGGGTGGCCGGGCCGAAGCCGAAGCGGCCGTAGATGCCGTACTCGGCGGCGATCAGGATCGCCACCGACTCGCCGCGCTCGCGGGCGGCCGCCAGGTCCTGCCCCATCAGCCGGGTGAGCAGGCCGCGCCGCCGGTGGGTCTGAGCGGTCGTCACGCCGGTGATCGCGGAGACCGGCAGCAGCGCACCGCCGGGCAGCGTCAGCTGGTTGGGCGTGCTGCGCAGGGTGGCGACCACCCGGTCCCCGTCGAAGGCGCCGAGGGTACGCCCGGGGAACAGCCGCAGCCGACGGAACTCCACCCCGTCCGGCAGGCCTGCCCGCATGAAGCCGACGCTCACCGCGCTGCCCCAGGCGGCCAGCCCGTCCTCGTCGATGGCACGGATCTCGATCGGTACGTCGCTGCTCATCCCGCCACGGTAGGCCCGCCCGCAGGCCCGCGGCATCCGATTTTCCGGCCGCCCGGCCGGCGCCTACGGGCGGGCGTAGAAGTCTGGTGGGCCCATGATCCAGAGGCTGGCCTGTTTGATCGCCGCGCCGGGGCGGGGGGCCTCGATGATCTGGTCGTCACCGAGGTAGATGGCCACGTGGTAGATGTCGGCGGCGCGGCCGGTGTGGGTCCAGAAGACCAGGTCGCCGGGGCGCAGCTGACGGTAGTTCACGGGGGTGGACTCGGCGTACTGGTCGGCGGCGAAGTGGGTCAGCCGCTTGCCGCCCTGGCGCCAGGCCAGCATGGTCAGGCCGGAGCAGTCGTAGCCGGTCGGGCCTTCGCCGCCCCAGATGTACGGCAGGCCGAGCTTGGCGCGGGCGAAGTCGAGCGCCGCCTGGGCGCCGACCTCGGACCAGGGGGCCGCCTTGGGCGGTGCCGCGTCCGGGTGCTGGGCCCGCGCCGCGTCGGCCTGGGCCCGCGCCGCGTCGGCCTGGGCCTCGGCCTCCTGCTGGGCCCGGGCGGCGGCCGCGGCCTTGGCTGCCTCCTCCGCCTGCTTGGCCGCGAT
Organism: Kitasatospora azatica KCTC 9699; assembly: GCF_000744785.1. NCBI lineage: Bacteria > Bacillati > Actinomycetota > Actinomycetes > Kitasatosporales > Streptomycetaceae > Kitasatospora > Kitasatospora azatica. The sequence continues at coordinate 3,224,366 of NZ_JQMO01000003.1, read as the reverse complement.
CGCCTCCAGCGCCGCCTGGCGCCGGAGTTCGAGCTCGACGGTGGTGTCGCGGGCGGCGGCCAGTTCGCCGAGCAGCCGCTCGCGTCGCCTGTCGAGCCCGACCACCAGTTGCTGCTGCTCGGTCACCCGGGCCTGCGCCTGGGCCTTGGCCTGCTCGACCGCGCCGGCGGCCCGCTCGGCCGTGTCGGTCGCGTCCGAGGCGGCCCGTGCGGCCTCGGCGGCGGCCTGGGCGGTGGCGGTGGCCGCGTCCAGGATCTGCCGGGTGGTGCGCCCGGCCGCGCCCACCGCGGCGGCCTGCTCACCGGCGGCGCGCGGGCCTCGGGCGCCCAGCAGGGCGTCGATCGCGGAGAGTTCGGGGGTGGTGCCGGCCCGGTAGGTGGCGGCGGCCAGGCTCGCGGCGTCCTCGGCGGCCTCGGCCCGGGCCGCCTGCGCCGCCGCTGCCCGGGCGGTGGCGGCTGCGGCCGCAGTGCGCGCCGCGGCGAGCCTGACCTGGGCTCCGTTGTAGGCCTCCACGGCCTGCTCCGCCACCAGCGCGGCCCGGTCGAGTTCGGTCTTGGCACCGGCCAGCTGGGCCTCGATGGCGGTGGCGGCCCGGGCCCGTCGATCGGCCTCGGCCTGGGCCTGGGCGATCTCACCGGTGGACGGGTACGGCGCTCCGTCGGGCGCCGCCGGTTCCTCGGCGACGGCGACAGCTGACGGCGCCGGGTCCTCGGCGACGGCGACGGTTGACGGCACCGGGTCCTCGGCGACGGCGACGGCCGACGGCACCGCGCCCGCCGACGGGACGGCAGGGCTGGCGAGCGACCCGGCCAGTACGGTCAGGGCCAGCAGCAGGGTGAGCCGGAGTCTGCGTGGCACCAGGGAAACCTCATGTCCGACAAGCCGCCCAAAGATCAACGAAATATCCCATCACGTGACCATCCCGTCACTTGACGCAATATTCTCAAATCTGACAGTCGGTCAGGGGTAGCTACATGCGGCCGGGCGGGTGAGATCGTCGACGCAGGACCCTGACGGTCGATCAGGCCCGACGGCGTGGCGCCCGGGTGCGGTACGAGCGGGCCCGGCCGGCTTGGACGGTGCGGCGGCGCTGGTCCGCGGCCCGCTCGACCGGCTGCGCGGTGTGGCCGGCCCGGGCCGGGTCCAGGTGCGCGGCGGCCCGGGCGGCCATCGCCTCGGCCATCCGGTGGGTGGCGGTGTGGTGCGCGGGGACCTTGTCGGGTGCGCCGGCGATCAGGTCGAAGAGCCAGGTGCGGGCCCGGTCGGCGCGCGCGTGCAGCAGCCGCTCGCGGCGCAGCGCCCGGGCCCGACGGCGCGGCCGGTCGGCGTAGCGCCAGCGCGCCCAGGGGCTGGACGGCCGGGCCAGCCGGATCGCGCCGATCCAGGAGAGACCGGGGACCATGATGCCGAGCAGCCCGGTCCACAGCTTGCCCTTGATCAGCGCGATGACCGAGAGCACGGCATTGACGGAGATCACCGCGACCAGCCCCCACTGCCCCGACCAGCCCGAACTGCCCTGCCCCGGCACCACCCCGAGCGGCGCGTACCCGGTCAGCAGCAGCGCGGTGAACAGGATGCCGAGGATCACCGCGTCCACCGACTTGCGGCCCTGCTCGCTCCAGTAGACGTCCTCCAGGTGCAGGATCAGCGCGAACTCGTCCAGCACCAGCCCGCAGCCCATCCCGAAGAGCAGTCCGAACCAGTCGATCCAGGGGTGTCCGCCGTTGGTTGCGAAGACCCCGATCCCGGAGACCAGCAGGCAGCCCACGCCGAAGACCATGTGGTGGATGTGCAGCCCGCCCGGTTTGATGTTCCCCGGCCACCAGCGGACCTGGGCCCGGATCATCCGGACGCTGAACCGGATGAAGAGGAAGGAGCTGATGAACCCGACCAGCAGGAGGAAGAGCGGCTGCTTGTGCGCGGCGACGATGTGCTCGCGGTAGCTGTCCACCACCCCTGCGGTCAGCATCGTCGGTTCCTCCTCCCTGCTTGTGCGGTGCGCTGTTCGTACGGACTAACGGCTGATCAGAAGCCGCGGGTACGTTTCGCCGCGCGGCGCGGCCCCGTCAGGTACGGCACCAGCCGCCCACCGAGCGCCTCGGGGCCCGGGACCTTCATGAACAGCCGGGCCACCTCGCCCCCCAGGTTCACGCCGATGGCCAGCGCCATCGCGATGGCGGCCGCCCGGCTGACCGAGACCAGGCCGGCCGACGGGTGGCCCTGGGCGAACGAGAGCATCCCCAGGTAGAGCGCCGACCCCGGCATCAGCGGGCCGAGCGCGGCGGTCACGTACGGCAGCGCCGAGGCGTAGCGGTAACGGGCCATCAGCTGTCCGAAGAGGCCGACCACACCGGCCGCTATCCCGGTGGCGACGATCGCCGAGATCTTGGCGTTGTAGGCCAGCACGCCGTAGACGGCCCAGCCGATCCCGCTGTTCAGGGTCACCATGGCCAGGCTGCGGCGGCTGGTCTGCAGCAGCATGGCGAAGGCCAGCGTCAGCAGCATCGCCGCGACCAGCTGGACCGGCGGGTTCCGGACCCCGATCAGGCTCTCGTCCGGCTTCAGCTGGGCGTCGACGTTGACCCCGGCGTAGAGGATCAGCATCACGCCGATCACGATGCCCGCCACCAGGTAGACCACCTCGAGCAGGCGTGCGGCCGCGGTGATGTAGAAGCCGGTCAGGCCGTCCTGAACGGCGGCCACCAGGGCTCGTCCGGGCAGCAGCGCGAACAGCCCACCGGTGATCACCACCGAGCCGCGCAGGCCCAGGTGGTTGAGCGAGAGCAGGATGCCGGAGGCGGCGGCCGGCATCGCGGCCAGCACGAACTGGTAGAACTCCGGCAGTCCGCGCGCCGCCACCATGGAGGCGAGCCGGTCGCCGACCACCGCCGCGACCAGCGCGTTCAGGAAGACCAGCCAGGCCTTGGCGTCGACCTGCCCACCGACCAGGAAGGTGGCCGCCCCGGCCAGCAGACCGGCGGTCGCCGAGAGCAGCCAGGCCGGGTAGGGGTGCCGGTTGCGGCGGACCACGGCGAGCCGGCGGTAGGCGTCGTTGACCGTGATCTCCTCCGCCGTGATGTCCGCGACCAGTCGGTAGACGGCGGCCAGCCGGGTGTAGTCGGAGGTGCGGCGGCGCACCACCCTGGCGGAGGTCACGGGGGCCTCGACCAGCGAGGGCTGGTAGGAGATCGAGATCAGCGTGAAGGTCACCTGCGGCTCGCAGCGGTCCAGCCCGTACGCGTGGGTGACGCCGAGCATCGCGGCCTCGACGTCCTCGGCGCTCTCGCCGCTGGCCAGCAGCAGTTCGCCGATCCGCAGCGTGAGGTCGAGCACCCGGGGGACGCTGCGTGCGGTGGCCTCGGTCTTGGCCTCGCGCGCGGTGCGTTCGAAGGCGGGGCGCTCGGACATCGGGGTGCGCAGCAGGGTGCGCATCCGGTCGGGCCAGGGGGCCTCGCCGGGCGCGCCCTGACGCAGCGTCGGGAAGGCGCCGCTGGGAGGGTGGTAGCCGACGGCGCGCCAGACCTCGGGGGTCAGGGTGTCCTCGGAGCCGCCACCGAATGCGGCGAAGACCGAGAAGTCGTCGAGCTCCTCGGGGTCGCGGTCGGCGGCCGGCGCCGGATGCTCGGCGGTCTCCTCGAAGGCGGCCTCCCCCGAAGCGGCCTCTTCCGTGGCAGCCTCCCCCGTGGCGGCCTCCCCCGAAGCGGTCTCCGCCGAAGCGGCCTCCGCCGCAGCGGCTTCCGCCGCAGCCCCGCCCTCCGGCGCGGGCGTCAGCAGCCCCTCGGTCTCCTGCGGCAGCGGCGCCAGCGGGATCAGCTGGACCTGTTCGGACGGCGGGGCGGCATTGCCCAGCAGCCCCTCGGTCGGCGGCGCCTCGGCGGGCGGGACGGGGGCACCGCTTCGCCTGGTGCTCGCGTCGTTCTTCCTGCCGCCGCCCGGTCGGGCCTGCTTGGGCACTGCCGCTCCTCGTTCACTACCGCTCGTCCACCGTCAGCCAGCAGCGCTGGTGATCTTCGACTCCACCTTGCCCGACCGCGTCCTGCGACGCATATGTACGGGAAGGCGCAGCGGAGCCGACGATACGACGGTCCGGTGACCGGCGGACAGCCACGAGCTGACGATCCGCCCGACGGTCACCCGGTACGGCTCAGAGTCCGTAGCGCTCGACGATCTCCTCGTGCCGGGCGATGTCGCCGCCGGCCGCCTTGGCCAGCGCCGGCCAGGCCAGCGGGTGCGGCCAGCCGGCGGTCAGCCGCGCGACCAGCGCGTCCGCCTGCGCCGCCGAGGCGGTCGGCGGCACGCCGAGGGCGGCGTAGATGCCGGGCAGACCGCCCTCGTCGGAGCCCGGGTCGGTGATCATGTACTGGTCGCCGCTGTACGCCCAGATCCCGTAGCCGGCGCCGCGCACTGCCGTGCGCAGCTCGTCCCACCGTTCGGGTCCCGGCCAGGCGCCGTCCAGGAAGTAGGTCGTGTAGCCCGCCGGGTCGAGCAGGGTGAGCAGCTCGAAGGTCGGCCGCCACCGCTCGCGCTCCTCCTCGGGCGCGTCCGCGGCGGGCGCCGGCTCCAGCAGCGCGGGGCCGAAGACCACCACGTCGCGGTGGTTGAGCGGGACCTCCTCACCGAGCACCGGCAGGATCCGCGCGGTGGCTGGGCCGGTCCGCACGGCCGGCAGGTCGCTCTGCCCGCCGTCGGTGCGCCGGGCCCGCACGGTGACGTACTGCCACTCCTCGTCGACCGGGCCGTCCGGCTGGTCGAACTCGATGCCGAGCCGGGCGCCGGTGGCGCGGACCACCTCCCAGTCGCGGTTGGCGCTGGCCGCGGTGATCAGGTGCCAGAGGTCGGGGGTCTGGACGGTCCGGTACTGCTCCTCGGGCGAAGCGTCCTCGGCGGGCAGCGCGTGTTCCAGCAGCTCCAAGTAGAGCCGCTGCGCCGTCGGGTGGTCGCCCAGTTCGGTGGCCGCGGCGGCGGCCAGCCGGCGCGGGTTGATCCGCTCCGGCTCCAGGACCAGCAGCGCCTCGACCTCCTCGATGGCCTGCGCCCAACGGCTCTCGGCCAGCGCCCAGCGGGCCCGGATCCAGTGCGCGTCACCGGGGCTCGCGGCGGCCACCCGGTCGGCGAGTCGGCGGACCTGCTCGCCGTCCCGGGCCTCGATCAGCACCCTGGTGAGCATGCCGATCAGGTCCTGGTGCCCCGGGTCCTGCTCCAGGCGGGCCCAGAGCAGTTCGGCGGAGGCCTGCTCGTGTCCCAGGGAGGCGAGCAGACCGGCCAGGCTGAGCAGCAGGTCGGTGCTGCCCGCCCGGGCGTCCGCCGAGGAACCGCCGAGCTGCTGCCAGGCGGCCGCCAGCAGGTCGAGGTCCGCCTCCGGGTCCACCTCGCCGTCCCGCTCGCCCAGCCGGACCAGCAGCTCCAGCGGCGGCACCGGCAGGTGCGGCACCGGCAGGGCGCGCGCGGCCGCCGCCAGCTCGGCGAGCGGTCCGGTCACCTGGTCGGTGCGGCGCAGCAGCGCGAGCTTGCGCTCGGCGGTGGCGACCAGGGCGAGTGCGACCTCCCGTGCCCCGCGCCGTACCGCCAGCCGCCCGGCCGCCAGCGCCAGGTCCAGGCAGGGGCGGTGCGAGCCGGCCGCGTCCAGGTAGGAGACCCAGTGGGCCAGCCGGACGCCCAGGCGGGCGTCGTTCGGGTACCGGTCGGCGGCGACCAGCAGTTCCACCGCCTCGGCCCAGCGGTGCCGGATGTCGGCGAAGCCGTCGGCGTCGGCGGTGGACGGGAGTTGCTCCAGCGCCTCGTCCCAGCGGCCCAGGGTGGCGAGCAGCCGGGCCCGGATCACCCCGCCCTTGCGCAGGTCGTCCTCGTCCAGCACGTTCCCGGCGGCGGTGTAGGCCTGCTCGGCGGCGGCCAGCGAGTCGAGCGCCTCCTCGATTCGGCCGATCCGGTAGAGCGCGGAGGCCCGGGCGTGGCCGAAGGAGAGCGAGACCGACTCGCCGGCCGCCTGGATCCGGGTCTTGGCCCGGTCCAGGTGGGCGAGCGCGGCCTCGGCCCGGCCGTCGTCCTCCAGGGTGTCGGCGTACTCGCGGGAGAGGCAGTCGAAGCAGGCCCGGGCCGGCTCGACCCGCTCCAACGCCTCCTCGAGGACGGCGAGCCGCTCGGGGACGTAGCCGGGGCCGTCGATGTTGGCGTGGCAGATGGTGAAGTCCTGCACCGTGCAGACCGACTGCGGGCAGCCGGCGGTCTCCTCGCGGTGCGCGAACTCCAGCAGCGAGACCGCCTCGGTCATCGCCTGCTCGCCCTGGTGACGCTTGTTCAGCAGGTTCTGCAGCCGCCAGTGCCGCAGGAAGACCTCGACCCAGGGCAGGCCGAGCGCCCTGGCCGAGGCGACGGCCTCGGGGTACAGCGCGTCGAGCTGCTCGTTGCGCCCGTCGACGGCGTGGCCGGCGATCTCCACCAGCGCGGTGGCCAGGCGGTGCTGGCCGGCCTCGACCAGCTGTCCATGGGTGTCGTGGACCCAGCCCCAGATATCGGTGGTCATCAGGCGTGCTCCCCCGGCTCGTCGTTTCCGAACAGTGTGCCGAGGTCCACTGACACCGCGTCGGCCGAGGCGGTGAGCGCCGCGACCGCCGTCCCCACCCCGGCCAGGGCCGCCGTCAGGTCGCCGCCCTGGGCGCCGTCCGAGCCGGCCGCGGCCATGATCACCTTGAGTGAGCGGAGCAGCGCGGCCGCCGTGGCGGCGCCGGTGTGGCCGGCCCGGTAGGCACGCAGCAGGTCCTGGACGGCCGGCGAGGCGGTGTTCAGGTAGAGCCGGGCCTTGACCGTGCCGTCGGTGCGGGCGGTGAAGGCCCGGGCCAGGCGCAGCGCGGCGGACGGGATCCGGGCGTCCGCCTGGTCGTCCTCGATCCGGGCCTTCAGCTCGGCCTCCCGGTCCGGGACCAGCACCAGCGGCAGCCCGGGCGGGTCGAACCGGGCCGGCACCAGCTGCTCGCCCTGGTCGGCCAGCGCGGCGGCCAGCCAGCCGGTCTCCTCGGCGGGCAGCGGCTGCTCGGGGTCGCGGAACAGCTCGCGGTTGCCGCTCTCGCCGCCGAGTTCGACGATCCGGCAGTCCCGCAGCTGGGCGTAGCGGCGCAGGAACGGCAGTACGGCGTACCGGTCGCCGCGCGCGATCGGCACCCGCATCGCCCGGTACAGCATCTCCTCGAAGCCGCCGCCGGAGCCGAGCGCGACGTGCACCGCCCCGCCACCGGCCGCGCGCAGCGCACCCGCCGTCAGATCGCCCTGCGAGGTGGGCACCGGGACGTCGTCGGCGAGCAGGGTGAACAGCCGCTCGTCGCAGAGCGCGGCGCCGAGCAGGTCCTGGCCGTGCCGGGCCAGGATCCGGCGCCAGGCGGCGGGGTGCAGCCGGGCGGTCTCGTACAGGCCGTTGATGATGGCCTCGGTCAGCGCCTGCTGCAGCGCCCGGTAGTGCTGGTCGCGCTGCAGGTCCTCGCGGCTGGCGGTGGGGGTCAGCCGGTTGGACTCGACCACGCCGCCGATGAACCCGGCCCAGCTGGGCAGCAGCTCGCGGGCGTCCTCGGCCAGCAGCATGCCGCGCAGGTAGACGGCCAGGTCGCGGTTGTCGCTGCTGCCGTAGCTGCCGCCGTCCTGCACCCAGAGCAGGCCGACCGCGTCCGTCTCGGGATCGGTGGATTCGAACGGGAACGCCGTCAGCGGTTCGAAGCGGCGCCCGAAGGCGGTGGCGAAGGCCATCCGGGCGGCGTGCTGGCGCGCCTGCGGAATGGTCCCCCAGCCTCCGGGTACCCCCGTGCGCCAGGGCACCGGGATGTTGTTGACCGGCTGCTCGTCCTCGCCGACGTAGACCGGGATCGACAGCAGCACGCAGTACCGGCCCAGCACCTCGCGCAGCGCCTGCTCGTCGGCCAGGTGGGCGTGCTCGGGCTTGAGGGTCAGTTCGACCGCGGTGCCCGGCTCGGGACGGGCGGCGACCGGCTCGACGCTGTACTGCTCGCCGCCGCGGCTGCGGTAGCGGTGGCCGAGGGTGGGCTCGCGGTGCGAGGTGGTGGTGACGGTGACCTCCTCGGCCACCGAGAAGGCGGACAGGAAGCCGAGGCCGAAGGCGCCGATCAGCTGCTCGTTGCCGGTGACCTCGCGCAGCAGCCGGGTGTAGCCGGTGCCGACGGTGGCCAGGTAGGCGTGGATCTCGGGTTCGGTCAGGCCGGCGCCGGTGTCCTCGATCGCGACGGTCCGGGCCGCCGTGTTCCCGCGCACCCGGATCCGGGGCTGGTGGGCGTCGGCACCGGCCGGGTCCTCCAGGCGGCGCCGGGTGTGCGAGTCGTGCGCGTTCTGCACCAGCTCGCGCAGCGCGACCAGCGGGGTGGAGTAGAGATGGGTGGCGAGGACGCTGACGAGGCCGCCGAGGTCGACCTCGGTCGTGCGCAGGTTCTCCTGACCTTCAGACATGAGGCCCCAGTCTGCCAGTCTGACAATCACCGGGCCACCGCTTAACCCCGCCCCCAATTCGCGGGCGGCCCAAACCTCTTTCGATGGATTTCCAGCTCTTATGACCCCATTGAGCTAATTGGTACGGAATTGCTGGCTTCCCGGCGGCCGACCGGGTGATCCTGACAACGCGACGTCAGGCAACCGGCGTTGGCGGGGCGGCCACCTCGCAGACGCCAACTCGCAGCAATACCAGCACTCCTAGGGAGACCATCGTGTCCCGTACTCGTGCCCTCACCGCGATCACCGCGCTCGGCGCCTTCCTCGTCCTCGGCATCGGCAGCGCGCAGGCCGACAACGGCGCCGGAGCCGGGAACAGTTCCAACGCCAGCGTGGTCAGCAACTGGGGCTCCGGAAACGTGGTCGGCAGTGTGACCGGCAACAACAACGCCGCGCAGCAGGTGGCCACCGGCGCCGGCGGCAGCAACCAGAACAACTCCGCCCTGATGGCGGGCAACTCGGGCAACATCGGCGCGCTGCAGGGCAACCTCGGCTACATCCACGCGGTGCACGGGGTGCCGGCCGCGGGCTGATCCGGCCGCGGTGAGGGGGTGGGCCCGGCTTCGGGCCCACCCCCTCACCCGTTCCGCAGCCCCAGCACGGTGCGCGCCAACTGCTCGAGTCGTGGCGCGAGTTCCTCGCCGCGCCGCCAAGCGGGCTGCCGGACGCCGTCGTTGACCAGCGCGAACATCGCGTGCACCCGGATCCGCGCCTCGGCCTTGTCGTACTCCGGGTGGACCTGCTGCAGCAGTTGGACCCAGATCCGCAGGAAGTCGCGACGGAAGTCCAGCGCGGACTTGAGGTCGGAATCGGCCAGCCGCTCGGTCTCGCTCACCATCGCGCCCAGGTAGTGGTGGTGGCGGCGGGCGAAGTCCGCATAGGCGGTGATCCCGTGGCCCAGGACCGCGCCCGGATCGCCGGGAGCCGCCAGTGCGGTCGCCACCTCGTGCCAGAGCCGCTCCCGGCAGCGGACCAGGGCGGCGGCCAGCAGGTCCGCCTTGGCGGGGAAGTGCTTGTAGAGGCTCGGGCCCGCGATCCCGACCGCAGCGCCGAGCCGGTCGGTGCTGACGTTGTCGAAACCGCGCTCGTCGAAGAGGCGGACGGCGGCGGCGAGCAGCTCCTCGCGGCGACCGGCCGGCGCCGACGGCAGCCCGCGCTCCCCCCGCAGCTCTCCTGACGGTTCGTCAGGAGCTGTCGAGAAGATCCCGAGCAGCAGCTCGGCCAGCAGCCGCTCGAAGCGACGGCGCGGCGGGGCGAAGGTGTGGTACGACAGGCTGCCGGCCACCGAGAGGGCCGACCAGACCATCAACTCGGCCTGATCGTCCGCCAGTTCCGGCTTGGCATCGGTCAGCAGCCGGGCCGCCGCGCGGACGCAGCCGCGCAGCGTGCGGCGCAGCTCGGCCCGTTGGGCGGTGGGCAGCAGTCGGGCGTCGCGCTGCCAGAGGGTGCCGAGCGCGCGCTGGTCCAGCGCGACGGCGGCCAGCGCCTCGGCCAGCGCCGCCGGCCCGCCCCCGCCCGACAGACCCCGGCCCGACAGACCCCCGCCCGGTGCGCTTCCGTCCGGGGCGCTTCCGTCCGCTGGGCGCCCGGACGCCATCGCGCTCGCCCGGCCGACGGCCTCGCCGAGCTCGGCGAGACCGCCGCGCACGGCCTGGCGCAGCAGCTCGGGCTTGCCCCGGAAGTGCCGGTAGAGCGCCGGCGCGGTGATCCCGACCGCGGCGGCCACCTCGGCCATCGCCACCTGGTGGTAGCCGCGGCGGTGGAACTGCTCGGCGGCCGCCAGCAGGATCTGCGTCCGGCGCCCCCGCGGTCGGCGCGCCGGGGCCGCGACCGTTCCCGCCCGGCTCTCCCGCACCATCCGCGCACCTCCTGGGGCGGCTCGCCCCACAGCTCCTGTCCGTGGCTAGCAATGATTCACATAAAGGCCCCGCTGGTCCACCGCCGCAGCACAGCGTGCCGTCGCGATCTGTGACACGGCGGCCGCGCGAGGAGTCTGGACAGGAAAGCTACTGGGGATTAACTTAGCCAGCGATCAACCCCTGTGCGAAGGGAGCGCCGTCGTGCGCCGGACTGTGTACAACGAGGACCACGAGGCGTTCCGCGCCACCATCCGCGACTTCATCGCCAAGGAGGTCGTCCCGGTCCACGAGAGCTGGGAGGCCGCCGGCCACCCGCCGCGCGAGTTCTACAAGAAGCTCGGCGACCTGGGCGTCTTCGGCATCGAGGTGCCGGAGGAGTACGGCGGCGCGGGCGAGACCGGCTTCAAGTACCAGGCGATCATCACCGAGGAGGTCCACCGCGCGGGCGTGAGCTTCGGCTCCTCCGGCGTGCACACCGGCCTGGTGCTGCCGTACCTGCTGGAGTACGCCAACGAGGAGCAGAAGCAGCGTTGGCTGCCGGACTTCGTCTCCGGCGACAGGATGACCGCGATCGCGATGACCGAGCCGGGCACCGGTTCCGACCTCGCCGGCATCACCACCACCGCCAAGCTCTCCGAGGACGGTACGCACTACGTCCTCAACGGCGCCAAGACCTTCATCACCGGCGGCGTGGTCGCCGACATGGTCCTGGTGGTCGCCCGCACCAGCCCGTACGACCCGGCCAACCGCCGGGCCGGCATGTCCATCCTCTGCGTGGACACCAAGTCCGAGGGCTACTCGGTCGGCCGCAAGCTGGAGAAGATCGGCCTGCGCACCTCCGACACCGCCGAGCTCTCCTTCGTCGACGTCAAGGTCCCGGTGGCCGACCTGCTCGGCGAGGAGGGCAAGGCGTTCAGCTACCTGACCCACAACCTGGTGCAGGAGCGCCTGGCGATCGCGGTCGGCGGCTACGCGGCGGCCGCGGCGGCGGTCAACTTCGCGCTGAAGTACGTCAAGGAGCGCAAGGTCTTCGGCCAGGCGGTGGCCGACTTCCAGAACACCAAGTTCGTGCTGGCCGACTGCAAGTCCCAGGTCACCGCGATGGAGGCGATGGTCGACCAGGCCCTGGAGCTGTACCAGAACGGCCAGCTGACCGTGGCGGACGCCGCCGAGGCCAAGCTCTTCTGCACCGAGGCGGCCTCGGTCGTCATCGACAAGTGCCTGCAGCTGCACGGCGGTTACGGCTACATCCTGGAGTACCCGATCGCCCGTCTCTACACCGACAACCGGGTGTTCCGGATCTACGGCGGAACCAGCGAGGTCATGAAGACGATCATCGCCAAGTCGCTCGGTCTGTAGCCGGCGCTCCGTAGCAGCGGCGGGTCGCCCAGGAAGCGGCCCGCCGCCCCCTCTTCGTGGTACCCCCTCGTCGATGAGGACGCGCCGATGACCACCCCGTCCAGCAGCTCGCTCGCCGTCGTCGCCCGGGTGCAGGCCGCGCTCTCGGCCCCCGGCACGCCGTTCCACGCCGTCGAGACGCCACGGGGCCGACGGTACGTCAACGGGCCCGCCGTGCTGCGCGACTTCCTGGAGTCCACCAGGGCGCACGGCGACCGCCCCTTCCTGGTGCTGGACGACAGCAGCCACACCTTCGCCTCGCACTACGCGGCCGCCGCCGCGCTGGCGCACCGCTGTCTGGCCGAGTACGGGCTGCGCCCCGGCGACCGGGTGGCGATCGCGATGCGCAACCTGCTGGAGTGGCAGGTCGCGTTCTGGGCCACCCAGCTGGCCGGGCTGATCGCGGTGCCGCTGAACGCCTGGTGGGAGGCCGAGGAGCTGGCCCACGCGCTGGACGACTGCCGGCCCGGGCTGCTGGTCACCGATCCCGAGCGGGCCGAGCGGGTGGCGCCCTGGCTGGCCGCCCAGCCCGAGCGGCCCTGGCTGCTGACCGTCGGGGTACCCGGTCCCGCGACCGGCGAGCGGGTCGAGCGGTTCGAGGAGCTGCCGCCCCCCGCTGACGGTGTGTCGGCCCCCGAGGTGGCGATCTCCCCCGAGGACGACGCCACCATCATGTACACCTCCGGCACCACCGGCCGCCCCAAAGGCGTGGTCGCCACCCAGTCCGCCTGGTGCGCGGCCACCGTGGGCCCGCGCTTCTTCGCCGCCACCTCGGCGCTGACCGCCGGCCGGGACCTCGCCCGGATCCAGCCGCAGACGGTCCTGCTGACCTTCCCGTTCTTCCACGTGGCCGCCTTCACCACGCTCTTCCCCCTGATGAGCAACGGCGGCACGGCGGTGCTGATGCGCAAGTGGGACCCGGCGACGGCCCTGGAGCTGATCACCCGGCACCGGGTCACCACCTACAGCGGGGTGCCGGCCACCGCCCTGGGCCTGCTCGACGCGGCCGATGCCACGGAGCACCGGCTGCCCGGCCTGGCGATGATCAACACCGGTGGCGCCGCCGCCCCGCCGGACCTGGCCAGGCGGATCCGCCGCCGGTTCGACGGCCGGGTCGAGGCCCGCAACGGCTACGGGCTCACCGAGACCTGCGGCGGAGTGATCGCCAACGTCGGCGCCCGCTACCTGGAACACCCCGACAGCATCGGCCGCCCTTGCCCCGCGCTCGCGGTGCGGATCGCGGACGGCGCGGGGCAGGCGCTGCCCGACGGCGAGGTCGGCGAGCTGTGGCTGCGCGGGCAGGCCGTGTTCCGCGGCTACTGGAACCAGCCCGAGGCCACCGCCGCCGCCTTCACCGAGGACTGGTTCCACACCGGCGACCTGGCCTGCGTGCGGGATGGCGAGATCTACGTGGTCGACCGGCTCAAGGACCTGGTGATCCGCGGCGGCGAGAACGTGTACTGCGTGGAGGTCGAGGGCGTGCTGCACGACCACCCGGCGGTCGCGGACGTCGCGGTGCTCGGCCTGCCGCACCCGCTGCTGGGCGAGGAGGTCGCGGCGGTGGTCCGGCTGCGCCCGGGCGCGACCGCCGACGCGACGGAGCTGCGCGCGCACGTCGGTGCCCGGCTGGCCGCCTTCAAGGTCCCGGCGCACGTGTTCTTCCGGATCGAGCCGCTGCCGCGCAACCCGACCGGGAAGATCATCAAGCGGACGCTGCGGGCCGAGCTCGGCGGTGGTCCGGTCAGTTGACCGAGGCCGCGTTGCGCCAGGCGTCCAGGCCGGCCTGCGAGGCGGCCCTGGCCTGCTGCAGTGTCCGGGCGGCGCGCTCAGTGGGCGGCGTCTCCAGCTGCCGCACCCAGCCGCGTCCCGCGGTGGCCAGCGCCACCCCGACCAGCACCGTGCCCAGCAGTCCCGCGGCCGCGCCCACCCCGCCGAGCACCAGGCCGGCGCTGAGCAGCTGACGATTGACCTGGAAGCCGGCGAAGATCTTCTGATCAGTCTGATTAGTACCCATACCCTCCAGCCTCGGCGCACCGCGCCCGCCCCGCACCCCGGACAGAGCCGACCGGGGCGTCGGCCCGCCCTGCCTCCCGCACCCCCGTTGCGCGGGCAGGGGAGGCTTCCCCTAGGGTCGATTCAGAACTCGCACGTAACTCGCACGTACCCGGAGGGACCGTCCGATGCCCGAGCCCGCTTGGCGCAAGGAGGACGAGGACCCCGACTACCGCTTCTCGCTGGCCAACGAGCGCACCTTCCTGGCCTGGATACGGACGGCGCTGGCGCTGCTGGCGGGCGCGATCGCGATCGACCAGCTGACCCCCAAGCTCGCCCCAGCCGCGGTGCGGGCCGCGCTCGCGGTGGTGCTGGCGCTCGGCGGGGCCGGCCTCGGCGCGGCGGCGTACCGGCGCTGGGCCATGGTGGAGCGGGCGATGCGGGCAGGGCGGGGGCTGCCGCACACCCACGCCCTGCTGGTGCTGACGGTCTGCGTGGCGGTGGCGGCGGTGGTCTTCTGCGTGCTGATCGTCGGGTACTCCGGATGAACGAGCGCCCGGACCCGGTCCGCGATCCCGGCCTGCAGGCCGAGCGGACGGTGCTCGCCTGGAGCCGCACCGCCATGGTCCTGGCCGTGAACGCCGCGCTGGTGCTGCGGACCGGTCTGGTGAAGGCCGAACCGGGGCTGACCGCGCTCGGCGCGCTGCTGGCCGCCGCGGCCTGCGCGCTGTACGCGTTCGGGGTGCGGCGCCGCCGGGAGCTGGAGCTGGGGCCCGAGCCGCGGGCGGTGCGGGCCGCGCCGCTGCGCGCGGTCGCGGCCACGATCGCGCTGGTCGCGGTGGCCACCGTGTGGGCGGTACTGCTCTCCCGCTGACCTGGACATGTGGTCCAGACCACATGCGGACGAAGCCCGGCGAACGTGCCACTGTCACCCGCTCTTTGACCATCGTTTCCCGGCGGGTGTATACGTTCCCGCACTACGCCAGGCATACTGGCGATGTCGGGCGGCCCGCCCGGCTCTGCAACGGCTAGAAAAACCGAAGGGACCGGTGGTCAGGGATGTTCCGCAACGGTCTGGAGCCCTGGCACCTCCTGGTGGTGCTGGCTGTCCTCATCCTGCTGTTCGGCTCGAAGAAGCTGCCGGAGATGGCACGCGGCCTCGGCAAGTCCATGCGCATCCTGAAGGCCGAGACCAAGGCCATGCGCGAGGACGACGCCCCCGCCGCCGACGCCACCACGGCCAACTCGACGGCCGACCAGCCCCGCCCCGCTGTGGCGCCGGTCAACGTCACCAAGGCCGAGGACACCACCAAGACGAACACCACCGCCTGAGCAGTCCCACAGGCTTGCGAAGCCCCTGACGCCCCGTCGAACGACGGCACGTCGGGGGCTTTGCCATGCCCGCGCACAACCGGCCGCAGCAAGATGCCGGATGTGCCGGGCCATCCGGCCTGAATATCATCTCACCGGGCAGAACCGCCCACGGGCGGCCCGCGTCGTACGGCTCGGGCCACACACCACAGACCTGGGGGGTTTCAGCCGTGAGCGGCGAGATCTACTTCACCAACAACTACCGTGACCTGTGCGAGCAGTACGGCACCGGCGCCGGCTTCCAGTTCGAGTTCAACTGCAGCCGCTGCTACGACACCTGGCGCTCCCCCTTCGAGGCCTTCACCACCGGTCGGGCGGCCGGCTGGATCGGCAAGGGCATGGGCGCCGCCTGGAACCTGATCGGCGGCAACGCCGGCACCATCAGCAACGCCGCCGACGGCCTGGCGGGAGCCAGCTGGGGTGGCGCCCGGGACGCCGCCTTCGAGCGGGCGATCGCCAACGCGCAGAGCCACTTCCACCGCTGCGCCCGGTGCACCAAGCACGTCTGCGACCAGTGCTGGAACCCGGCCCAGGGCCTCTGCCTGGACTGCGCGCCGGACACCGCCGCCGAGGCCGAGGCGGCCCGTCACCGCGGCCTGAACGACCAGGTCACCCAGCGCGCCTACGACGCCGGCCAGCAGACCGGCGCCGGCTACGACGTGAGCACCCCGCGCCAGCTGGTCTGCCCGCAGTGCGGCGCGCAGACGCACGGCGGAACGTTCTGCACAGGCTGTGGATACCGGCTGGGCGACCCGGCCGCCTGTCGCTCCTGCCAGGCCGCGGTGCCGGCCGGCGCGGCCTTCTGCCCCGGCTGCGGAACGCGGCAGTAGCGGGGCGTGTCACAACCGGGCCGGGTGGTCTGTCCTCTGCGGTGACGGCGCCGACCGGGCGCCCCGCCGAGGAGGACGACCACCATGGCCCGCATCTCGCTCACCCCGCCGCGCACCCTGCTGATCCGGCTGGGCGACTGGTACTCCCGACGCACCTACGGCAAGGTGCTCGAACCCGGACGGGCGATCGGCCACCACCCCCGGGTGCTCCTCGACTACGTGCGCCTGGAGCGGCGGGTGGCCCGCTGGAACCGGCTGGACCCGCTGCTCAAGCACCTGGCCGTGATGGCCGCCGCCGCGCGGATCAACTGCTCCTGGTGCATGGACTTCGGCTACTGGGAGGGCGCCGGGCAGGGGCTGTCCCAGGAGAAGATCAGCCAGGTGCCGAACTGGCGCGAGACCACCGGGGTGTTCAGCCCGCTGGAGCGCTCGGTGCTGGCCTACGCCGAGGCGATGACCGAGACCGAGCCGGCCGTCAGCGACGAGCTGGCCGCCGAACTTCTCGCCCGGCTCGGCGAACCGGCCTTCGTGGAACTGACCATGATGGTCGCGCTCGAGAACCTGCGTTCGCGGGTGAACAGCGCCTTCGGGCTGACCAGCCAGGGGTTCGCCGAGTCCTGCGCGTTGGGTGTGGCGCAGCCTCGGTGACGACCCGCCGGTCGGTCGGTTGCCGCCGGTCAGTTGCCGCCGTTGTCGGGGTTGTCGGGGTTGTTGGCGTCGGCGTTCAAGCTGGTGATGATCGAGGCGAGTTGGCGCTGCCAGGAGGCCGCGGTCTGGTTGTCGACGGCGTGCTTCTTGGACAGGTCGCGGACTTGGCGCTGCTCGGCCTTCAGGGCCACTACGGCGTCCTGCGGCTGCTGGCCGACCAGCGCGGCGGTGGCCGCGTCGAGGGTCTTCAGCAGCGGGGCCTGACGGTCCTTCGGCAGCTGTGCCTGGACCATCTCCGCGCGCAGCGCGGCGATCGCGGCGGCCGGCGAGGCGGGGGTGGGACGGGCCGTGCCCGGCGAGGGGGACGGGGCCGTCGGGCTGCTGGACGCGGAGGCGGCGGCCGGCGGCGCGGCGGCCGACTCGGAGTGGCCCGCCCGGGGCTGGCCGGCACCGTTGCCGGCGGCGGAGTTCGAGGAGACCAGCACCCCGATCAGTCCGGCCGCCGCCAGGCCGACCCCGCCGAGCACCAGCCCGAGGGTCCGGCCGGAGCGGCGCGGCTCCGGCGCGTCCTGGTACTGCTCCGGCGAGTGCGGGGGCAGCGGTGCCATCACGGAGGTGTGGGCGGCGGCGGGCCGGTGGCCCGGAGTGGGCGGCAGCAGCGCCGTCCGGTCGCCGGCGCCCGCTGGTCCCGGCGCGGTCATCGCCAGCAGCTCGGCGGTGCGGTCCACCGCCCCCGCCACCGGCACCGCGGCGAGCAGCTCGGCCCGGGCGGCGGCCGCCGTCGCCGGCCGGTCCTGCGGACGCTTGGCCAGCAGCCGCGCCACAATCAGGTCCAGCGCGGGCGGCAGCTCGGGGCGGCGCCGGCTGACCGGCGCGGCCTCCTCGGTGACCTGCTTGAAGGCGATGGCCACCGGGGTGTCGGCGGTGAACGGCGGCTCGCCGGTCAGCATCTCGGTCAGCACGCAGCCCAGCGCGTACAGGTCGGCGCGGCCGTCCACCTCGCCGGCCGTGGCCTGCTCGGGCGACAGGTAGGCGGCGGTGCCGAGCACGGTGGCGGTCTGGGTGAGCTGCTGCCCGGAGGCCGAGGCGCGGGCGATGCCGAAGTCCACCACCTTCACGCCGCCGTCGTCGGTGATCATCACATTGCCCGGCTTGATGTCCCGGTGCACCAGGCCGGCCGCGTGCGCCACCTCCAGCGCCTCGCAGACCGCCGCCGCGATCCCGACCGCCCGCTCGACGGGCAGCGGACCGCCCTCGGCCAGCACCGAGCCGAGCGACCGGCCCCGGATCAGCTCCATGACTATGTAGGGCGAGCCCTGGTCCATGCCGGAGTCGAAGACCATGGCGATCCGCGGGTGCACCAGCATCGCCGCGTGCTGCGCCTCGCGGCCGAACCGCTCGGCGAACCGCGGGTCCTCGGCCAGGCCGCCGTTGAGGATCTTGACGGCCACCTCGCGCCCGAGCACCCGGTCGACGCCGTGGTAGACGGTGGCCATACCGCCGGCCCCGAGGGTGCCGACCAGCTCGTAGCGGCCGTTCAGCGCTCGTCCGATCACCTGGTCCCGCTCCTCACACCTTGTCGGCCGAAGTGGCCGCCCGTGCCCCGCACCCGCGACATGATCCGGCATCCTGCCACCCCGACCCAAGCCGGGGCCCCGCAGGCATCCGCTGCCGGGTCGGACACTTCCGGGTGGTCCCGGTGTCAATTGCCGCGCGGTGTCTGGCCAAGCGTGTAACCCAGCAGTAACTTACCGGCCAGTTCCCCGGCGCACCCCCACGCGCCGTTCGCGTACCTCCCACCCCCACCCGGAGGACAGGCATGTCTGGAACCAAGGCCCGTAGATTCGCCGCGCTCGCGGCCGGCTGCGGACTCCTCGCCACCGCGCTGGCCGGAGCCACGGCCGTACCCGCCGTGGCCACCACGGCCGCGGACCCGGTCGCCGCCGCCCAGGCGCTCGCCGCGCCGCTGGTGCCCGGCGCCAACAACTGGTCCTGCCGGCCGACCGCGGCCCACCCGCGCCCGGTGGTGCTGGTGCACGGCACCTTCGCCAACGGCTCGGTCAACTGGCTGACCATCGCCCCCGCGCTGGCCGCCGAGGGCTACTGCGTCTACGCCCTCACCTACGGTGAGCAGCCGGGCGTCCCCCTCCTGCGGGCGATCGCCCCGGTCGCCGACTCCGCCCAGCAGCTCGCCACCTTCGTGGACGGGGTGCTGGCGGCCACCGGCGCCGGGCAGGTCGACATTGTCGGCCACAGCCAGGGCGGCATGATGCCGCGCTACTACCTCAGGTTCGACGGCGGCGCGGCCAAGGTGCACACCCTGGTCGGGCTGGCCCCCAGCAACCACGGGACCACCCTGGACGGACTCGCCACGCTGGCCAAGGGCTTCCCCGGCGCCCTCGACCTGGGCGGCGCGGCCTGCCCCGCCTGCACCGACCAGGTGACCGGCTCCGCCACGCTGAACCAGCTCAACGCGGGCGGCGACACCCTGCCCGGCGTCTCGTACACGGTGATCGCGACCAAGTACGACGAGGTGGTCACGCCCTACGGCACCCAGTTCCTCTCCGGCCCCGATGTGCACAACGTGCTGGTCCAGGACCTCTGCCCGGCGAACCTGCCGGGCCACGCGCTGATGGCCGTGGACCCGGTGGTGCGCCACGAGATCCGGCACGCGCTGGACCCGCAGCACATCGGCGAGGCCGACTGCTGGGCCAACCTGACGGGCTGACAGCGGTGTTCGGGGGCGCCCGGGATCCGGGCGGCCCCCGGCACGGCAGCCCGTGTCCTCCCGCCGCTCCTCCTCGTTGCGCAGCGGGAGGAGGGAAAGATCATGAGCAAGATCATCGTGGTGCACGGCTACCGTGAGACCACCGACGAGAACTGGTACCCGTACCTGCAGCGGGAGTTGACGGCACTGGGCCACGAGGTGGAGCTGCTCCGGCTGCCCGACCCGGCCGCGCCGCAACCCGCCGGCTGGCTCAGGGCCGTGCTGGCCGAGACCGGCCGCCGACGGGCCGGCGACACCGTGCTGATCGGCCACAGCCTCGGCGGGGTCAACCTGCTGCGGCTGCTCGCGCAGCACGACACCGAGGCCGAGGGGCCGTTCGCGGGTGTGGTGCTGGTCGCCTCGATGGCCGGCGAGGTCGGCTACCAGGAGCTCGCGGGGTTCTTCCAGCCGGCCTTCGACTGGCCGCGGATCCGGCGGGCCGCACGGGAGTTCCGGGTGCTGCACGCCGTCGACGACCCGGTCACCGGGGCGGCCACGCCGGAGCACATCATGCGCTTCGTCACCGAGCTCGGCGCCACCGCCACCGTGACCCCGACCGGGGGCCACTTCCCCACCTCGCCCGCGCCGCTGTCCGAACTGCCGGAGGCCCTGCGGCTGGTCCGCTCGCTGCTGCCGACCGGCTGATCAGCCGACTGTCACTGCCGGCCCCGGAATGTCACTGCCGGCCCCGGAAGATCTCCCGCACCTCGCGCACCGCGTACCCCGCCAGCACGAAGCCGGCCAGCGGGTCGGCCCACCACCAGCCGAGCAGGCTGTTCAGCAGCAGGCCGAGCAGCACGGCGGCGGCGAGCAGCCCGTCGACCAGGGTCACCCGGCCCTCGGTACGCAGCACCGGGTTGTCCAGGGCCGTACCGGTGCGCGCCTTGCCGGTGGCGAGGGCGAACATCACCAGCGCGGTGACGCCCGTCCAGGCGATGCCGAGCGGCGAGTGGTGCGGATGCACCCGGCCGACCAGCACCGCGACCGACTGCGCCAGCAGGTACCCGGCGAGCAGCGCGAACCCGGCGCCGATCAACCGCAGCGCCCTGCGCTGCCGCTCCTCCCCGGTGCCGGACAGCTCCCAGAGCACCACGGTCGAGGCGCCGATCTCGATCACCGAGTCGAGGCCGAACCCGGCCAGCGCGACCGACCGCGCGGCGACGGCCGCCACCGCGAGCACGCCGACGCCCAGCACGTTCCAGCCGAGCGTGGCGTATTCGAGCAGGATGCCCCGGCGGAGCAGTGCCGAGCGGGAGATCTCCTGGACGTCGGGCATGATCGGCAGTCTGCCAGAGTGCGGGGTTCCGTCGATCTTCGATCAGCCGAAGAGTCGGCCGAACTCCTGGTGAAACTCAGGGAAGGTCTTGTCGACGCAGTCCGGGTCGTCCAGCTCGATCCCGTCCGCCCGCAGACCCAGCACCGAGAAGGCCATCGCGATCCGGTGGTCCCGGTGGCAGTCGACCGACCCGGGGCGGACCTCCCCGGGGGTGACGGTGATCCAGTCCGGCCCGTCGTCCACCGTGACGCCGAGCCGCCGCAGGTTCCCGGCCACCGCCGCGATCCGGTCCGACTCCTTGAGCCGGGCGTGCCCGATCCCGCGCACCGTGATCGGCGCGTCCGCCAGCGGGGCGATCGCGGCCAGCGTCATGAAGGTGTCCGAGATGTCGCCCATGTCCACCTCGAAGCCGCCGCGCAGCCGCCCGGTGCCGGTCACCGTGGTCGCCGCGGCCCCGATCTCCACCTCGGCGCCGGCCGTCCGCAGCACCTCGACGAAGCGCAGGTCGCCCTGCAGGCTGTCGCTGCCCAGCCCCGGCACGGTGACCGAACGTCCCGTCACCGCCGCCGCCGCGAAGACGTAGGAGGCCGTCGAGGCGTCCGGCTCGATCCGCAGGTCGGCGGCCCGGTACCCGCCGGTGCCGACCTGGATCCGCCCGTCGGGCCCGATCGCCACCTCGGCGCCGAAGCCGCGCATCAGCGCGACCGTCATGTCGACGTAGGGCCTGGAGACCAGGCCGGGCGCACGGACCGTCAGCGGACGCTCCATCAGCGGCGCCGAGAGCAGCAGCCCGGTCAGGTACTGGCTGCTGGTGCTCGAGTCCAGCACCAGGCCGCCACCGCGCAGCCCCCTGCTGCGCACCCGCAGCGGCAGCCCGCCGCCCTCGGCCGGCAGCACGTGCGCGCCGAGCCGCTCCAGCGCCTCGGTCAACGGCCGCAACGGCCGCCCCCGCAACTGCGCCGAGCCGTCGAAGGCGAACTCCCCCACTCCGGTGGCCGCCCACACCGGCAGGAACCGCGCGGCCGTCCCCGCATCCGCGCACCACACGTCGCCCCGCCCCCGCGGCCCCCGCCCCAGCCCGTGCACCAGCCAGTCCCCGCCCGGCTGCTCGGTGATCTCCACCCCGAGGGCGATCAGCGCATCCCGGAAAGCCACCGTGTCCGCACTGACCAGCGGCGCCCCCAGCAGACTCGCTCCCTCGGCGGCGGCCGCCAACAGCAGCGCCCGATTGGTGATGCTCTTCGACCCGGGAATCCGGGCGAGCACAGGCTCGGTGGTGATGGTCATACGAGATCACGGCTCCTTGCTGGGGGTGGTGGCAGGAGGGCCGGTGCGGCTGGCCGGCGCCACCACGCTAGCCGGTACGGGGGCGAATCATCTGCGGATTTCACGGCACGGACGGCGCGCGTCGGGGCTGTGACCTGGCCTTCCGTCAGCACCACGGCTGTTGACGGACAGTCAACTTGGATCTTGCACAAGGCCATTGGGTTGGCGCGCCACGGAGTTGGAGACTGGCATGCTAGAACAGGATGCGGAGGGGAGCGACAAGTGGCAGACGCGCACGACCTGTCGGAGGACGCGGTGACCGGCGTTTCGACGGGCGGCGGGGCCCGGGGCCCGTCATGGGCGCAACTGGTCTTCGCAGCGGCGGTGCTGGCCGGCTACGGAGCCCTGTTGGGCTTTCTCGCGGTGAATCGTGGCGACGACCACTGGGACCGGCTGGTCTTCCTCTCCTCCGGACCCGAGGCGATCGTCTTCGCGGCGGCGGGCCTGGTCTTCGGCACCGTCGTCCAGCGCTCCGAGATCCGCGCCGCCCGGGCCGACGCGGCCGCCGCTCGAGCGGACGCCGACGCTGGCGCCAAGGACAGCGCGGGCCTGGACGGAGTGGTGGCACTGATCCAGTCCTATGCCGAGGAGGAACGCAAGCAGCAGGAGGGTTCCGCGGAGGTGCCGCAGGGAGCCTACGGAGCGCGCGGCGACAGCGGCCCGGCGAGCGGCCCGTCCGCGCTGGCCCAACTCGAACGGGCCGTACTCGCGATGACGGCACACCGCCGCTGAGACCGGGAGCCGTCGGTGTGCACCGTGCTCATCCGGATCGGGTCACTCGCCGACGGCGGCTGGCCGGTCGAGGTGTTCCAGGACCATGAGGAAACGCAGGCCCGGCACAGCGGGTGGCTGCACAAGCCGGAAGTCGACGGCGCCCGCGGGGGCACCGCCGAGTTCGCCGCCGCCCGGTCCGTCCTGCGCCACGGCCCCTACGACCCGCAACGGGCCGACCAGGCCCGCAGGCTGCTGCTCGGTCTGCTGGAGAGCTCCGGTGTGCTGACCGCGTGGAAGGCGATCAGCAAGTCGTGCTCGCACCCGGGTGCGCTGCGCACGCTGGTCGAGGCCGCCGACCCGGTCTGGAGTGAGCTGCCCTGGGAGCTGCTCGAGCTGCCCGGCAGCCTGCCCGGGGGCCGGGACTCCCGCCTCGGCCACGCGGTCCACCAGCGGTTGCGCTCGCTCGCCCCGGTGCACCGGCCGCTGCGCGTGCTGATCGTGCTGGGCAGCCCGACGGACCAGGAGCTGCGGTCCGAGGCGGAGGTGGCGGCGATCCAGGGCGCCCTGCGCGGGCATCCCGGCGAGTGGCACGTGGAGGTGCTGCGCGGTCCGTCCTCGGTGGAGTTCTACGACACCGTGACCAAGATCCGCCCGCACATCCTGCACTTCATCGGCCACGGCGGCCTCGACCTGTACGGCCGCACAGTGCTGCGCTTTCGCGGTGAGGACGAGGACCAGGAACCGTGGCACCTCACCGCCCAGGACATCCGGGTCCAACTGCCCGCCGACACCCTGCGGCTGG
Source organism: Kitasatospora azatica KCTC 9699 (assembly GCF_000744785.1). Lineage (NCBI taxonomy): Bacteria > Bacillati > Actinomycetota > Actinomycetes > Kitasatosporales > Streptomycetaceae > Kitasatospora > Kitasatospora azatica. The sequence continues at coordinate 3,200,902 of NZ_JQMO01000003.1, read as the reverse complement.
TCGTCCTGCACGCCTGCGACACCAGCGTCGAAGACCGGCCGGACGCCTCGCCGATACTCTCCCCGATCGCCGAGGGCTTCCTGGCGATCGGGGTCGGGGCCCTGGTGACCATGCAGGGGGAGATCGCCTCCGACCTCGCCGTGCACTTCTCCGCCGCGCTGTACCAGGCGCTGGCGCAGGAGCAGCCGGTGGACGAGGCCGTCTGGTCCGCCCGCAAGGCCCTGGCCAGGCGCGGCAACGGTTTCGACGACCGTGACTGGGCCCTGGCCCGGTTGATGCTGGCGGCCTGGCCGCACCGCGTCCTGCACCGCGCGCCGGGTGGCGACCGTGAGCAGGCCGCCGGACTGTTCGCGATCGCGGACACCCGGCTTCACCTGGCGGTCGACCGAGCAGCCGAGCGGCGCGAGCTCTTCGGCGGCTTCACCCCCTTCGAACCGTACGGACCGCGCCGGCGGCTGACCGTGGTGCGCGGTGGCGCGGACACCGGGAAGACCTTCCTGGTCCGCTCCTGCCTGCTCAGCTGGCACCTCAACGGCGGCCGGACCGCCTATGTGGACTTCAACGACGAGGGCCGGACCAGGGACTGGCTGGGCGCCGTCCGCCACCTGTGCGAGCGGGTCGGGCAGGAGGTCGGCGCGGACAGCCGGGAGGCGCTGGCCGAGTTCCGACACCGTCTGGTGCACCGCCGGCGCGGCCAGTCGCCACCCGGCGGGCCGCCGTGGCTCCAGGACGACGGCGGCCCGTGGGAACCGGAGGCCGACGCGGTCTGGCCGTACCGCAACGCCGAGCTGCTCTTCGGCGAACTGCTGCAGGCGCTGGCGGCCTGCGCCGGCCCCAACCGCCGGCTCACGCTGGTCCTCGACGGCCTGCACGGGCTCGCGGAGGGTGCCCTCGCCGACTTCCTGATGCCGCATCTGATCGAGCCGGTGCTGGCGGACCAGGAGAGCCCGCTGCGGCTGATCGTCGTGGAGGACGACGGCGCGCAGGAACGTGCTCGGCTGCCCCGGCCCAGCCGACCGCATCCCGTGGTCCACCTTGAGGGATTCCGTGTGCGCGAACTGCGGCACATCAGCGGCGAGCACATCGTGGCCTGCCAGGTGCACGACGAGGTCCGGGGGATCCCGCAGCACGAACGCGAGGAGCGCAGCGCGCTGCTGCAGGAGATCTGGCAGCCCTGCATCAAGGGCAACAAGCCCACCACCTCGCCGAACATGCTGGCGCTCCTCGAGAAGCTGGTCGAGACGAGGTCGGGGCACTGATGAACTCCTCCGCCACCGGCTCTGCCGGACCCGGCTCCTGGGAAGGCCTGCTGGCCGAACTGGCGGGCGGTACCAGCCTGGGTTCAGCCCTGCTGTCGGTCCTGCCGGAGGCGGTGCGCAGGACACTGCGGCAGTGCGCGACCGTCCCCCGGTTCACCGAGGGCCTGTACGAGGGACTGCTCCGCACGCCGGGCGGTCCGCCGCTGAGCGAGCTGCTGACCCACGGTCTGGTCGAACGGGCGCTCTCCGCCCGCGAGGTGCTCCGGATCACCGGGTCGCTGCGGCAGGCCTGCTGGGACGACTGGTGGGGCGGAGCGGTCGCGACCACCAGGAGGCCGGCCCAGCGCGCGGTGCCGACCGAGCTGGCCGCCTTCGCCGCCACGCTCGCGGAGCACTACCGCGGCGCCGAGCAGCCGGTCGAGCTGGTCCGTCAACTCCTGCTGTGCGCCCCGGAGGAAGCCCACCGGGTCTTCGTCTCGGCCTTCCTGCGGGCGGACGCCGACTACGACCTCGCGCGCGGCCAGGACCTGTTGAACGCGCTGAGCGAGGACGGGCGCGAGGAACTGGTCACGGGTGCCTTCATCGAGACCAGGCGGGCCGCCCAGGTACGGATCCAGTCACGGCAGTTGTGGCAGTCGGCCTTCAACCGCTCGGCCCGCTACTTCTCCCGTCCGCAGGTCGAGAAGCCGCTGCGGGATCTCCTCGAGGCGGCCGGTCCGCGGGTGGTCCAGCTGCACGCGATGGGCGGCACCGGCAAGACCATGCTGCTCCACTGGTTCACCGCGCGGTACTGCATGTCACGCGACACACCGGTGCCGTGCGCGCGGGTGGACTTCGACACGGTCGACCCGTTGACGGCCGCCGGCCATCCCTGGCTGCTGCTGACGGAGTTCGCGGCCCAGCTGGATCGCCAGCTGCCCGGCACCCCTTTCTACGAGTTCCGGGCCTCCTACGCGCAGTTCGAGGGCGCGCTCGACCCGCTGACCGTGGGAGGCGGCCGGGCGGTCCTCGACGGCCTGGTCGACGAGGCCGCGGTCGCCTCCGCCGCGCTGGACCTGTTCGTTGCGACCCTGGCCCAGGCACTGACGGACCGACCCGTGGTCCTGCTCCTCGACACGATGGAGGAGCTGACACTTCGCTCGTCCCCGCGCCAGGAGCAGTTCACCGCCCTGTGCGGCGCGCTCCTGGCGTCCGTGCCCCAGCTTCGGCTGGTGCTGTCCGGGCGCTATCCGCTGGCCGGACGACTGGCCGGCTTCGCCGAGCACCTCCCCGAGGCCGTCACGCTCGCCCTGACGGGGTTCGCACCCGACGAGGCCGACCGCTACCTCGCCGAGGTCCGGGGCATGGGGGACGAGGAACTGCGGCGCGCCGTGGTCAAGGCCGCCCAGGGCCTGCCGTTCACCCTGTCGCTCTACGCCGACCTGTCACCCGGACTGACCGTCGAGCAGATCGAGAGCCGGCACAGTCCCGGTCTGCTCTACGCGATCGACCGGGTCCTCGAACGGATCGAGGACGACCGCCTGCGCTGGATCCTGCGCTACGGGGTGGTCCCGCGCCGACTGACCTTCGACTTCCTACGGAACGTCATGCGCCCGCACCTGGTGCTCGGCATCCGCGGCGAGGAGGGCACCGACGACCCTGACCAGGACCGACGGCCGACGCTGCGCAAGGAGATCTTCCTGCACCGGGAGAACCCGGGAATTCCAGCCGGGGACGCCGAACTGCGCCGCCTCTGGGAGTCCCTGACCGTCTTCGCCGAAGCGTCCTCCTGGCTGCTGTGGGACGCCAAGACGGACGGCGCGGTGGTCGTCCACCCCATCGTGCGCGAGCCGTTGCGCCGACTGCTCAGCGAACACCCGGTCTACGACAGCCGTCCGCTGCACCGCGACGCGGCCGACTACTACGGCCGGCTCGCCACGGCCCAGCCCGACCGCTGGCCCGACTGGCGGATCGAGCAGCTCTACCACCTGTTCCAGCTGAGCCCCGGCCAAGGCCTCGGCTCCTGGCGGGCGGCCCTGGCCGAAGCCCAGGACCAGGACCGGTCCGGCTGGACCGAACGACTGGCGACGGAACTGCTGCACGACGACTTCACCGGTGAGGCGGGCGAGCCGGGCGCCGAGTCCGCCGCGCTGGTGCCGCGCTGGCTCCAGGGCGAGGCCCACCTCCTCCTCGCCGCGGCCCAGCGCGGAGCCGCCGCGGTCAGCAGCGACCGCCGCCGCTGGCAGGCGGTCCTCGACCGGGTCGAGCAGGCCGAGAACCTGCTGACGGACCATCCGGAGCCCGACTGGCGGCTGACGGACAGGTGGCAGCTGGCCGCCGAGGCCGCCCTGCAGGTCGGCGAACCCGAAGCGATCGAGACGGTCGTCCGGCGGCTACCGGCAGCCTTGGTACAGGGGTTGGAACGGCTGGGCGACCCCTGGGAGGTCGAGGGGCTGGAGGTGGCCGGGCACGCGGTTCCGCCCGAGATGCTGATGCTGCTCGCCCAACGCGCAATGAACCTGGGCCAGGAGATGGTGGCTTCCGACTTGCTGCGGACCGCGTACCGCAGGGCGCGCCTCCTCGGTCCCGGTCGCGCGCTGGCTGCGGCCGAGTTGGGGGTCGGCACCGCGCTGGCGGCCGGGCGGGTCGATCTGACGCTCGGCTGGTCGAACCTGCTGGATCGGACCGACCCCGGCGAACTACGGCTCCACGGCCGCATTCTGCTCTCCTGCGGCAGCTACCAGCGGGCCGTCGACCTGATGGCGGGAGCCGAGGATCTCGACTGGCGGTCCCTGGAGCGTGCGCGCGCCCTGGCGGTGTCCACCCACGCCCTGCTCGCGCTGCGCCGGCCGAACGCGATCGCCCTCACCCGCGGAGCCGACGTCAAGCGGCTGGCCCTCGACTGGGCACGGTCCACGGACGGCATGTTCGAGGTCTGCACGGCCGAGGCGGAGCACCACGCCGCCCTGGGCGACCTGCAGTCCGCGCTGGATCTCTGGCAGGACTACCGGCCGCTTGGGTCCGACGAGCGGGCCCGGGCCGAGCGGCACATCCGTTGTGCGGAACTCCACCTCACCCACAACCACGACGCCCGGAGCGCGCGCGGAGAGCTCGACCGAGCCGCTCTGCTCGGCATCGAGGCGGCCCCTCTCGCCGAACGGATCGGCTGGCGGCTGGCCGGCCTTCGGGTGGCGACGCTCGAATCCTGGTACGACGAGCGCGACTTTCAGCGTCTGAACGAGGAGGTCGAGCGGGACGGCACACCCGCACTTCGGCGGCGAACCGCCCTGCTGGGCCTGGCCCTGTGCGAACCGAACCGCAGGAAGCAGCGGTTGGTCGAGCTCACCCGGTCACTGGTCGGCCTGCCCACTCCGGAGAGCCGGTTGGCCGCCCTCGCCGAGCTGAGGAACTGCGCGGGCGTCCCGGCCGATGCCCTGCCGCAAGTCGCGAGCCTGCTACAGGCCGTGCTGAAGGGCGCGCCACGGATGCCCCTCGACCGGCCCCAGGACGCCGACTCGGCCGCGCTCGGTCTCACCCTGGTCGAACTGCTGCGGCTGGCCGGGGAGGTGGACGAGGCCCTCGCCCTGCTCGACCGATGTACTCGGCTACTGACCGGGGTCGAGCCACTCGCTTGGCGGGACTGGGTGGCCGCGCGAGCCCGGCTCGGCGCGACCGTCGAGCTCCCGCGCGACCTGGTGCAGAGCCTGAGCCTGGCCTATCCGAACCACCCCTGGGTGGCTGCCGATGTCCTGGTCACGGCGGCAGAGAGCAACCTGCACGACCGGCCGCGGGTGGCTGAGACGTACGCCGAGCGCGCCGTCAAACACCTGCTGCGCGAGCGCTCCGCCTTGATGGCCCGCGCCCACGACGTCCTCGCCACGGCCCGCCGCAAGGCTCAGGGGAGGGAACAAGCCGCTACGACCGCCTCCCGGATCTGGCAGGACCTGGGTGTGCGTCAGACACTGCGCTCCGGGGCGCCGCAGTCTTCCGGGGAGCCGCGGGAAACCGACAGCCAGCCGAACGCACCGGAGACGGCTGCCAACCCGCCTGGTCCAGGCGCGCGACTGGGCAACGAGGTCACCGTGGCCGCTGCGCTGGTCGGCCGGGACCAACCGGTTCAGGTACAGATCTCGCTGAGCAGCGTACGGACCATGGCGGCCGAGCTGCACCAACTGCCGGCGCCGTGGCTCGACGGCCTCGTCGAGCCGAGGCGCCGCCAACAGTCGGCGGAGGATCTCTTTTGGGAGGCGGGACAGTTGCTGCTCCGAGCCGACCTGCCGCGCGAGCTGGACCAGACCGCCGCCACCACACCCGTCGACCTGCGCTTCCGGCTCCAGGCGGGCGCCCTGGCAGGCGTGCCCTGGGAAGACGCAACGCTCGACGGGACGGCCCTCGTGCACAACCCGCGATTGCGCTACCTCTATCGCGGTGGCGAGGATCGCCTCACTCGGGAGTGGACCATTCGCACGGCCCGGTCGCTCAGGTCGGACGACGCGGAACTCGACGGAATGGTCCGGGAATTCGAGGGTTCCGTCACTACTCAGGCCCGGCTCACCAGGCTGCGGGACCAGCTGCGGCTGCTCCAGCCGCGACGCCCGGCCCGGGTGCTGCTCCTCACCAAGAGCGCACGGTCAGCGCGCTCCGACCACCTCTACCGCCCGCCGGATCCGCGGCACCAGTACGACTCCCTGGTATGGGACCTGGTCAACCGCCTGTCCGGACGCTGGGATCAGACTTTCGCGGACGTCAGCGCCGACGTACTCCACATCCACGGCGCCATGGTCAAGCCCTCCCGTGCCGTCGGCGTCGACATCGACCTCGGTCCCGATCCGGACAGCACCCTGCAGACCCCCGACGAGCTCCTCTCCCGGCTGGCCCACGTGCTGACCGGGATGCAGCCCCTGGTCGTCCTGGAGGTACCGCCCGTCGAGTCCCCGACCGAGCGGATCCGCCAGCTCCACCTGCGCAACGAGTTCGCCCACCAGCTGCTGGAGGACGGGCGGGTGACCGCCGTGCTGGCACTCGGACCGCTCCTCCTGAACGAGGTCTCCACCGCCCACCCCGTCGCCACCGCACTCACCCACCAAACGCCGGCCCAGGCCTGGGCGTACCTGTGCGAGGAGACCAGCCGGGTGACCCACGCGACCGAGCACCCCGTCCCCGAGCTCTCCCCCGCACTCTTCAGTCACCTCCCGCCCGACCTCCTGGCCGCCCCGGGGCTCGACCCGTGACCGCCTCGCGTGCCCGCCGCAAGCAGATCGAGCTGGCGGCCAAAGTCACCGGGCTGCGGGCCGAGTTCGCCTACTGGCAGGAGATCGGCTCGGCCACCGGCGAACTGCGCGAGTACCGCACCCGGATCCTGGCGATCACCCGCCCGCTGGCCCTGCTCCTGGACCGGCTCGCGCAAGCCGCCGACGATCCGGTCGAGGACTGGGTGGCGACCGAGAGCCGGATCGTCGGCCTGCACCAGATCTGGGACTACTTCCGGGAGAAGCTGACCCTGCGCCACCTCTCCTTCGCCCGCGAGTTCCTCGACCTGGCCGACGATCTCGCCTGGTCCTGCTACGCCCCCGCCCTGGCCGCCGCCGGCCCGGCCGCCCCCGTCGAACCGCCGCTGGTCCACCTCGCCCGCACCGGGATCCCGTTCGCGCTGCCCCGCGGCTGGGCGTTCGGCAACGCCGTCGACCCGAGCGGCTCCGGGCTGCGCAGCGACGAACTGCGTGAGGCCGTACGAGAGTTGCCCGTATCGGTCATCGGCGTGCCCTGGCTCCAGCTGGGGCACCTGCCGGAAGCGGTGGTGGTCGCCCACGAGGTGGGCCACCTGGTGCTGGACGACCTGGGACTGGCCGACCCGCTGCGCGCCGCGGTGGTGAACGAGTTCGGTGGCGGCAACCCGCAGGGCGCCGCGGCCCGGTACTGGCTCTCGGTCCTGCACGAGGCGTGCGCCGATCTCTACGGTGTGCTGGCACTCGGGCCCGGGTACGCCCTCGCCCTGTGCGACTTCGCGGCGACCCGACCGGGCGCCGCCACGCCCGCCGGGTACCCGCCGATCCCCGACCGGATCTCGCTGACCGCCGACGCCCTCACCGTCCTCGGACTGAGCGACCAGGCCGAAGCCGTCCGCACCCGCTGGCAGACCGAGTTCGCCGACTACCCCGCTCTGAAGAACACCACCCGCTTCACCGCGCTGATGCTGAACAGCCCGCTGGACCGGCTCGGCGGACGCACCCTGGCGAGCCTCTTCCCCACCGCCGAGCACCACACCGCCGCCGACCGCCTGGCCCGGGCATTGCTCGACCACCAGCCGCTCCCCCAGGCCACGCCCGACACCCTGGTCGCCGCCTGTGCCCTGGCCTTCAGCCGGTCCCCGGAGCGGTACCACGCCCAGCAGTCCCCGACCATCCCCGCCCGCGCCCTGAAGCACTTCCGCGCCCACCGCCAGCGCGGCCCCCGCGCCGAAACCCCCCTTCCCCCGGCCACCCCCCAAGACCAGGCCGAGGCAATCTGGCACCACCTGACCCGAGCCGCCAACCGCCCCGCACCAGCCGCCGCAGACGCCGCAGACGCCGCCGCGAACGCAGAAAACCCCAGGTCAGAAGCCTGACCTGGGGTTCTCGGTGGAGCCGCTCTCTGGCACAGAGTCACACAAAGGCCAGCGGCCCGAACGCCCGCTCAGGGTGGCACAGACCTCCGTTGGCTTGTGCGCCGCCGCAGCGGCGGCGGGCGTCAGCGCTTGTAGTACGGCTGCTTCTGGTCCGCGTAGTCGAGCTCCTCGGGCTGGAACACCCGGTGCTCGCCGACCCGGACGGCGACGACCTCGGCCGTCGCCCTCTGCATGAACCTGCGGTTCTGGTCCTTGTCGGCCATGTCGAAGTTGCTGCCGTCGTCCGCCGATTCGCCGAGCTTCCAGGCGATCACCTGGGCGTACCCCGGATTGTTGGCCTGCGGCGGGGTCTCCTTGACCGCCACCGGCTCGGGGTAGTACAGCGCGACATAGCCGCCGAAGGTGACGGGGAATTCGAAGTCGAACTGCCTCACCTGGCGCCGGACCGTCGCCAACACGTCTACCCGGCTGCTGACTTCCACGCTGAGCGAGGAGGTGTGCTTCCACCCGGTGGTCAGGGAACCGCCGATGGAGGCGGAGACCCCGAGCATCAGCTGCCCCGACAGTTCCCCGGTGCCGGTGGCGGTGCCAGTGGCGGTCGTGGTGCTGGTCGATTCGGTCTGGGACGCCGTGTCGACTCCCTGGTCGTCCTTGCTGTTGAGCACAGTGGTCGTCCCGGACGTCTTCATCTCCATGCTCTTCTGGAGTTGCTGCTCCAGCGAGGAGGCGGCGGCCGCCCCGAAGGTGAGCTGCACGTCCCCTTGGAGCGACCAGCTGATGGTGTTGGAGATCGCGAACTCGACCGTGTCCGTCGCGGTCACCTTGATCGGGTCGGTGCCGTTGACGTACGTCCGCTTGGAGATGACGTCGGCGGGCGGCTGCTCGATGTCGCTCAGCTCCTCGACGAGCGGCACGCCCACATTCATATAGGCGCGCCACCCCCGCGCGTGGGCCGTCGCCTCCGCTTCGGGAAAGCCGCCGTAGCGCACCTGGTTCAGACAGAACCCGATCGGGGCGACCGCCTTTCCCTCCGCAGTGGTGCGCTTCAGGGCATTCAACTGCCGCGCCAGAATGGCGTCCGCCTTGGCGGCGAGGCCGAGTTCCTCCTGATTCCGCGGAGTGAGCGGGTGACGCATGAACACATCGCCGAGATAGGCGCGGCCCACATCGTTCTTCACACTGGTACTGGCCATGGACTCAGCCCCCTCCTCTGACCGGACGGCCTACGGGACGACCTTGCCGATGCCGCCAAGGGCCACGGCTGCGCGCTGTGAGAGCCGCCACAGCTGGCCTTCCCGATTGCTGACGTAGATCCGGCCGTTGCCGCGGTCCAGCGCGAGGCCGTAGGAGCTGCCGAGGCCGGTGGCCACCACGCGCTGCGCACCGTCGGCCAGGCTCACCAGGAACAGGCGCCCGCCGCTGCTGTCGACGACGTACGCGTAGCCGGCACCGTCCAGCGCCACCCGGGTGGCGCACGCGCCGGGCAGGGTGGTCAGCACGCGCTTGGTCCGGTCGGCCAGGGTGACCTCGTACAGGGCCCCGCCCTCCCGCTGGCCGACGTACACCTTGCCGTTGCCGTCCAGCGCCACTCCCGAGGCGTACGGCATGCCGTCGGTGATCATCTGCGACTGCCCGGTCTGCAGGTCGACCGCGAACAGCTGCCCGCCGGCCCAGTTGGCGACGTACGCCTTGCCCGCCCCGTCCAGCGCGACGCCGTACGCGCCCGCGACCGTGGCGACCGAGCGGGGGGACGAGCCGCTGACGAGGCCGACCGCGACCAGGCGCGCACCGCCGTAATCAGCGGTGTAGGCCGTGCCGTTGCCGTCCACCGCCACGTCGCGGATGTCGCCCAGGCCGGTCGCGACCACCCGCTTGGCGCCGGTCGCGAGATCCACCGCGGACAGTTTCTGTCCGCCCTGGTCTCCGACGTACGCCGTGCTCCGCGCGGGGTCCACCGCGAGGCCCTCGGACGCCCCCAGCTCGGTGGCGAGCAGCATGCTGGGCCGTTCGGTGCTGACGTTCGGCAGGTCTTCGGGGCGGATCTCCACCTTCATCGTGCCGAACGCCTTGTTCATGGCGGACGATGCCATGCCGGTCGTCGACGCAGGGTCCTGGGAGGCCGTGAGCTGATCGGCGGACGCGCTGTGGACCTTCTCGAAGAGGGGGCCGAGGAAGCCCATGACATCGAGCGCCCCGTGCGCGGTCTGGCGCACCAGCCAGGGGTCCCGCTGGCTCTCCATGTCGCGCACCTGGCCCGAGATCGGCCCGGTGCCCGGGGTGTCCTGGTTGAGCGCGTCGGCGGCCTGCTTGGCGGAATCGGCCTCGTCGCCGCCGCTGTCGAAGATGTTCTTGAACGTCATGATTGTCCCCTCCCAGTCCTCAGCGCTTGTAGTACGGCTGCTTCTGGTCCGCGTAGTCCAGGGCCTCGGGCTGGAACACCCGGTGCTCGCCGACCCGGACGGCGACGACCTCGGCCGTCCCCTTCTGCATGAACCTGCGGTTCTGGTCCTTGTCGGCCATGTCGAAGTTGCTGCCGTCGTCGGCGGACTCGCCGAGCTTCCAGGCGATCACCTGGGCGTACCCCGGTTTGTTGGCCTGCGGCGGGGTCTCCTTGACCGCCACCGGCTCGGGGTAGTACAGCGCGACGTAACCGCCGAAGGTGATGGGGAGTTCATAGTCGAACTGCCTCACCTGGCGCCGGACCGTGGCCAACACGTCCACCCGGCTGCTGACTTCCACGCTGAGCGAGGAGGTGTGCTTCCACTCCGTGGTCACCGAGCCGCTGACCGAGCCGGCGATCCCGAGCATCAGCTGCCCCCAGAGCTCCCCGGTGCCGGTGGCGGTACCCGTGGCCGTGGTCGTGCCGGTCGATTCGGTCAAGGACTCCGTGTCCACGCCCTGCCGGTCCTTGCTGTTGAGCACGGTGGTCTTCTGCGAGCCCTTCATCGCCATGCTCTTCTGCAGCTGCTCCTGCAGTGACGCGCTGGTCTTCGCCCCGAAGGTGAGCTGCACTTGGCCCTGCAGCGACCAGCTGATGGTGTTGGAGATCGAGAACTCCACCGTGTCCGTCGCGGTCACCTTGATCGGGTCGGTGCCGTTGATGTACGTCTGCTTGGAGACCAGGTCGGGGGGCGGCTGCTCGATGTCGCTCAGCTCCTCGACGAGTGGCACGCCCACGTTCATATAGGCGCGCCACCCACGGGCTTGGGCCGTCACCTCCGCTTCGGGAAAGCCGCCGTAGCGCACCTGGTTCAGACAGAAGCCGATCGGGGCGATCGGGTCGCCCCCTTTCTCGGGGGTCCGCTTCAGGGCATTCAGCTGCCGCGCCAGAATGGCTTCCGCCTTGGCGGCGAGGCCGAGTTCCTCCTGATTCCGCGAGGTCAGCGGGTGACGCATGAACACATCGCCGAGATAGGCTCGGCCCACATCGTTCTTCACACTGGTATTGGCCATGACTTAAGGACCCTTCCGTCACAGAACGCATGATGCGTAGGGCGTATGGGGTGTATCCGGCATGCCAGGGGCACATTCGTACCTGACGACAGCCCCGGGTGGATCGATCGCTCCGGCTTGTTCGCGCTGCACTGTTCGCACTGAACCTGTGGCCCCGATCCAGTGGGAAGGCTCCCATGGAGATCGGCTCGAGGCGGAAATGGCCCGGGACCTGGCGGAGATGACGCAGGCGGTGGGGCGCGAGTTCGCAGTCCGAGAACATCGCATCCGAAACGATGCGGCAACCAACATCGAACCCAGCCACTCGAAGGAGTGAAGGCATCCGGTTCCGATTGACGATCCGTCATCTTGGCGTGTACTGGCAGAGACTGCCAGGAGCACACCGCCGCACATGGCCCACCCTGCGATGCCCGTCCGCGCCGAGGCGTCCTTGCCCAACTCCTGCGGCCCAGGCCGCAGGAGACCCCGAAGGAGGATGCTCAGGCGGCTGCCGGGGTGTTCAGCACGTACTCGCGCGAGGCCCGGACCTCGCCGCGCAGGGCGGACAGGTCGACGTCGAGGACCTTGCCGTGCCACTTGCGGGGCTCGCCGTTGACGAGGACGGCGCTGATGTTGCGGGCGTCGGAGCCCAGGACGACGGTGCCGATCGGGTCGTTGAGCGGCATGTTGTTGATGTCCTCGGCCTGGATGACGAGCAGGTCGGCCTTCTTGCCCGGGGTGAGTGAGCCGGTGACGGCGGCCAGGCCGTTGGTGCGGGCGCCCTGGCGGGTGGCGAAGTCCAGGACGTCGTGGGTGGTGATGCGGTGGGGCTGCCGGTCGGTGCCGTAGGCGGCGTTGACGGCGCGCATCCGCTGGATGGCGTGCAGGGCCCGCATCTGGGTGAACATGTCGCTGGCCAGGGCGACTTCGACGTCGATGCTCAGTCCGGGGCGGATGCCGACGGACAGGGCCTCGTCGACGGCGGGGATCGCGGTCTCCAGGCCGATCTGTGCGTCGGAGGTGGGGGCGAGCGCCACGGTGGTGCCGGTCTGCCCCATCGTGCACGGGCTTGCCTGATCCCAACGGCCGCTACGACCAGGCCGGTCGCGCGGCTGACGGGTCACGCGGAATCTGTAGGACGTCAGATCTCGCTGAGAGCCCGGCCGAATTCCTCCCGCACCATGTGTACGGGTGCCCCTCGGCCGATGCGGGACCGGAGTTCGGCGAATTCGGGGCTCTTCGCGCGGAGCGTGTCGACGACTTCGGTGATCCGCGGGGAGTCGGGGGTGTATCCGTAGGCCGCGCGCAGCTCGGCCGCGCACGAGTTCGCGGCCCTGTCCCAGTCCTGGTAGAAGGTACGCCCGGCGGGGTCCAGGAAGGCCATGCGGGCCAGGTTGTCGAACCGCTGGAATCCGCTGTGCAGGACTGCGGCGAGCGCGTTGTACGCCAGGACGTCCAGGGCCGGGCTCAGGATGAAGGCGGGGGTGTCGGGCCAGCTGTCGATCAGCTGCAGAAGCTGGGGGCTGACCCTGTCGTGACCCGCGGGGACACTGCGGCGCTCCTGAGTCGCACGGGTGAGTCTGCGCAGGTGGTCGTGCGCCTCGTCGTCGAGCTGGAGCGCGGCGGCGATCGCGTCGATCACCTGGGGCGAGGGCCCGGTCTCCCGGCCCTGTTCCAGACGCATGTAATAGTCGGAGCTCACGCCCGCGAGCACGGCGACCTCCTCGCGGCGCAGGCCCGGCACCCGCCTGCGCCCGTGCTCCGGCAGGCCGACGTCCTGCGGCTTGAGGGCTTCGCGCCGTGCTCTGAGGAAGTCTCCCAAGGGAGTGCTGTCGCTCATGACCCCAACCTTCACCTGGGAACAGCGCACCCTGGACAATCGCGGCCGCAGGGGCACGGGAGTGCCGGATTCGAGCGACTCCCATCGTCAAGAGAACGAAAAACCCCAGGTCGGAGGCCCGACCTGGGGTTCATCATGGAGCCGCTTTCGGGATTCGAACCCGAGACCTACGCATTACGAGTGCGTTGCTCTGGCCAACTGAGCTAAAGCGGCGCCGCTGCCGCGGTGACGGCAACGCGGGCAAGTCTACACAGGTTCCGGGGGTGCTTCGTAACCCGGCTCAGGCGGAGGCGGCGGCGAGCTTGGCGGCGAAGCCGGCGAAGAGCAGGGCTACGCCGCTGGTGAGGGTGGCGGAGAGGCGCTTGCGGCGGCGGAAGGCGGCGGCCAGGGTGGTGCCGGCGAAGATCAGGACGGAGAGGTAGAGCATGCTCAGGCTCTGCAGGATGCCGCCGAGGACGGCGAAGCTGAGCGCCGGGGCGCCGTAGTGCGGGTCGACGAACTGGGTGAAGAAGGAGAGCAGGAAGAGGATCGCCTTCGGGTTGAGCAGGCTTATCAGCAGGGCCCGGCGGAACGGGCGCTCGATCCCCTGGGTCGGCCCGGCCTCGACCTCGGCTCCGGCCGCCGTCGGCTGCGCGGTCGCCCGGTGCTCGCGCCAGAGCGCGCGGGCCGAGCGGAGCATGCCGAAACCGATCCAGAGCAGGTAGCCGGCGCCGCCGAAGCGGACGACGGCGAAGACGGCGGGGTTGGCCTTGAGCAGCGAGGCGGCGCCCAGCGAGGTGAGGCTGATCAGGGTGAAGTCGCCAAGGAAGACACCAAGGGCCGCTCGGTAGCCGGTGCGGACGCCCTTGCGGGCGGCCACCGAGAGGACGTAGAGCGAGTTGGGACCGGGCAGCAAAACGATCACCAGCGCTCCGAGCGCATAGGTGGTGATGTCAGTCACTCCGAACACGGCGGCCTCTCTGGTCAGTCGGGGAGAGCAGCGTAACCGGGATCGCCCCGAAGTCGGGAAACCCCTACGTCGTCCCGTTGTTGTACAGGTGTCAAGGGAGGTCAATCGGCCTCTCAAGCAAGGTTCTCCAACCAGAAGGCTTCATAGAAGCCTAAGGCTCCTGATATACAAGGAGGCATGGGAATGCCTATCGACCGCCGACTAGGACACCACCTCAAGCGGGCCGAGCAAGAGTTGATCGCGGCGAAGCACGCGTCGCTTCGCCAGTTCAAGCTGAACACCCCGCAGTACACCGTGCTGCTGGTGCTGTTCGAGGAGCCCGGACTGTCGGGGGCGGTGCTGGCCCGCCGCTGCCTGGTGACTCCGCAGACCATGTCCTCGGTGCTCAGCACCCTGGAGGGCCGTGGCCTGGTGGAGCGCAAGCCGCACCCGATCCACAGCCACATCCTGGAGGCCCGCCTCACCCGGGCCGGCCGGGCGCTGCTCGCCAAGGCGGATGTCGAGGCGACGACCGTCGAGGACGCGCTGCACGCCGAGTTCACCGACGAGGAGAAGGAGCAGCTGGTCAGCCTGCTGGCACGCTGCACCTCCGCACTCTCCGAGTGCCGGACCAAGCCCGAGAAGGTCGGCTGAGCCAGCGGAGGTCGGCTGGGCCCGCACTGGCGGGCCGAGCCGACCGGCCCGGCCTGTCGTGCGCGCAACGCGAAGCGCCGGGCTGAGGGTGACTACCCCTCAGCCCGGCGCTTCAGCATTTCCCGAAGTGTTCCAACGGCGGTGTTCTGGTCAGCGGTGTTGTGGCCAGCAGTGTTGTGGCCAGCGGTGTTGTGGTCAGCGGTGTTGTGGTCAGCGGTGTTGTGGTCAGCGGTGTTGTGGTCAGCGGGAAGCGGCCCCCGCGAGCAGCTCCCAGTCGGCCAGCGTGTCGTCCGACTGCTCCAGCAGCAGCTCGGCCTCCTCCACCTCGGTCGACGGCACGTCCAGCGCCCAGCGCAGCAGCGCGGCGCCGATGTTCATCCCGCCGCCGAAGCCGGCCAGCATCACCAGCTCGCCGCGGCGCAGCGCGCCCTGACGGTGGATGTCGTCCAGGGTGATCGCCACTGAGGCCGCACCGGTGTTGGCGTGCTGGTCCACCGTCAGGTGCATCCGGGCGTTCTCCAGCCCGAGCTCCGGCCAGACCTCGCCCAGCATCACGCCGTTGGCCTGGTGCGGCACGAAGTGCTTGACCTGCTCGGCCGGCAGGCCGGCCCGGGTCAGCAGACCGTCGACCGCGGCGGGCAGGGCCTCCTGGACGAAGCCGCGCACCCCGCGGCCGTCCATCCGGAAGAAGTGCTCGCCCTCGGCCACCGTGCGGGCCGTGGCGGGGTTGCGGCTGCCGCCGGCCGAGACGCCGATCAGCTGGTGCTGGTCGCCGCGGCCGATCAGCGCGGTCTCCACCACGCCCAGGCCGGCCGGCACCGGGCCGAGCACCACGGCGCCAGCGCCGTCGCCGAACAGGATGGCGGTCTTGCGGTCGGAGTAGTCCAGGATCCGGGAGTAGATGTCGGCCCCGATCACCAGGCCGTAGGGGGCCTCCGGGTCGGTGCCCGCCTTGAGCATCTGGGTGCCGACGGTGAGGGCGTAGAGGAAGCCGCTGCACACCGCGTTGAGGTCGAAGGCGGCCGCGCGGTGGGCGCCGATCAGGTTCTGCACCAGGCTGGCGGTGGCGGGCTGCGGGTGGTCGGGGGTGGAGGTGGCGACCACGATGAAGGAGACCTGGTCGGCCGTCAGGCCGGCCTGCCGCAGCGCCCGCCGGGCGGCCTCGGCGGCCAGGTCCGAGGTGGCCTCGTGGTCGGCGGCGCGATGGCGCTGGTTGATCCCGGTCTTGGACCGTATCCAGTCCGCGGTCACCCCCGCGCCGGCCGCGATCTCCTCGTTGCTGACGATGTTCTCGGGCACGTACGAGCCGGTACCCACGATGCCGATGGAAGACGACATGTTCCCCTCCTGGGACGGTTGAACGGACTGTTTGAACGGGACGGGTGAAGCAGGCGGAGCAGGTGAAGCGGGCGGAGCAGGTGAAGCGGGCGGAGCAAGCGGAGCAGAAGCAGCGGGACGGTTCAGAGGCTCGCGCTGACCGGCTCGGCCAGCCGCAGCCGGCGCCAGCCGGCCAGTTCGGCGTGGGCGGCCAGTACCGGGTCCTCGCCCACCACCACGGGGTCGCCCACCGCGCAGAGCAGCGACAGGTCGCTGGCGTGGTCGCCGTAGGCGGAGCTGCGGGTCAGGTCCAGGCCGCGCACCGCGGCGGCCGCCCGGGCCACCCGGCCCTTGGTCTCCCCGATCACCGGGGTGACCACCTCGCCGGTCAGTCGGCCGGACCGGATCACCGGGCGGGTGCCGAAGGCCCAGTCGGCCCGCAGCTGCGCGGCAATCGGGTCCAGGCAGGCGAAGAAGGAGCCGGAGACCAGGACCGTGACATCGCCCTTCGCGCGGTGCTCGGCCAGTGCCGCCACCGTCTCGGGGACGAAGAGCCGCTGCTCGACGGTCTGCTCGAACCAGGCCTCGCCGGCCGCCGCGAGCTTCTCGGCGCTCTCCCCGGTGTAGAGGCGGTAGTAGGCGCGGTTGATCTCCTGGCGCGGGGCGCCCTGCTCGGCCGCCGCCCGCAGCTCGCCGACCAGCCGGTCGTAGGTGCCCTCGGGCTCACCGCGGCGGTTCAGGTAGAAGTCGAGGAAGTGGAACATGCTCTTCACTCGGACGAGCGTCTCGTCCACGTCGAAGAAGGCGGCTGCGGTGCTGGGCATCGGTCTCTCCTCCAGGGAGTGCGTCAGGCGGCCGCCGGCCGGGACCGGGCGACGGTGCCCGGACTGGCGGGGGCCGCCTGACAGTGACGGCATGGAGCGGTGGTGGGGGAAGCAGGTCCTCAGGTGCGGGGCCTCGGGTGCAGGTCCTCAGGTGCGGGGCCCTCAGGAACCGGGGCTCAGGCGTGGGGGAGCCTGAGCGGGCGTCAGCCGGCGACGCGGGCCAGGCCGATGGTGAACTTGGCGATCGACTCGTCGTTCTGCCGCACGTCCACCTGGACCGGCAGCTGGGTGACGACGCTGCGCTCGGCGTCCTCGCCGAAGTCCACCGTCCCGCCCAGCGTGTAGTAGACCTGCTCCTCGTCCTGGCCGGTGGCCCGCTCCTCGCCCACGGTGGCGCTGAGCACGGTCTCCGCCTCCAGCTCGCCGAACTTGCTGAAGGTGACCTCGATCGCCACCGGGAAGGTCTTGGCGGTGGAGAGACCCTTGCTGTCCAGCGCGGTGAACAGGGCCAGCTGGCGGGCACCCTCGGCGAGCACCATGCCGGGCAGGTGGTCCTGCGGGTGGTCGAACAGGCTCGGGTGCTCGGCGGGGATCCGCAGCGAGGCCCGGGTGGCGTCCTCGGCCGCGGTCGGCTCGAGCAGCACCACGTTCTTCGGGTCGGCGCGGCCGACCAGGTGGGGCGCGACCGGCAGGGCGAGGCGGCCGCCGGTCTCCACGGACTGCGGGGGCAGCGCGGCGGTGGTCGGCAGCGGGGCGCCGCTGCGGTTGGTCAGCCGCAGGTCGCGGTAGCCCTGCGGGTCACGGAAGCGCAGGCCGACGCCGGCCCAGCCGATCAGGGTGCCGTCCGCCAGCAGCTCGATGGTGTGGTCGAGGCCGGTGACGCTGCCGTTGCGCACCTTGCGGTCGGTGACCTTGACCCGGAGCGAGATGTTCAGCGGGGAGTCGCCGATGGTGAGCAGCTGCGGGCGGAGCAGGTGGATGCGCAGGAAGGTGAGGATGAACTTGTGGTTGGCCGGCACGTCGTAGAACTCGTGGGCACCGGCCAGGGTGACCTGCCGGGCCACCTCCAGCAGCAGCACCGGGTCGTAGGTGCCGGGCCGCAGCAGGTGGTCGCCGTAGTAGGCGTGCGAGCGGGGCAGCTGGGCCGCGGCGGCGTACTCCAGGTCGCCGGCCTCGCGCAGGTCGGTGACGAAGACCTCGCTCAGCGCGTCCCGGTGCACCAGCGCCCGGTTGACGGTGGCCGCGAAAGAGAGCGGCAGCGGGCCGCCGGGGCGGGGCGCCACCAGGGTGGTCCCGGACAGCTCGATCAGCTCGGTGGCAGTGGCGGTGGTGGTGACGGTCGCGGTCGGGGTCGTGGTGGTCACGGCTAGGGGCTCCTGTTTCTGATCAGGTGAGGGGTAGGTGTTCGCTCATTGCCGTTCGTGGTGCTGATGGTTCGGGTGGCGCTGTGCATCGTGGTGGCGCTGTGCATCGTGGTGGCGGTGGCTCAGTAGCGGGTTCCGACGGCCTCGTTGCCCAGTCGGCTGAGCAGTGCGAGGTCCTCGGCCGAGAGCGTGAGGTCCGCGCCCCGGACGTTCTCCTCCAGGTAGGCGAGCCGCTTGGTGCCGGGGATCGGCACGATGTGCTCGCCCTGGGCCAGCACCCAGGCCAGGGCGACCTGGGACGGGGTGGCGCCGTAGCGGGCGGCCACCTCGGCGACGCTGTCGGCCAGCTTCTGGTTGGCCTCGATGGCGTCCGCCTGGAAGCGCGGGTTCTGCCGCCGCCAGTCGTCGTCCTCCAACTGGCGGGAGGAGCTGATCGCCCCGGTCAGGAAGGCCCGGCCGAGCGGCGAGTAGGCGATGAAGCCGACTCCGTTCTCCTTGGTCCAGGGGACCACCTGGTCGAGCTGGTCCTGGCTCCAGAGCGAGAGCTCGCTCTGGACGGTGGCGACCGGGTGGATCCGGTGCGCCGCCGCCAGCTGCTCGACGGTGGCCTCGGAGAGGCCGATCCGGCCGAGCTTGCCCTGCTGGACCAGCTCCGCCAGCACGCCCCAGGACTCCTCGACCGGAACGGCCGGGTCGACCCGGTGGAGCTGGTAGAGGTCGATCCGCTCGACGCCGAGCCGGCGCAGCGAGTCCTCGGCGGCCTGGCGCAGGTGCTCGGGGCGGCCGTCCGGGACGATGGCGCCGTCCCGGATGACCAGTCCCGCCTTGCTGGCCAGCACGATCTCCTCGTGCCGGCCGCGGATCGCCCGGCCCACCAGCTCCTCGTTGGTGTGGGGGCCGTAGACATCAGCGGTGTCGATCAGGGTGGCCCCCAGGTCGATCGCCCGGTTGATCACTCGGATCGACTCGGCGTCGTCCCGGCGGGTCCGGCTGTAGGCGAAGCTCATGCCCATGCAGCCCAGGCCGATCGCGCCGACCTCTTCGCCCTTGTTGCCCAACTGCCGGTTCTGCATGGCCTGTTGACTCCTCCAGTGTGGCACAGCGGGACTGCTGTGCGGGGCTTTGCGGTATGTGCCTTGCGGGTTCTGCGATGTGTCCAAAGAACGTGATCCGAAGCGCGCGCTCCGAGGCGCACGGGGGTGCTCAGCTGCGGTCGAGCTCACGGTCGCGCACCACGGCGTAGGTGGTCACAGCGCCGATCAGCGCCAGCACGGCCAGCACGATGAAGGCGGTGTGCATGGACGAGGTCAGGGCGTGCCCCACCGCCTGGTTGGCCGCCGCACGGGTGCCCGCAGGCAGCGCGTCCAGCGAGTCGCGCAGTCGTCCCTGGACGGCGTCACCGGCCAGCTTCTGCTCCTGGGCAGGGCTCAGCCCCGGCACCACGCCGTGCAGTCGGTTGCCGGCCAGGCTGGCCAGCAGGGCGCCGGCGCCGGCGATGGCGATCGACTCGCCGGTGATCCGCATGGTGTTGAAGATGCCGGAGGCCACGCCGGCCCGCTCGACCGGCACCACGCTGACCGCGGCGTTGTCCATCACACCGAAGGCACTGCCGACACCGATCCCGAAGACGGCCAGCGGGCCGATCAGTCCGGACAGGCCGGAGGAGGGCTGCAGGACGACCAGCCAGAGCGACCCGGCGGCGATCAGCGCCGAGCTGGCGGCGAGCATCACCCGCAGCGGAACCCGGGTGGCGATCCGTCCGGCGACCAGCGGCAGCGCCAGCACCGGGATGGTCAGCGGCAGCAGCACCGCACCGGCGGCGGTGGCGCTCAGCGAGCCGACGCCCTGGAAGTACTGGGGCAGGTAGACCAGCAGCACCACGAAGCCGAAGGTGATGGTGAAGGGCTGGCAGACCACCACGATGAAGGTCGGCCGCTTGAACAGCGAGAGGTCGAACATCGGGCGCTGGACGCGCCCTTCGACCAGCACGAAGAGCAGCATGAAGACGGCGAAGCCGATCAGCGAACCGATCGCGGTGGGGCTGGCCCAACCCTGCTCGGGGCCCTGCACGAAGAACATGGCGAGCAGGAAGAGGCTGCCGCTGAAGGTCACCAGGCCGCCCCAGTCGACCCGTCCGGGGTTGGGGTCACGCGACTCGCGGACCTTGGGGAGCAGCGACAGCACGACCACGCCGAGCACCACGTTCATCAGGAAGACCGCGCGCCAGCCGATGCTGCCGACCAGTGCGCCCGCCACCAGCGGGCCGAGCGCCAGGCCGAAACCGAAAGAGGCACCGAGTACCCCGAAAGCCTTGGTGCGGGCGTGTCCTTCGAACGAGGCGGCCAGGATCGCCGCACCGCTGGTGAGCACGCCGGCCGCGCCGACACCCTGGACCGCGCGGGCCAGGTCGATCAGCACGATGTTCGAGACCAGGCCGCAGACCAGCGACATCGCCAGGAAGAGCCAGCTGCCGAGGACCAGGATCCGCTTGCGACCGAACCGGTCGCCGAGGCCGCCGGCCGCCAGCAGGAATGCCGCGAAAGTAACACCGTAGGCGTTCTGCACCCACTGGGCCGCCCCGACACCGGCCGCCAGATCGGTGGCCAGCTTGGGCAGCGCCACGGCGGGTCCGGTGACCGTGAGCGGCAGCATCACGCTGGCCAGGGCCACCGCGATCAGGGTGGACAGGCCACCCGAGGGCCGCGCCTTGGGCGGGTTCGCCCGGCGCTGCTGCGTCAGTACGCTCATCCCACTCTCCTCTTCCATCAATCTTCTGAGCACTTGTCAGATGACTAGAACCATAAGATATCTTAGAGTCATCGTCAATCTGCAGAGCATCGCAGAGCAGACAGGGCCGTGCGCTGCCTTGGCGCCGCCATCCACTGATCAGTCCAACCGTTCTGACGAGGAGTCAGCTCACATGTTCGAGGCATCGAAGACCCAGTCCGACGTCGACGTCCTGATCGTCGGCGGTGGCCCGACCGGCATGATGGCGGCCTGCGAGCTGCTCCGCCGGGGCGTGCGGGTGCGGATCATCGACCGGGCGCCGGAGGCCAGCCCGTTCCCCAAGGCGCTGCTGCTGTGGCCGCGCACCCTGGACCTGCTGGAGGACCTGGGCGTGCTGGGCGCGGCCCGCGAGGCCGCCCTGCAGATCAACGCCTTCAGCTACTTCTCCGACCGGGAGCCGCTGGCCACCTTCGAGTTCGGCGAGGACCTGGCCCCGCTCTGCCTGCCGCAGAGCTCCACCGAGCGGGTCATCGCGGACCGGCTGCACGAGCTGGGCGGCAAGGTCGAGCGCGGGGTCCGGCTGCTCTGCTTCGACGGCATGGACTTCTCCGGCCGGATCGACGCCACCGACGGCGTCACCGCGGTGCTGGAGCACGCGGACGGTCGGATCGAGCGGACCCGGGTGCCCTTCGTGATCGGCGCGGACGGCGCCGGCAGCGCGGTGCGCGGGCAGATCGGCACCGGCTTCAACGGCAGCACCTACGAGACCGCGTTCGCCCTGGTGGACGCCAAGATCGAGGGCGAGCTGCCGCCCGACCAGGCGCTCTACTACCAGTCCCCCAAGGGCGCGTTGGTGATCGTGGCGCTGCCGGACGGCGTCTTCCGGTTCTTCTCCAGCCTGGCCCCCGGCGAGCAGGTCAGCGTCGAGCGGATGCAGGAGATCGTGGACGAGCGCGGCCCGCAGGGCGTCACCATCGGTGAGCCGGTCTGGCAGTCCGTCTTCCGGGTGCACGCCCGGCACGCCGGCGACTTCCAGCTCGGCCGGGTCTTCCTGATCGGCGACGCCGCGCACGTGCACAGCCCGGCCGGCGGCCAGGGCCTCAACACCGGTCTGCAGGACGCGCACAACCTGGCCTGGAAGCTGGCCGCGGTGCTGCACCGGGAGGCGCCCAGCGACCTGCTGCTGAGCTACGGGCCGGAGCGCTCCGCGGTCGCCCAGCGGGTGGTCCGGGACACCGACATCCAGACCCGGGCCTGGCTGGCCAAGACGCCCGCCAAGGTGCTGGCCCGGGACGCCGCGTTCAAGGTGGCCGACCGTTCCGGGATCTTCTCCAAGCTCTACGGTCCGGTGATGGCGGGCCGCCGGCTCTCCTACCCGCCGGTCCGCGAGACCCAGCTGCCGGCCGGTCAGACCCTGTGCAAGGTCCGCTCCCAGCTGCCCGGCGGCCTCAAGGTCGGCGCGGTGCTGCCCCGTCCGCTGGCCATCGCGGCCGGTCTGGCCGGTCCGGGCACCGACCCGCTGAACTGGACGGTGGCCGTGCTGCCGGGCGGCGACCCGAAGTGGCTCGCCGAGGTCGAGCGGCTGGCCGCCGAGCGCCCGCAGGTGCGGGTGGTCCGCCTGCCGCGCAGCCGGGCCGCCAAGCACACCGGCTGCGGCCAGCCGGGCTTCTACCTGGTGCGTCCCGACGGGCACGTCGCCGCGCACGGGCACGCCCGGGACACCCAGCGGCTGGCGGCCGAACTGACCGCCGTGCTCGGCCCGGTGGCCGAGGTGCCGGCCGAGCTGTCGGACGCGGCCTGAACGTGAAGGTGGCCCCGGAGCCTGAGCTCCGGGGCCACCTCGCGTTTCCGACTGGACGTCAGCCGACCTGGTGCGGCACCGAGTCGGTGATCCGGGTACCCCGGACCAGCCAGGTCGGGCCCTCGGCGTAGTCCTTGATCAGCTCGAAGAACCGCGCGAAGTGCGGTCCTTCGCAGTGCACGTCGAAGGCCGCCTCGTCGGTGTAGGCCTCGTTGAGGTAGAAGCGGTTCGGCTGTTCCGCGTCCTCGACCAACTCGAAGCGCAGGGTGCCCGGTTCGTCGGCCGCGGAGTTGCGGCCGTCCTCCAGTGCTGCGGCGATGAACTCCTCCCGCCGGTCGGCGGGAATCTCGAAGGCCACGGCGATCTGGTACATGGTTCCCCTCCCTGTTCCGAAAGCGTCCGCTCAAGTCGCGGACGACCACGTCAGCCTAACATGTCCGATCTGACCACTGTCCGGATCGGAAGAGACATCGCAAACCCGTTGAATATAAGAGCTCTTATGCTAATTTCGTAACTGCAGCAGCTCCCGACAAACCCTCAACTCCCGCACTGGAGGCCCAAGATGACCGCCGAGACGACCATCGAGACGATCATTGAGACGACCGTCGAGACCCAGCTCGAGACCACCTCAGAGACCCCGTCGGAGGCCCAGCACGCGGCCCCGATCCGGCCCTACGCCGAGCCCGTCTTCGAACTGCACCGGGGCGGCAAGATGGAGATCCGCTCGACCATCGCGCTGCGCGACGCCGACGACCTCTCGCTGGCCTACACCCCGGGCGTCGCTCGCGTCAGCTCGGCGATCGCCGAGCGCCCCGAGCTGGCCCACCGCTACACCTGGGCGGCCAACACCGTCGCGGTGGTCACCGACGGCACCGCGGTGCTGGGCCTGGGCGACATCGGCCCGGCCGCCTCGCTGCCGGTGATGGAGGGCAAGGCCATCCTGTTCAAGGAGTTCGCCGGCGTCGACTCGGTGCCGCTCGCGCTGGCCACCACCGACGTGGACGAGATCGTCCGGACGGTGCGCAACCTCGCGCCGAGCTTCGGCGGCATCAACCTGGAGGACATCAGCGCGCCGCGCTGCTTCGAGATCGAGGACCGGCTGCGCGAGGAGATCGACATCCCGGTCTTCCACGACGACCAGCACGGCACCGCCATCGTCACGCTCGCCGCACTGCGCAACGCCGCCAAGGTGACCGGCCGGCCGCTCTCCGCGCTGCGGGCCGTGGTGGCCGGCGCCGGGGCCTCCGGCATCGCGGTGGCCCGGATCCTGCTGCAGGCGGGGATCGGCGACATCGCGGTCTCCGACAGCAAGGGGATGCTGCACCCGAGCCGCACCGACCTGAACCCGGTCAAGGCCAAGCTCGCCGCCGAGAGCAACAAGGCCGGCTACACCGGCTCCACCGAGCAGGCGCTGCGCGGCGCCGACGTCTTCATCGGCCTCTCCGGCGCCACGGTGGCCGAGGAGGCGGTGGCGGCGATGGCACCGGGGGCGATCGTCTTCGCGCTCTCCAACCCCACCCCGGAGATCCACCCCGAGGCGGCCCGCAAGCACGCGGCGGTGGTGGCCACCGGTCGCAGCGACTTCCCCAACCAGATCAACAACGTGCTGGCCTTCCCCGGCGTCTTCCGCGGCGCCCTGGACGTGCGGGCCCGCACCATCACCGAGGGCATGAAGCTGGCCGCCGCGGCCGCGATCGCCGACATCGTCGGTGACGACCTGACGGCCGACCACATCGTGCCGAGCCCCTTCGACCCGCGGGTGGCGCCGGCGGTGGCCGCCGCCGTCGCCGCCGAGGCCCGGGCCGCTCGGGTGGCCCGCGCCTGACCGCTCCGACAGCAGAACCCGCTCGGGGTCAGGGCGCCGACCAGCAGTCGGCGCCCTCGGCCACGACCTCGACCGCGTCCGGCACGCCGGCGGTCACCTGACTGAGCGTCACATGCGAGGTCAGCAGGTGTTCCAGCACCCACTCCTCCAGGTAGCGGTCGGCGATCTCGCCGTCCGCCGCCCGGATCCGCAGCTGCAGCCGCTCGGTCGGCAGGCCACCGTCCAGCACCGTCACATCGGCCTCGTCCACCTCCGCCACGCCGCGCGCCAGATCGGCCAGTTCGGCCCGGCCGAAGCGCGCACCGCGGAAGCTCAGCACGTCGTCGATCCGGCCCAGCAGCCGCAGCGCGGGCCGCGGATCGCCGCACGGACACCTGGTGAACTCGCCCAGGTCCCCGGTGCGGTAGCGGATCAGCGGACTGATCGCCGACTCGTGCAGGGTGGTCACCAGGATCTCGCCGTCCAGCAGTTCGACGTACTGGTGCGGCAGCACGTGGTAGACGTCGCGCGGGCACTGCGGGCCGCTGCTGCCGACCACCCAGGACTCCACCGAGCCGTAGAGGCCGAAGACCCGCGCCTCCGGGAGCACCTGCTCGATCAACTCCGCGGTGGCGCGGTCGAGTCCGGCGCCGACCCAGACCAGGGTCCGGGCCCAGCCCAGCGACCGGCCGCTCTGCCGGCAGAACTGCAGCAGCTCGCGCAGCGTCGAGGTGTCCGCGGCCAACGCGGTGGCGCCGCACTGGGCGAAGAAGTCCACCCAGGGCGCGAGGTCGCCGCCCTCGGGGCGGCCGTACGGGATGGTCGAGCAGCCGGTGGCCTCGGCCAGTGCCTCGACCAGGTCGTGCACCGGCCAGAGCCGGGTGCCGCGGGCCAGGTTGAGCAGCACGTCGGTGCGCTCCAACGGCGACCAGACCTGTCGGATGGCCTCGGCGAACAGCCCGGTCGGGACCACCGTCGCGGACGGCTCGGCGGCCGTGCCGCCGCCCAGGTAGAGCACCGCGCCGCGGTCCTGCAGCAGCCCGGAGCGGATCCCGCCCCAGACCGCGCCGCGCAGTTCGGCGGCGGTGAGCGGCGGGACCTGGGTGATGTCCAGCCCGCCGGCGTTGCCCAACACCGCGTAGCGGTCGGCGAGTCCGGGGAAGACGGCGGCCCGGTCGAGCAGCGCCCGCACCGCGGCGGGCGCGGGCTTGGGCGGCGCCGGCGCGGCGGCGGGGTTCGCCGGGCCCGCGGCGAGCAGGTCGGGGGCCAGCAGATCGGGGTGGATCGAAAGGTCGGAGAGCCGGGAGTTGCTGAACGGCAGGGTCATGCGTTGCGTCCTTCCACGTGACCCGCAGCGGGTCGGGAGAGCTGCCGTGCCTGGTATCTCGTTACGTCTCGATTGAAGATCCGACCGCTGGCCAAGTCAAACGCTCTGAGCTGCTACTTCCGGTACATCGGACACCTCTTCCGGCCTGTGCGCCAGCCCCGTTGGAGCATCTGCGACACAGCCGGGGATCACGACGGACACATCGTCAGGTGTGTCCGGACACGGCTGAGCCCCCGAGCGCCGTTCGGCACTCGGGGGCTCGGCTTCACGCCGGCTACCTCATCAGGGACGGATCGGGCCGTTGCCCGCGCCGGTGCGCTCGATGACCGCCGCGATCTCCTCGCGGTCGATCTCGGTCAGCTCCAGCGAGCCGCCGCCGATCGAGCCGTCGATCTGCTCGGGGCGACGGGCACCGACGATGGCACCGGTGATCCCGGGCCAGGCCAGCACCCAGGCGATCGCCAGCTCGGCGACGGACACGCCGCGCCGCGCCGCGATCGGACGCAGGCCGTCGACCAGCGCCAGGTTGCTGTCCAGGTTCACCGTGAAGTCCGGGTTGCCGGTCCGCCAGTCGTTGGCCGGCAGGTTGGCCACCCGCTCCTTGGTGAAGGCGCCGGTGAGCAGGCCGGACTGCATCGGGGAGTAGGCGATCACTCCGGTGCCCTGCTCCAGGGCCCAGGCCACCGACTCGGCGTCGCCGCGGTTGATCGCGGAGAACGGCGGCTGCAGGGTGTCGATGTGCGCCACCGCCGAGGCCCGCTTCAGCAGGTCGAGGTCGTGGTTGGACAGGCCGATGGCCCGCACCTTGCCCTCGGCCTTGAGGTCGGCCATGGTCTGCCAGTACTCCTCGAGCGGAGTGGCGTTCTTGCTCGGGCCGGCGCCCTTGGACTCCGCGTCCCAGTCCAGCGACTCGCCGGTGTCGGGGTAGTGCACCTGGTAGAGGTCGATGGCCTCGACGCCGAGCCGACGCAGCGAGTCCTCGACCTCCCGCCGGACGCTCTCCGGACGCATGATCCGGTGCGGCGACGCGTCCGGCTGGCTCTGGTCCCAGACCAGGCCGGCCTTGGTGAACACGTACGGCCGGTCGGCGTCGGACAGGCCCTTCAGCGCCTCCCCGATGACGTGCTCGGAGTGCCCGAGACCGTAGACGGCCGCGGTGTCGACCCAGTTGATCCCGAGCTCGACGGCGTGGCGGATGGCCGCGATCGACTCGCGGTCGTCCTGGTCACCCCAGGCGTACCGCCAGCCGCCACCGCCGATGGCCCAGGCACCGAACCCGACGGTCGTGATGTCAAAGCCGGTCTTTCCCAACTGGCGCTTAGGGAGGGTCATCTCTGTCTCCAGGATTCTCTGTCGTGTGGCGCCGGCCCGGAAGGCCGGGCCGGCGCCGGATCGGTTTGGTGCTAGCTGATCGCGAGCATCCGCACCGGGCCGCCGTAGCCCCAGGCGTGCTTCATCACGCCGACGCTGACGACCGACCCCGCCTGCGGGACGGTGCTGATGTTCGCGATGTTCTCCACCCCGTACCGCATGGCGCCCAGCAGGGCCCGGTGCGCCTCGGGGGCGGGCAGGTTGACACCCGCGTCGAGGCTCGGGGTGTCGGTTCCGGCACCGAAGATGCCGCGGTTGGTGATCAGCCACTGCAGGGCCTCACCGCCCAGACCCGGGAAGTGCGGGTTACCCGCGGTGTCCCGGTTGGTGTAGAGGTCGGGGCGGGTGAAGATCCGGCTGCCCCAGCCGGTGTTGAGGGCCACGAACGAACCGGTGGGGATCCGGCCGTAGCGGCGCTCGTACTCACGCACGTCGTCCACCTGGAGGGTGGTGTCGGCGTTGGTCGCGGCCCGGGCCGAGATGTCGATGACCACCAGGGTGGTCACCAGCTTGTCGACGGTGATCTGGTCGGTGTAGACGCCGGCGCCGTCGACCAGGTGGGACGGGCCGTCCATGTGGGTGCCGGTGTGCTCGTCGATGGTGATCTTGTTGGCGTTGAAGCCCTGGTTGCCGACCGTGGCGTAGTGGTCGATCTCCGGGGTCAGCACGTAGGGCTTGAGGACCGGGAAGTCCACGTCCCAGCGGTAGGTGAGGTCCTGGATGGAGCCCCGACTCCGGCGCAGCGCGTCCGCCACCGAGTCGGGCTGGGATCTCTTGCCCGCCTCGGTGTCGGCGAACGCCGGGGTCGCGCTGATCGCGCCGACACCGGCGATCGTCGCGCCGAGCGCGCCGGCCAGGGTCAGCATCCGACGACGACCGACACCGGGCTTGGTGTCCGACTCCTCGGTCGCGACCGCGGTCGCCGCCGAGTGGTCGTGCCCGCACGGGGCGAAGGCCGCACCGTCCTCGCCGTACACGAGTTCCATCAGCTCACGGGTGCACATGACGTAGTCCTTTCGTGGTGGTCGGCCCGACTGGCGGCGGGCCGAAGAACGTGCCAGGAATGAGGTGTCAAGTGCGGGGGATCTTGCGGGGCGCTCGGACCAGGAGCGCCTACGCAGCAGGCGTACAACGGAATCTGATCATCCGTCGATCACCCGCCGGGAACTTCGATCTCACCGTAGCATACGAAACCGTATGGGCAGTCGATGTCTTATAGATATGACCAACTGGACAGACGGGCCCGGGAGTCCGGAGGGGAATACCGGACTCCCGGGCCCGTGCCTGGGGACGGTGCGTCAGACGTGGAGTCAGGCGGGGTAGACGTCGCCCGGCAGCTTGCGGTCGGCGCCGACGGTGGCGATGTGCCAGTACGGGTACGGGGTCGGGGCCTGGCTCACCTTGTCCAGCGCGGCCACCTCCTCCTCGGTCAGCGTCCACTCCATCGCCTTGAGGTTGTCCTCGAGCTGGTGGATCTTGGTCGCGCCGATCACGGCCGAGGCGATGGCCGGCTTGGCCAGCACCCAGTTGATCGCCACCTGGGCGACCGTGGCGCCGCGCGCGTCGGCGATCCGCTTCATCTCGTCGACGATGTCGTAGGCCTGGTCCTCGTTGGTCAGCGGCGCGGACTCGGCCGGAGTCGCCTCGGACAGTCGGCTGCCGACCGGACGGCCCTCGCCGCGCTGGTACTTGCCGGTCAGGAAGCCGCCGGCCAGCGGGCTCCAGGCGGTGATGCTGACCTTCTGGTCCACCGCCAGCGGGATCAGCTCCCACTCCAGGTCACGGGCCGCCAGGTTGTAGTAACCCTGGTAGACCACGAAGCGGTTGAGGTTGCGGCGCTCGGAGACCGAGAGCCCCTTCATCAGCTGCCAGGCGGCGAAGTTGGAGACGCCGAGGTAGCGGACCTTGCCGGAGTGCACCAGGTCGTCCAGCACCCGCAGCGTCTCGTCCAGCGAGGTCCGCGGGTCGAAGCCGTGCAGGTGGTAGAGGTCGATGTAGTCGGTCTGCAGCCGGCGCAGGCTGGACTCGACCGCCTCGTACAGGTGGTGGCGGGTGGAACCGAAGTCGTTCGGGCCGGTGCCGGTGACCCGCCAGCGGCCCTTGGTGCCGATGATCACCTTGTCGCGGACCTTCTTCAGCGTCTGGCCGAAGAACTCCTCACCGGTGCCGTTCTTGTAGACGTCGGCGGTGTCGAAGAAGTTGATGCCCGAGTCGAGCGCCAGGTTCATCAGGCGGTTGACGTTCTGGTCGTCAACGGTCCCGAACTCGGACCAGTTGCGGTCGGCGGCGCCGAGGAAGGATGCCCCGCCGCCGAAGGTCATGGCGCCGAAGCACAGCTCCGAGACGGCCAGGCCGGTGTCACCGAGGTAGCGGTAGCGCATGGTGAAGATCTCCTTGAGACGTGGGAAGGGCAGCTGACCCAGCTGCCGTGACGACTGCGGTCTCGCTGACGGCCCATCACAGGCCGATCACCGTCGGAACGTTTATGACCATAAGACCTCGTATGACTATACGTCAAGCGCGGTCCATCGGGTAAGTTGCACTATCAGATGTCTGAGCCGACCGGCTCGGCGAGAGTAGGGAGAACTGCTCATGAGTGCACCAACGGTGGCGGTGCTCGGCACCGGGATCATGGGCGCGGGCATGGCCCGCAGCCTGCGCCGGGCCGGGCTCGAAGTCCGGGTCTGGAACCGCACGGCGGCCAGGGCCCAACCGCTGGCCGAGGCCGGCGCACTGGTCGCGGCCGACCCGGCGGAGGCGGTCCGCGGCGCCCAGGTGGTGATCACCATGCTCACCGACGGACCCGCCGCACTGGCCGCGATCCAGGCCGCGGCCGAAGGAGTGACGGAGGGTCAGATCTGGCTGCAGACCTCGACGGTGGGCGTGGCCGGCTTCGCGGAGCTGGCCGACTTCGCCGCCACCCACGGGCTCGACCTGGTCGACGCCCCGGTCCTGGGGACCAGGCAGCCGGCCGAGAGCGGGCAGCTCCTGGTCTTCGCGGCCGGCTCCGAGCGGGCCCGCGAACAGGCGGCCGAGGTGCTGTCGGCGATCGCCGCGCGCACCGTCTGGCTGGGCGAGGATGCGGCGGCGGCCACCGCGACCCGGCTCAAACTGGTGGTCAACAGCTGGGTGTTGGCCACCGTCACCGGCGCCGCCGAGGCGCTGGCGCTGGCCGAGGGCCTGGGCCTGGACCCGCGGCTCTTCCCGCAGACGATCGCGGGCGGCGGACTGGACAGCGGCTACCTGCAGGGCAAGTCGGCGGCCATGCTGAGCGGTGACTTCACGCCCAACTTCGGTCTGGCCACGGCCGCCAAGGACGCCCGGCTGATCCTGGCCGAGGCCGACGCGGCCGGCCTGCAGCTGGACCTGGCCACCGCCGTCGCCGAGCGCTTCGAGCGGGCCGTCAAGGCGGGCCACGGCGAGAAGGACCTGTCGGCGACCTACCTGGTCAGCTGAGCGGCTCGGGGCCGGTGGTCAACGCCAACCTCCCACCGGCCCCGACCGGTTCAGCGCTTGAGCTGGACCCGCTGCGCGGAGCTCAGCCACTCCTCGGCGAGCAGCGACCAGACCTCCTTGTCGTGCCGGACGCCGTTGTGCGGGTAGTACGAGCGCAGCACCCCGTCCAGCTTCATCCCGGCCCGCTGGGCCACCGCCCGGCTGCGCTCGTTGAGCGCACTGGACCACCACTCCACCCGCTGCATCCCGCGCTCCACCAGCGCGTACTCGATCAGGTGCCGCACCCCCGCCGAGACCAGCCCGAGCCCCTCGCCGGCCGGCTCGGCCCAGACCCCGATCTCGGCATTGCCGTGCGTGGTGTCGAAGTGCGGGAACATCACCCCGCCGACCAGCGTGCCGTCCAGCCAGATTCCGTAGATCCGGGCGGTGTCGGCGGCCGCCTTGTCGGCGTACCGCTGCAGGGTGGCGCGGGCCGAGTCCAGGTCGGTGCTGGCGCCGGCGAAGCCGATGAACCGGTCGAGGTTCTCCCGTGCCCGGTCCATGTGGGCCAGGAACTCCTCGGCGTGCCAGGGCTCCAGCGGGCGCAGCTCGGCGGGCAGGGTGTCGGAGAGCGGTATCGCGAACATGGCGGAGGGTCTCCCTGATCCAGGACGGGGTACGTGACGGACGAGGTACATAACAAACGTTTGGTAGGTACCATAGCGCCATGACGCCCGCCCGTGGAGACCATGAAGCCCGCCGCCGCGACGTTTCCGAGGCCGTCTGGCGGGTGCTGGCCGGCCGCGGCTTCGGCGGCCTGACGCTGCGGGCGGTGGCCGCCGAGATGGACGCCTCCACCGGCCTGCTCACCCACTACTTCCCGAACAAGCAGGCGCTGCTGCGCACCGCCCTCGAGGTCCTGGACCAGCGCAACCAGGAACGCCCCCGCCGCACCCCGCCCGGCGAGGGCCTGGCCGCCCTGCGCAGCGCCCTGCTCGACGTCCTGCCGCTCACCCCCGAGAGCGCGGACAGCAACCGGATCTGGGTCAGCTCCTGGGACGTGGCCCTGGCCGACCCCGAGCTCGCCGAGGCCCACGCCGAGCGCTACCAGCGCTCCCGCACCCGGCTCGCCCAGCACGTCGCCACCGCCCAGCGGCGCGGCGAACTGCCCAGCGGCACACCCACCGAGGACCTGGCCGCCGCCGCCCAGGGCTTCGCGCTGGGCCTGGTGGTGCAGGCCCTGTTCGCCCCGCAGGAGTTCCCGGCGGAACGTCAGATCCGCTTGCTGGACGACTGGTTTGCCGGCGTCACTTCGCGCAGCGCAGCCCCTGGGCCGGCGGCTGCCCCTCCAACAGGTAGTGGTTGACCGCCGAGTCCACGCAGTCGTTCTGCCGCCCGTACGCGGTGTGGCCGTCGCCGTCGTAGGTCACCAGCCGACCCGACTCCAACTGCCCCGCCAGGGACTGCGCCCAGGCGTAGGGCGTGGCCGGATCGCGCACCGTGCCCACCACCACGATCGGCGCGGCCCCCGCCGCCCGCACGGTGTGCGGCGCGCCGGTCGCCTTCACCGGCCAGTAACCGCAGGTCAGCGCCATCCAGGCCATGTCCCGGCCGAAGTGCGGCGAGGCCTGCTCGAAGCCCGGCACGGCGCTCGCCACCTCGGCCGGCGAGCTGAACGGGGCCGGCAGGTCCAGGCAGTTGACGGCCATGTTGGCGAACATCAGGTTCGGGTAGCTGCCGTCGGCCGAGCGCTCGTAGTACGAGTCGGACAGGTGCAGCAGCGGGCCGCCGTCACCCGCCTTCGCCGCCGCCAGCGCGCTGCGCAGCTGCGGCCAGAGGAACTCCGCGTACAGCGCCTGGATCACCCCGGTGACCGCCTGGGCCTGGGTGAGCTGCCGTCCCTCGGCGGCCGGCAGCGGCTTGGCGTCCAGCGAGTTCAGCAGCGCGTCCAACTCCTGGCCGGCCTGCTGCTCGGTGCTGCCCACCGGGCAGTCGGAACGGCCGGCGCAGTCCTTGGCGAAGGAGCTCCAGGCCGTCTCGAAGCCGCCGGCCTGGGTGCGGTTGCCGGTCAGCGCGTCCAGCGCCGGGTCCATCGCGCCGTCCAGCACCATCCGGCCGACCCGGGAAGGGAAGAGCCCGGCATAGGTCGCTCCCAGCAGGGTGCCGTAGGACTTGCCGACGTAGTTCAGCCGGGCGTCGCCGAGCAGGGCCCGCAGCACGTCCATGTCGCGGGCCGCCTCGACCGTGCTGACGTGGCCGAGCAGCTCCCCCGAGCGCTGCTTGCAGCCGGCCGCGAACTCCTGGTCGGCGGCCACCAGTCGGTCGACCTCGTCCTGGTTGTCCGGGGTGATGTCGGTCTGGGTGTAGGCATCCATCCGGTCCCCGCTCAGGCAGCTCACCGGCGAGCTGCGACCGACCCCGCGCGGGTCCAGGCCGACCAGGTCGTAGGCGGCCCGGACCACCGGCTGGTAGCCGCCCGCCGCCGACTCCACGTACTCCACCGCGGAGCCGCCCGGACCGCCCGGGTTGAGCAGCAGCGAGCCGAGCCGCTGCTGTCCGCCCGCGCCGTCGGCCGGCCGGCGCACCGCGGTCAGCGTCAGGTCCCCGCCGCTCGGCTGCTGGTAGTCCCGCGGCACCTTGAAGGTGGCGCACTCGAAGCCGCTGTCGCAGGCCTGCCAGCCCAGCCGCTGCGCGTAGTAGGAGGAGAGGACGGCCGGGACCGCCTCGGGCAGCGGCTGCAGCGGGGTCACGGCGGAGGCGGCCGCGGAGGCCGTGGCGCTCGGCGAGGCCGCACTGCCGTCGGAGGAGGGCGGGCTGTGGTCACCCGGGGCCGAGGCGCGGCCACCGCCGGAGCAGCCCGTGAGGAGCAGCCCGGTGGCGGCCAGCGCGACGGCCGAGCGGAACAGGGCGGCGGGATCGGGCATGCGGAGGTCTCCCCTCGGGGCCGGCCGGCGGAGCGGCCGAGTGCTGGTGAGCGTAGCCGGAACGGTGGAGCCGCTCAGCCCGCCGGCTGGGCCAGCGTGTCGGTCAGGTACTGCGCGGCGAGCCGGACCAGGCGCAGCCGCTCACGGTCCGGTGCGAAGTCCTGCACCACGTCCGAGATCTTCACCACCGCCTTGGCCGCCTGCCCACGGCCGCCGTGCAGTGCGTCCGCCAGCTTGTGCGCGGCCGCCAGGCCCTCGGTGTCGGCCTTCGCGGCGGCCAGCAGCACCCGGGGCGCCGGGCCGGACGGGGCCTCGGCCGCCGCCTGGGTCAGCGCGGCCGCGTCGTAGCGCCCGGAGACGGCGGCGGCCGCGCCGTACAGCTCCGGACGGGTCAGCCCCGCCGCTACCGCGCAGGGTGCGCCGCCCGCCACCCCGAGGGTTGCCCAGCCCTGCGGGCCCGGTGCCATGGTGTGGAAGGCCGCGGCGACGGCGCTGCGCAGCAGGCTGTCGTCGGCCAGTGCCTGCGGGGCGGCGGCGACCAGGTCGCAGGGGTGCTCGGTGCCGGTCGGCGCGGCGGGGGCGACGGCCAGGAAGGGGTGCGCGCGACCGAGCTTGATCGCCGAGAGCAGGCCGTCGAAGACGTCCGGCAGCTCGGTGTCGGCGGTCTTCCCCGGGGTGGCGGCGTGCAGCACCAGCACCGGGTACCGGGCTGACGGATCGTCGGCGTAGTGCGGCGGCAGCCAAACCCGGACGGTACGGGAATGCCCGTCGGCGCCGGGCACGGCGGCCTCCAGCAGCTCGCCCTCGGCGGGCCGGGCGATGCTGGTGAAGTGGACCGGCTGCGGGCTCGACTGGGCGGACGCGGACCCGGACGCGGACCCGGACGCGGGCGCGGGCGCGGACCCGGACGCCGAGGACTCGGGAGCCGGCCGCACCGCGGCCGGGGCGGCTCGGAGCGGCTCCGCCACCGTCTCGGCCGAGGCCTGCCGGGTGCCGGCGTTCGCCACCGGACGCCCGCCGAGCACGGCGACCACCGCCAGCGCCGTCGCGCACATCCCGCAGAGCAGCGCGCCCAGCAGCCGCAGCAGCACCGGACGCAGATCGGCGGACAGCTCGTAGGTGAGCGCGGCCCGCTCCCCCCGCCAGCGCACCAGGGCGCCCCGGGCCAGCCAGCAGCCGAGCAGCAGAACGGGGACGAGCAGCAGCAGGAGCAACGGACGGGGCATCGGGCACCACCTCGCGAGGACAAGCACCGGACCGGCGGGTACGCGCTCCACAGCGTGCAAGAAGGCGTCCCCGATCCGGCGAACCCTGCGGGCCCCGCGCGCGCGTTCACTCGAACGAGCGAGCCGGGTGGCTCAGCCTGTGACACTCAGTCAGCCCGCGTGGCCGACGCGGTCCGTCAGCCGGCGCGCAGCGCCACCGTCATGGCCTCGACCGCCAGCAGCGGGTCGACGTTGCGGTCCAGGGCCTGCCGGCAGGCCAGCACCGCCTCGATCCGGCGCAGGGTGCCCTCGGGCGGGCCGGCTGCGGCGATCCGGTCCAGGGCGGCGCGCTGGTCCTGGTTGGCGAGCGTGCCGGTGGCGCCCAGCTGCAGCGCGAGCACATCGCGGTAGAAGCCCAGCAGGTCGAGCAGGGCCAGCCCGAGGGTCTCGCGGCGGGTCCGGGTGGCCCGGCTCTTCTGCCGCTTCTCCAGTTCCTTGACCGCGCCGGCCATCCCGCGCGGGGTCTTGCCGCCGTCGGCCGCGCCGTAGGCGGCCTTCAGATCGTCGGTCTCCTTGGCGTCCCGGGTCACCGCGAGCGCCTCGGCGTCCGCCTTGGCGGTGTCCACCAGACGCTGCGCGGCCGCCAGGCAGCCCCCGATGTCGCCGACCTCCAGCGGGATCCGCAGCACCTCGAGCCGGCGGCTGCGGGCCTGCTCGTCCAGCGCGAGGCGGCGCGCCCGCTCCACGTCCCCCTGCCCGGCCTGCGCGGCCAGCCGCGCGAGCCCCGGCTCCACCCCGTCGCGACGCACCAGCAGATCGGCGACCGCCTCGGCGGCGGGGGTGCGCAGCACCAGGTGGCGGCAGCGCGAGCGGATGGTGGGCAGGGTGTCCTGGACGGACGGCGCGCAGAGCAGCCAGACGGTCCGGGGGGAGGGTTCCTCGACGCCCTTGAGCAGCGCGTTCGCCGCCGCCTCGGTGAGCCGGTGGGCGGCGTCGATCAGGATCACCGACCAGCGGCCGCCGGTCGGGTAGCTGGAGGCGCGCAGCACCAGGTCGCGCATGTCGCCGACGCCGATCGACAGTCCGTCGCTGCGGACGAACTTCACGTCCGCGTGGCTCTCCGCCATCACGGTGTGGCAGCCGTCGCAGAACCCGCAGCCGGGCGTGCCGCCGAGGTCCAGATCGGGGCTGGTGCACTGGAGGGCAGCCGCGAAGGCCCGCGCCGCTGTCACCTGCCCGGCCCCGGGCGGGCCGGTGAACAGCCAGGCGTGGGTCATCAGCGAGGCGTTCACAACGCCGTTCGCACCGCCGCTCGCACCGGCCGCCGCCTGCCCCGAACGCCCGGCGAGCACCGTCGCCCGGGCCGCGCGAGCGGCGGCGGTCAGCTGTTCGACCACCCGCTCCTGGCCCACCAGGTCGTCCCAGACGGTCACCGCTGCTCCCACACTCCGCCGCTGCACATTCCGTCAGCGAGCATACGGCCCAGCTCGGACAAGCTCACTTACGGCGCTTGCGGCCCTTGCCGTCCGCCTCGGGCTCGCCGTCCTCGGGGTCGACCTGCTCCCAGCGGGCCCACTCGTCGCGGGAGCCGAGCAGCGAGTCGGTGAGGCTGGGCAGGTCGTCCATCGGGGTCTCCTCGGCCCAGGACGGACGGGCCGGGCGACGCTCCTCCACGGCGGGCAGCTCGCGGGTGCGGTCGGCCGGCTCGGGACGCCACAGGCCCGGCGGCACCCGCTCCTCGACCGGTCGCACCGGCGGCAGCTCGCTGGAGCCGACCGTCGGCAGCACAGCCGTCCGCTCCACCGGCGCCTCCTTGCGGTCGGCCGTGCGATCCACCGGCTTCGGATCCGCGGGCTTCGGCTGCACCGGCTTCGGACCCACCGGCTTCGGCTGCACCGGCTTCGGCTCAGCGCGCCCGGGCTCCGCCACGGTCGGCAGCACGGCCGTACGCTCGACCGCCGCCTCGGCCGCCGCCACCGCCGCCCGGCGCTGCTCCTCGGAGATCTCCTCGGTCAGCTCCTCCACGTCGACCTGCGCCGTCCCGGCCAAGGGGAGCTCGGCCAACGGAATCTCGGCGGTCACCGCCTCGGCGTCGTTCGCCGCGGCGGCCGCGGCCGCCGCCTGCTCCGCCAGCCGGGTCGCCTCGGCCCGCTGCAGGGCCTCCTCGGCGCGCCGCCGCTGCTCCTCGCGCTGCACGTCACGCTGGCGCTGCAGCTCGGCCTGCTGGGCGGCCTGCGCCTCCAGCCGGGCCCGCTCGGCTGCCTCGGCGGCCAGTCGGGCCTCCTCCGCCGCGCGCCGCTCGGCCTCCTCGGCAGCTCGCTGCTTCGCCTCGGCCTCGGCCCTCAGCCGCGCCTCCTCGGCCGCCTTCCGGGCCTCCTCGGCGGCCTTGCGGTCGGCCTCCTCCTTGGCGAGGCGGTCCTTCTCGGCCTGCTCGGCGCGCAGCTGCTCCAGCAGTTCGAGCCGCTTGCGCTCGGCGGCCTCGGCCTCGGCCTTCAGCCGGGCCTGCTCGGCCGCGCGCCGCTCGGCCTCCTCACGGGCCAGCCGCTCCTGTTCGCGCCGGGCCGCCTTCTCCTGCTCGGAGAGCGGCAGCTCACGGTCGAGCCGGTGCCGGATCGCGGTGGTGACCAGGGCGGCCGGCCTGCTGCCGTCGACCACCAGGTAGCGCACCGGGTCGGCGGCCGCCAGGGCCAGGAACCCGGCCCGGACCCGGGCATGGAACTCGGTCGGCTCGGACTCCAGCCGGTCCAGCGCCTCGGTGAACCGCTCCCGGGCCTGGGTCGGGTCGACGTCCAGCACCACGGTCAGGTCCGGCACCAGGCCGCCGGTGGCCCAGCGGGAGATCCGCGCCACCTCGGTGGCGGCCAGGTCGCGCCCGGCGCCCTGGTAAGCGATCGAGGAGTCCATGTAACGGTCGGTGATCACCACCGCCCCCCGGGCCAGCGCCGGCCGGATCACGTTCTCCACGTGCTCGGCCCGGTCGGCGGCGTAGATCAGCGCCTCGGCGCGGTGCGACAGGCCGGTGTTGCCGACGTCCAGCACCAGGCCGCGCAGCCGCTGCCCGACCGGGCTGCCGCCGGGCTCGCGGGTCAGCACCACCTCGTGGCCCTTGCTGCGGATCCACTCGGCCAGCGCCTGCGCCTGAGTGGACTTGCCGGCCCCGTCGCCGCCCTCCAGCGCGATGAAGAAGCCGCTGCCGCTGGCCCGGTGCTCGGGCACCTCGCGGCCGCGGCCGAGCGCCTCCAGCAGCTCGCGGCCGAACGGCACGGTGCCGCGCTGGTCGTCCGTCTTCATCAGCACCACGCCGGCCAACGCCAGCGTGAGCACGCCGGCCGTGGCCACCGCGAGGGCGGCGCCGCCGTGGATGAAGGTGAAGCTGCCGGGCGTCCGGTTGCCGTAGTCGATCTCGCCGTAGCCGGCCGCGAGCAGCGGCATGGCGACCAACGCGCCGCCGACCACCATCCGCAGCACCGCGTACAGGTGCTCGGTGACCCTCGCCAGCCGAGCCTCCTCGACCTCCTGGGCGAGCAGCCCGCGGCCGACCCCGACCACCAGGCCGGCGGCCACCCCGGCCACCGAGGTGAGCAGCAGGATCAGCACGTAGTCGAAGACCAGCCCGGCCAGGATCAGCGCCGCGCCCAGCACCAGCAGCGCCACCGCCAGCAGCCGGCGACGGGAGAGCGCGGGCAGCGTGACCCGGGTCAGCCGCAGCCCCAGCCAAGGCAGCCCGGTGGCGGCCAGCACCAGCAGGCCGTAGCCGACCGGCCCGGCGCCGTGCTCGGCGGCGGTGAGCAGCGCCAGCGCGGCGGTGCCGGCCATCGCCGCGTAGCCGGCGGCGATCGAGAAGGTGAAGTAGGGGGCCGAGCCGGTGCGGCCCTTGCCGAGCGCCGGGCCCGGGGTCGCGTCGGTCGGCGCCCGCAGGCCCTGCAGCGGGGAGCTCGGCCGGCCGGCGCCGACCGCCGCGGACAGGTCCTGCGGGTAGAGCAGCACCGCGGAGGCGACGAAGAGCAGGGCGGCGCCGAGCGCGGCCGTGGTCAGCTGGTGCTCGCGAAGCCAGTGCGAGCCGAGCGCGGCCACCAGGTTGTTCAGCAGCGTGCAGCCGACCAGCAGCACCGCCGCCAGCGGCACGGTGGCCCAGCCGGTGCGCAGATCCAGGGTGCGCAGCGTGTCCAGGTTGGCGGCCGAGGGCCGCTGCTCGCCGGTCGGCGCATAGGGGTTGGCGGCGGGGAGCAGGGCGGGGGCGGCGGCGCCCTTGGCCGCCGACCAGACCCGCTCGGCGGCGCCGGCCGCGAAGACCGTGCCGAACAGCGCGTACGTGGCGGCCGAGCCGTGCGTCCAGACCGACCACCAGGGCGCGACGGCGACCAGCGCCGCACGCAGCCCGTCGGCGCCGATCAGCGTCCAGCGACGGTCCACCCAGGTGCTGAGCAGGCGGTGCAGCGGACCGAGCAGCAGCACCCCGAGCAGCCCGGCGGCCAGCAGCCGGACGGCGAAGACCAGGGTGAGCGCGAAGGCGACCCCCCGGTAGCCGCCGCCGAACTGCTCGGCGCTGCTCGCCGCGGTGACGGTGAGCGCGAGCAGGACCAGGAACGCCAGCCGGTCGGCGGTGCCGCCCACCAGCTGGGTCACCCAGAGGCGTCGGTACGGGCGCAGTCGCAGCAGGGCCCGGGCTCGCTCGCCCGGGGTACCGGCGGGCGCCACCTCGGGGAGTTCGGGCGCCTCGGCAGTGGGGGTGGGCTGCTCCTCGCTCGTCATACGGTCAGCGTAGCGGTCGGGGCCCGGCGCCAAAGGGCGCAGGGCGCTCCGGATCCCAGCTATGACCGGGTTGTGACGTGGGGGCGGTGAGCCAGCTCACCGCCCCCGGTCGTCATACGGGGGTCAGCCCTCGTCCGTGGCCGTCTTCGAGGCCGCGGTCTTCTTGGCGGCGGTCTTCTTCGCGGCCGTCGCCTTGGCCGTGGTGGTCTTCTTCGCGGCCGTCTTCTTGGCGGTGGTCGTCTTCTTAGCGGCCGTCTTGGTGGCGGTCTTGGTCGCCGCCACCTTCTTCGCCGGAACCTTCTTGGCCGTCTTCTTGACCGGGCCGCGGGCCCGCTTCTCGGCGAGCAGCTCGTAGCCGCGCTCCGGCGTGATGGTCTCCACGTCGTCGTCCTTGCGGAGCGTCGCGTTGGTCTCGCCATCGGTCACGTACGGGCCGAAGCGACCGTCCTTGACCACCACCGGGCGCTCGCTGACCGGGTCGGTGCCCAGCTCCTTGAGCGGCGGGGCGGCGGCGGCGCGGCCGCGCTGCTTGGGCTGGGCGTAGATCGCCAGCGCCTCCTCGAGGGTGACCGTGAAGAGCTGCTCCTCGTCGGTCAGCGAGCGCGAGTCGGTCCCCTTCTTGAGGTACGGGCCGTACCGGCCGTTCTGCGCGGTGATCTCCACGCCCTCGGCGTCGGTGCCGACCACCCGGGGCAGCGAGAGCAGCCGCAGCGCGTCCTCCAGGGTGACGCTGTCCAGCGACATCGTCTTGAAGAGCGAGGCGGTGCGCGGCTTGACCGCGTTCTTGCCGGTCTTCGGGGTGCCCTCGGGCAGGATCTCGGTGACGTACGGACCGTACCGGCCGTCCTTGGCGACCAGCATGTTGCCGGACTCCGGGTCGTGGCCCAGCTCGAAGTCGCCGCTGGGCTTGGCCAGCAGCTCCTCGGCCAGCTCGACGGTCAGCTCGTCCGGCGGCAGCTCGTCCGGGATGTCGGCGCGCTGGCCCGGCTCGTCGGGGGTCTGCGAGGCCTTCTCGACGTAGGGCCCGTACCGACCGACCCGCAGGGTGATCTCGGCGTTCAGCGGGAACGAGCTGATCTCCCGGGCGTCGATCGCGCCCAGGTCGGTGACCAGCTCCTTCAGACCGCCCAGGTGGTCGCCGTCACCGTTGCCGGCCTCGGCGGCGACACCCGCGCCCTCGCCCTCGCCGAAGTAGAAGCGCTTGAGCCACGGCACGGACTCGGCCTGGCCGGCCGCGATCCGGTCGAGGTCGTCCTCCATCCTGGCGGTGAAGTCGTAGTCGACCAGCCGGCCGAAGTGCTTCTCCAGCAGGTTGACCACCGCGAAGGAGAGGAAGGACGGCACCAGGGCCGTGCCCTTCTTGAACACGTAGCGGCGGTTGATGATGGTGTCGATGATCGAGGCGTAGGTGGAGGGCCGGCCGATCTCCCGGTCTTCCAGCTCCTTGACCAGCGAGGCCTCGGTGTAGCGGGCCGGCGGCTTGGTCGCGTGGCCCTCGGGGGTGAGCTGCTCGGCGGCCAGCGGGTCGCCCTCGGTGACCTGCGGCAGCCGGCGCTCACGGTCGTCCAGCTCGGCGTTGGGGTCGTCGGCACCCTCGACGTAGGCCTTGAGGAAGCCGTGGAAGGTGATGATCTTGCCGGAGGCGGAGAACTCGACGTCCCGGCGGTCCGCCGAGGTGCCACCGACCTTGACCGTCACCGACTGGCCGACCGCGTCCTTCATCTGGGAGGCGACGGTGCGCATCCAGATCAGCTCGTAGAGCTTGAACTCGTCGCCGCTCAGCGCCGTCTCGGCCGGGGTGCGGAAGCGGTCGCCGGAGGGGCGGATCGCCTCGTGCGCCTCCTGGGCGTTCTTGACCTTGCTGGCGTAGACCCGCGGCGCGTCCGGCAGGTAGTCGGCGCCGTAGAGCTGGGTGACCTGGGCCCGGGCGGCCGTGACCGCGGTCTCCGAGAGGGTGGTCGAGTCGGTACGCATATAGGTGATGAAGCCGTTCTCGTACAGCTTCTGGGCCACCTGCATGGTCCGCTTGGCGCCGAAGCCCAGCTTGCGGCTGGCCTCCTGCTGCAGCGTGGTGGTGCGGAACGGCGCGTACGGCGAGCGGCGGTAGGGCTTGGACTCGACGCTGCGCACGCTGAACGCGGTCTGCTCCAGGGCGGCGGCCAGCGCGCGGGCGGCCTGCTCGTCCAGGTGCAGGGTGTTGGCGCTCTTGATGCGACCGTCCGGACCGAAGTCGCGACCGCTGGCGATCCGCTTGCCGTCCACCGTGGCGAGTCGCGCGCCGAAGCTCTCCGGGTTGGCGGCGTCCGCCGCGGTCCGGCCGGTCGCGAAGGTGGCCACCAGGTCCCAGTAGGAGGCCGAGGTGAAGGCGATCCGCTCGCGCTCCCGCTCGACCACCAGGCGGGTCGCCACCGACTGGACCCGGCCGGCCGAGAGCTTCGGCATGACCTTCTTCCAGAGCACCGGCGAGACCTCGTAGCCGTAGAGGCGGTCGAGGATCCGGCGGGTCTCCTGGGCGTCCACCAGGCGCTGGTTCAGTTCGCGCGGATTGGCCACCGCCTCCTGGATGGCGGCCTTGGTGATCTCGTGGAAGACCATCCGCTTGACCGGCACCTTGGGCTTGAGCACCTGCTGCAGGTGCCAGGCGATCGCCTCGCCCTCGCGGTCCTCATCGGTGGCCAGGAAGAGTTCGTCGGACTCCGCCAGCAGCTGCTTGAGCTTGCTGACCTGGGCCTTCTTGTCGCTGTTGACGACGTAGATGGGGGCGAAGTCATGGTCGACGTCGACGCCGAGCCGACGGACCTCGCCGGTGTACTTGTCGGGGACCTCTGCCGCGGTACCAGGCAGGTCGCGGATGTGCCCGACGCTCGCCTCGACGATGTAGCCGGGGCCGAGGTAGCCCTTGATCGTCTTCGCCTTGGCGGGCGACTCGACAATGACGAGTCGCTTCCCGCCCTGCGCGGTCTCGCTGCTCGGGGACACCTTCGCTCTTCTCTCCCGGTCGTTTCCTGTGCGCTGGCCGACGGCTGGCCGCCGCCCGGCACACCACGCCTGGGATTGCCGCTTCGCGACGACCCCACCAGCGGAGTGTGACCGTACCCTGGTCACCCTTGTCAAACGGACGGATCCCGCTTTTTCACTGGCAAGGCCGACCGACGCCACTCGAACGGTAACCCGATGATGGCCATTCCCGCCGCGTGGTTCTGATCAGCGGGTGTCGGCGCGGTGTCCGCACGGTGCCGCGGCAGGGCCGACAGAAGGGGTCAGATCAGCGCAGAACGACCGAGGCGAGCAGGCTCAGCCCGCCGGCCAGACTGCTGGTGCCGAGCACGATCCAGAAGACGTCCAGCGGCAGCGAGGCCGCCGTACCGGCGCCGGTGAGCACCACCTGGGCCGGGCGGCGCGGGTCGTAGCTGACCCGCACCGAGCTGCCCGGCACCAGGTGGGCCGGGCGGCGCAGCGGCGTGCTGCCGCGCGGGCGGGCCAGCACGGCGGGGCGGGCCGCGATGGGCAGCGCATCGATCGTCGGCGCCGCGGTGGGCAGCGCGCCGATCGTCGGCAGGGTCGGGTAGGAGAGCAGCGGCGAGGGGTCCAGCGCCTGGCTCGGAGACGGGTCCGGGAGCACGGTCGCGGTCACCGGGATGCCGTGCCGGCGCAGGCGGTGGCGCAGGCGCAGCTCGGCCGCGCACCAGAGCAGCAGGGCGCCGCCGAAGAACGTCAGCACGCCCCCCGCCAGCATCACCGTCGATGCCTCCACCTGTGCCCCCTGCCCTGCTCGTGCCCGCTGCGTGCGCAGGCTGGCAAGCCGGAGACAACCGCAGGCCGATTTTCGGGGTACGGCGGGAAAAGACGAGGTCACGGATCGGTGAACCGATGTCATAACCACGCAACAGCGGCAACCGCCGTGGACCGCCCCCACGTAGAGCAGGTGACCGGCCGTCAGCGCCGGTGCACGATCAGAACCCTGGGGGGTACCACCATGCGAGCTCGCCGTCTGTCCGCCACCGTCCTCGTCCTCGCCTCGGCCGCGCTCACGCTGACCGCGTGCGGGCCGGACGAGACGCCGTCGGCCGCTCCGCAGCCGAGCGCCTCGGCCGCAGCCTCCTCCACCGCCGCACCGTCGGCCGCCGCGCCCTCGGGCAGCACGAAGCCGTCGGCCCCGGCCGCGCCGTCGGCCTCGCACAAGCCCAGCTCCTCGGCCAAGCCGTCCGGCAGCGCCAAGCCCACCGACGACTGCGCCGCCCGCGGCGCGCAGGTCGGCCGGGTGCTCGAGGCCACCGACGACGGCTACGCCACCCACATCTGGATGCGGGCCAAGGAGGCGAAGTTCGTCTGCAGCCCCGACGACGACGGCTACTTCCAGGGCGTCGGCAACCCCTCCGTCTTCACCTTCAGCAACGACGTCAAGACGGTGCTGCTCGCCGGGGTCAAGCCGACCGAGGTGCCGCTGAACGACTTCATGAAGCACGTCGACGACTGCCTGCACAACCCGTCGAGCGTGCGGACCTACGACTGCTACGGGAACATGTACCTCGTCACGGCCAACAGCTCGAACGTGATCACCAACATCACGTCGCTCTACCACCCGTGACGATCCGTCAGCGAACCGGCTCCACGAACCCCTGCTCGACCAGCAACCGCAGTGACTCCGGCGCCCGGTCGCGCAGCCGCACCCGGTCCTCGCCGAGC
Source organism: Kitasatospora azatica KCTC 9699 (assembly GCF_000744785.1). NCBI lineage: Bacteria > Bacillati > Actinomycetota > Actinomycetes > Kitasatosporales > Streptomycetaceae > Kitasatospora > Kitasatospora azatica. Next base: position 3,156,669 of record NZ_JQMO01000003.1, on the reverse strand, counting down.
AACTGGGCGATCGCGTCGAGGATCTCGCCGGCCGCCAGGGTGCCGTCGCAGACCCCGGCGAAGCCGGCGCCCACGGTGTCCACCTTGGTCGCCCGCCGCATGCCCCGGTTGTGCCGCAGGACCACGTGCTCGGGGTCCTCGGCACCCGGGGAGCCGACCTGCTCCTGCACCACCTCGTCGGCGAGTTGGTAGCGGGCGGCGAGCAACGCGGCGTCGTCGTGCGTGCGCAGGAAGTCCTGCCGGGCGAACCACTGCTCGATGTGCGGGCCGAGCGGCTGCTCGACCGGGTGCGGCCACTCCTCGATCCGGACCGTCGGCCGGTCGGCACCGGAGGCCCGCAGGGTGATCCAGCCGAAGCCGATGCCCTCGACCTGCGCCGCCTCGAAGGCGTCCAACCACTCGTTGTAGCGCTGCTCGTAGGCCGGCCGGGCGGCGAGGTGGTCCCCGCCGTCGCGCAGCCAGAGCTCGGCGTACTGCGCCACGTCCTGCACCTCGCGCTGCACCACCCAGGCGTCCAGACCGGTGCCGGCCACCCAACCGGCCAGCCGGTCGTGCCAGTCCTCGCCCTTGACGTGCTGCCAGTTGGCCAGCAACTGGCAGTAGCCGCCGGGCGCCAGCCGGGCGGCGGCGCCCCGGACCAGACCGCGGCAGAGCTCGTCGCCGGCCATCCCGCCGTCGCGGTAGACGAACCGGCTGCCGGGCGAGATCACGAACGGCGGGTTGGAGACGATCAGGTCGAACCGCTGCTCCCCCACCGGCTCGAAGAGGCTGCCCTCGGCGGTCTCGACGTTCTCGAAGCCGGACAGCGCCAGGGTCAGCCGGGCGAAGGCCAGCGCCCGGGGGTTGAGGTCGGTCGCGGTCACCCGCTGGGCGTGCCGGGCCGCGTGCAGCGCCTGCACACCGGAGCCGGTGCCGAGGTCCAGGGCCGCGCGGACCGGACGGCGCACGGCGAGGTTGGCCAGCGTGGTGGAGGCGCCGCCGACGCCGAGCACCAGCTCGCGCCGGGGCACCCCCGCGGCGCTGCCGCCGGAGCCGATCCCGCCCGCCCCGCCGACCGAGCAGCCCAGGTCGGAGACCACCCAGGCGTCGGCACTGTCCAGCCCGGCCACCTCGTTGGCATACGGACGGACGTCCACGGTGGCGCGCAGCTGCTCGCCGTCGCGCTCCAGCCAGCCGTCCTCCAGCGCCTCCGCCACCGGCAGCGCGGCGGCAGCGGCGGCCTGCGGGACCGGCTGCTGGAGCAGGAAGAGCCTGACCAGCGTCTCCAGCGGGGTCCCGCCACGGGTCGCCCGCAGGGCCGGCACCGCCTCACTGCGGGCCAGCGCGGCGTAGGCGGTGGGCCCGAGCAGGTCGAGGCAGCCGTCCGCGGTGTACGAGGCCGCGAGCAACGCCTCGCGGAGCCGGGCGAGACGGACAGGATCGGGAACGGGAAGCATGGTCACTCCGCCATTCTCCCGCCACGGCGCCACCGGCTCAGCCACTGCTGCGGGCGCGCCGGGGCTGGGAGTGCCACGGGCGGGGGCGCTGCGGGCGGGGGCGCTGCGGGCGGGGCGCCACGGGGGCGCCACGGGCAGCAGTGCCACGGGCGGGGAGCAGCGGCGGGTACCTGCTGCGGGCGTCCCGGGTGCGTCTGTCCCCCGTGTCAGTGCGCCGAGGGGGACGGTGAGCCGGACCCGCTCGGGCCACCCGAGGCCGGCGCGCTCGGCGAGCCGCTCGGGGACCCGCTCGGCTGCCCGCTCGGCTGGCCGCTCGGTGAACCGGCCGCGCCCGGCGACGCTCCGGTGCTCGGGGATCCGCCCGCCGCCGGGGAGCCGCCGCCCGTCGGCGACCCGCTCGCGCCGCCGGCCGCCGGGCTGCCCGAGGCGCCCGTCGCCGGCTGGCTCTTGCAGCCCGGCTGCTTGGCGACCGCCTTGCCCAGGTCGCCGGCCTGCAGCTTGTCCAGCGCGCCCGTGGAGACCTTCGCCAGCTGCTGCACCTGGTCGCCGATGCTCTTCAGCCCGTCGGCGAACTTCGCCTGGTCGTCGGTCGGCAGCGCGGTCAGCTTCTGCTGCACGTCCTGATAGCCCTGGGAGGCCTGGTGCAGCTCGCTGACGGCGTCCTTCTGCACGCCCGCACCGTTGTCGATCTTCGGCGCCCCGGCCTTGTCGATCGCATCGGCGGTCTGCTGGTTGGTGGTGCTGAGCGTGCCCAGGTCGGCCGCCAACCGCTTCTGCAGGTCGCCCGGCGACTCGCCGCCCTTGACCTGGCCGGTGTCGGCCAACGCGGCGCGGGACTGGGTCACCGGGTCGCGCAGCCCGTCGCAGACCTGCTTGGCCCAGGAGTCGAGCTGCGCGCTGTTGTCGCTGCTGCAGGCGGCCGCACCGGTGGCGAGCAGTGCGCCGAGCAGCGGCAACGCGAGCGCGCGACGCACCGTCCCGCCGCGCTGGGAGCGCCCGGCCCCGTCCCGCCCGTTCGCCAGCACTCGCTCGTCCACCCTGGGCCCTCCGTCAGTCCAGCCCGGCCGGCTGTCCAGCCCGGCCGCGTTCCGTCCCGGGTGAACCTACCCGACACCGTTACGGGGACGGCCGGGGCCTTCGGACCGGTTCCCGTTGCCCACCGTCCGGTTCGGCCGCCGGGGCTCAGGCGCGCTCGACCCGGATCGAGTCGCCCGAGCGCACCGCGCGGAGCACCTTCGGGTCGCCGTCCAGCGCGCCGAGCAGGTTGCAGGGGCTGGCCAGCCGGCACTCGTCGCCGCGCGAGACGGGGGTCGGGCCGTACGGGAGCGCAAGGCTGTCGCCGTCCGTCCAGAACGCCACCGTGCCCGGCTCGACCACCTGTTGGGCGTCGGCCTCGCGCGGCACGCTGACCGGGGTGCCGAAGTAGACCTCCTCGCCCCAGGTGCTGGCGGAGGAGCTGATCGGCAGCGCCGCCCAGAGCGCCTCGCTGGTCGGAGTCGACCGCAAGGTCGCGGTGGCCTGGCCGGCCGGCCAGAGGATGCGGATCCGCATGGGTTTCCCTTCGGGAGTCTCAGGTCGCGCCCCACGGCGTCACGCCCGCCGCTCGACAGCAGGGAAGCCGGTCGTTCAACAGTTTGTCAATCCAATCTCAGCATGCGCGCACCCCGCTGGGCCACGCCGGAGACCACGCGGAGCGGCCCCACCGCGAGGACCGCGGTGGGGCCGCCCGGTCGGCAGCGCCGGGCTCAGCTGCCGGCTTCAGCCGTGACCGCCGACTCCACCGCAGGTGACGGGGCATCACCGGCCACGTCCACCGTCCGGCGCTTCGACGCGTACACCGCGCCCACCACCAGCAGCACCGCCAGCGCCGCGACCGCCCCGCGCAGGCCGGCGCTGGCGTGCGCGCCGTAGCTGAACCGCACCACGGCGGGCGCGATCAGCAGCGACACCAGGTTCATCACCTTGAGCAGCGGATTGATGGCCGGCCCGGCGGTGTCCTTGAACGGATCACCCACGGTGTCGCCGATCACCGTGGCGGCGTGCGCCTCGCTGCCCTTGCCGCCGTGCGCGCCGTCCTCCACCAGCTTCTTGGCGTTGTCCCAGGCACCGCCGGAGTTGGCCAGGAAGACGGCCATCAGGGTGCCCGTGCCGATCGCGCCGGCCAGGTACGCGCCCAGCGCGCCCACCCCGAGACCGAAACCCACCGCGATCGGCGCCAGCACCGCAAGCAGCCCGGGGGTGGCCAGCTCGCGCAACGCGTCCCGGGTGCAGATGTCGACCACCCTGGCGTACTCGGGCGTCTCGCTGCCGTCCATGATCCCCGGGTGCTCGCGGAACTGGCGGCGCACCTCGAAGACCACCGAACCGGCCGACCGGGAGACCGCGTTGATGGCCAGTCCGGAGAAGAGGAAGACCACCGCCGCGCCGAGCAGCAGGCCGACCAGGTTGTTGGGCTGTGCGATGTCCAGGCTCAGGCCCGCCGGACTGCCGATCACCGCGCTGCCGCCGGCGCTGCTCACCGCCTCGCCGATCGCGTCGGTGAAGGAGCCGAACAGGGCCGTGGCCGCCAGCACGGCGGTGGCGATCGCGATGCCCTTGGTGATCGCCTTGGTGGTGTTGCCCACCGCGTCCAGCTCGGTCAGCACCCGGGCGCCGGCGCCCTCGACCTCGCCGGACATCTCGGCGATGCCCTGCGCGTTGTCGGAAACCGGTCCGAAGGTGTCCATCGCCACGATCACACCCACCGTGGTCAGCAGCCCGGTACCGGCCAACGCGACCGCGAAGAGCGCGAGCACGATGGAGCCGCCGGCCAGCAAGTAGCAGCCGTACACCGCCGCGCCGATCAGCACCGCCGAGTACACCGCCGACTCCAGGCCCAGCGAGATGCCGGAGAGCACCACGGTGGCCGCACCAGTCAGCGAACTGCGCCCGACATCGCGAACCGGGCGCCGGCTGGTCTCGGTGAAGTAGCCGGTCAGCTGCTGGATCACCACCGCCAGCACGATGCCGATCACCACGGCGACCAGGGCGAAGAGCCGCGGGTCGCCGCTGTGCCGGCTGATCGCGTCCGGGACGTGGTGGAGCTGCCCGAAACTCGCCGGCAGGACGGTGTAGGCGGCCCCGAGGACCAGCAGCAGCGAGACCGCGGCGGAGAGGAAGAAGCCCCGGTTGATCGCGGTCATGCCGCTGCGGTCGCGGCTGCGCGGGGCCACCGCGACGATGCCCAGGACAGCCGTGACCACGCCGATTCCCGGGACGATCAGCGGCAGCACCAAGCCGGTGTCGCCGAAGACGGCCCGGCCCAGGATCAGCGCGGCCACCAGGGTCACGGCGTAGGACTCGAAGAGGTCGGCCGCCATGCCGGCGCAGTCGCCCACGTTGTCGCCGACGTTGTCCGCGATGGTGGCGGCATTGCGCGGGTCGTCCTCCGGGATGCCCTGCTCGACCTTGCCGACCAGGTCGGCCCCGACGTCCGCCGCCTTGGTGAAGATGCCGCCACCCACGCGCATGAACATCGCGAGCAGGGCGGCTCCGAACCCGAAGCCCTCCAGCACCCGGGGCGCGTCGGCCTGGTAGATCAGCACCACGACCGTCGCGCCGAGCAGGCCGAGCCCGACGGTGCACATGCCGACCACGCCACCGGTCCGGAAGGCGATCCGCATCGCGCGGTGCTGGGCCGGCTGCTCCTGGCCGGCAGTCACCCCGCGGGCCACGGCTGCGACCCGGACGTTGGCCCGCACCGCCAGCCACATGCCCAGGTAGCCGGTGGCGGCCGAGAAGACGGCGCCGACCAGGAAGAAGACCGAGCGGCCCAGCCGCTGCGACCAGTTGTCCGCCGGCAGCAGCATCAGCAGGAAGAAGGCGCCGACCGCGAACACCCCGAGGGTGCGGAACTGACGCGCCAGGTAGGCGTTCGCCCCCTCCTGGACGGCGGCCGCGATCCGGCGCATGGTCGGCGTCCCGGTGTCGGCCGCCAGCACCTGACGCACCAGCAGCACCGCCACCCCGAGGGCGGCGATTGCGATCAAGCCGATGACCAGGACCACCACCTGGTTTCCAGCGGTGAGGACCGCACTCCCTGCGGAGTTTCCGGATCCGCTCGCCCCGGTTCCAGCCGCCGCGGACCCGTCGGCCAGAACGCTCAAGATTCGTGGTCGTACTGGTGCCGCTGTTGCGGATGCCACCAGCTCCGATGTCTTTGCAGCAGTCGTGATGATCGTGATTCCCGCCATGCGTCCTCCCCGACGACCGGCACGCCGACCTGTCCGTACGGCGCGCAAGTGGCTCTGGTGGCACAGGCGACCGGACCGGCATGCGCTCGGCCCGACCGGATATCCAGGAGCGAGTGTAGGAATCAACGGGTGATTGAAATAGACCACGCGCAAAGGGAGAAGAAAGAATCATGGGCGGGTGCCGAAAACCGAGGGTTTTCGGCACCCGCCCATGATTCCGTGGTGTTTTTACGTCTCAGGAATGCTCAGGAATGCTCAGGAATGCGGTTTTGCGGCGTGCCGCCCCAGGAGCACCACGGCTCCACGGCCCCCACCCGCGCCTCAGGCCGAACGGCAGAGCTGAGCCTCTGGGCCGGATTGCCTGCGCCTCAGGCCGGGTTGACCGGCCAGCTCATCCGGATCAGCCCGCCGTCGTCGTCACGACCGACCTCGACGTCCTCCACCAGACCGGTGATCACGGCGAGCCCGAGGGTGTCGTCGGAACCGTCCGAGGAACCGTCACCCGAGGCGTCATCGGCGGGCTCGGCCAGTTCGCTGAGCGACCCGGCACCATCACCGACCTCGATGACGAAACGCTTCTCCTGGTCGATCAACGCGACCCGCACCACGCCGGCGAGGTCACCTCGCTGCTGCAGGCCCACGGCGCGGGAACATGCCTCACCGACCGCCAGTCGGACCTCGTCCAGCACCGACTCGTCGACGCCGGCGCGTCTGGCCACCGCCGCCGCCACCAGTCGTGCCGTCCGCACGTGCTCGGGAAGGGCGCTGAATCGCAGTTCGACGGTTGCCATCTCTCCCTCTCGGGGTCCTCTGCGCTGTCTCGGGGTTCACTGCGCTGAGCTGAGCATCGGACAGGCTGAGCACACGCCTGCCGATCTGACGGTCCATCAGCCGCTACCGGCCGGCAGTCCTGCGTCCGCCGAGCCGCAGGAACCGCTCCAGGGCAGCGGTCAGGCCTGGGGCGCCCACCAGTGGAGGACGACCCAGGCCAACCGAATCAGTCGGTCGACTCGACGGCCTCTTCCACCGAGGAGTGGATCGGGAACACCTTCGTCAGGCCGGTGATCCGGAAGATCTTGAGAATGCGCTCCTGCGTGCAGACCAGCCGGAGCGAGCCCTCGTGCGCCCGCACCCGCTTCAGGCCGCCCACCAGGACGCCCAGACCGGTCGAGTCCAGGAAGTCGACGCCCTCCATGTCGACGACCAGGTGGTAGCTGCCGTCGTTGACGAGCTCGACCAGCTGCTCGCGAAGCTTAGGAGCGGTGTACACATCAATCTCGCCGCCAACCTCGACGACCGTGCGGTCGCCGACTGTACGGGTCGACAGGGACAGGTCCACGGAACCTCCAGCACCTTGCCTTGCTACGTCACATTGCGTTCTACGGCGAGTCGGGCGGCCTCGGCCCTATCAAGCGCCGATCCCGCCCAGACGGTCTCCACCGCCGGTCTCCACCGCGTGAACGGTCTCCACCGCATGGTCGAGCGACCGGCTCAGGTGCCGCCGGTCCGGCCATCTGGCCGCCACCGCATCATTCAACCACCTGGCAGCATGCCCGCACGATGGCTTGCCGCGATTCCCCGTCACTCCAGTGACACACTGGGTCTCCATGCCGCCCAGCCACCGCCTGCCCGAGGCCCTGCTCGACACCCTGGTCGCCAGCCGGGACCGCTCGGATCGGCTCACCCATACGGAGCATCTCCCCGCGCGCCAGGCTCGCCATGCCCCCTGGCCGGCCTCGATCCGTCCGGAGATCCAGGCCGCCGCGCACGAACTCGGTGTGGCCCAGCCCTGGGCACATCAGGCAGAGGCGATGAAACTGGCCAAAGCCGGCCAAACTGTGGTGATCGCCACAGGAACCGCCTCGGGCAAGTCGCTCGGATATCTCGCTCCCGTACTGAGCGACCTGCTGGACGGCACCGAGGCGCCCAACGGCCGCGGTGCCACCGCCCTGTACCTCGCCCCGACCAAGGCACTGGCGGCCGACCAGCGCCGCCGAGCGGCCGAACTGGCCCCGGCCCGGGTACGCGCCGCGCTCTACGACGGCGACACCCCGCCCGAGGAGCGCGAGTGGGTCCGGCAGTACGCCTCCTATGTGCTGACCAATCCGGACATGCTGCACCGGGGCATCCTCCCCGCGCACGCGCGCTGGTCCTCCTTCCTCAAGACGCTGCGGTACGTGGTGGTGGACGAGTGCCACAGCTATCGGGGCGTCTTCGGCTCGCATGTCGCCCAGGTCCTGCGCCGACTGCGCCGGGTCTGCCGCCGGTACGGCTCCGATCCGGTCTTCCTCCTCGCCTCCGCCACCTCCGCGGACCCCGCCGAGGCCGCGCAGCGGCTCACCGGGCTGCCCGCCGTGGCGGTGACCGACGACGCGTCACCACGCGGCCCGCTGGTCTTCGCCCTGTGGGAGCCGCCGCTCACCGAGCACGTCGGCGAGCACGGCGCCCCGGTTCGGCGGACCGCCACCACCGAGGCCGCCTACCTGTTGACCGATCTGGTGGCCGCCGGCACCCGCACGGTCGCGTTCGTCCGCTCCCGGCGGGCCGCCGAGCTGGTGGCGCTGCAGGCCCAGGACAACCTCGACGCGCCGCTCGCCAACCGGATCGCGGCCTACCGGGGCGGCTACCTGCCCGAGGAGCGGCGCGCCCTGGAGCGTGACCTGTACTCGGGTCGGCTGCTCGGCCTGGCCTCCACCTCCGCCCTGGAACTCGGTGTGGACGTCTCGGGGCTGGACGCCGTGCTGCTGGCCGGCTACCCCGGCACCCGGGCCTCGCTGTGGCAACAGGCCGGGCGGGCCGGGCGCGAGGCCCAGGGGGCGCTCGCCGTCCTGATCGCCCGCGACGACCCGCTGGACACCTACCTGGTGCACCATCCGGAGGCGCTCTTCGCCCGGCCGGTCGAGGCGACCGTGCTGGACCCGGACAACCCCCACGTCCTGGCGCCGCACCTGTGCGCCGCCGCCGCCGAGCTCCCGCTCGGGCCGCAGGACCTGGACCTGTTCGGCCCCTCCACCGCCCAGCTGCTCCCCGTCCTGGAGCAGCGGGGGCTGCTTCGCCGCCGGTCCGACGGCGCCTGGTACTGGACCCGTCGGGAACGGGCGGTCGACGCAGTCGACCTGCGGGGCAGCGGCGGGAACCCGGTCCAGATCGTCGAGGAGTCCACCGGACGACTGCTCGGCACCGTCGACGCCGCCGCCGCACACACCACCGTGCACACCGGCGCCGTCCATCTGCACCAGGGCCGCACCTACCTGGTCCGGGATCTCGATCTGGAGACCTCGGTCGCCCTCGTCGAGCCCGCCAACCCCTCCTACACCACCGCGGCCCGGGACACCACGGCCATCTCGGTCCTGTCCACCGAGCAGACCATCGCCTGGGGCGAAGGCAGCCTCAACTTCGGTTCGGTAGAAGTGGTCAACCAGGTCGTCGGCTTCCTCCGCAAGAGGATCTCCACCGGAGAGATCCTCGGCGAGACCAAACTCGACCTCCCGCCCAGGACCCTGCGAACCAGGGCGGTCTGGTGGACCGTCACCGAGGACCAGCTGCTCGACGCGCTGGTTCCGTTCGACCAGCTGCCCGGAGCCGCCCACGCCGCCGAGCACGCCTCCATCGGGCTGCTGCCGCTCTTCGCCACCTGCGACCGCTGGGACATCGGCGGCGTCTCGGTCCCGTTGCACCCCGACACCCAGCTGCCGACGGTCTTCGTCTACGACGGCCATCCCGGCGGCGCGGGCTTCGCCGAACACGGCTTCCACCACGCGGTCCGCTGGCTGACCGCGACCAGGGACGCCATCCGCTCCTGCGAGTGCGACCGTGGTTGCCCGTCCTGCGTGCAGTCGCCCAAGTGCGGGAACGGCAACGACCCCTTGGACAAGGCGGGTGCGATTCGCCTGCTGAGCACCCTGCTCGCCGGGGCGCCGGCCGAGGAGGGGGCCAGCGCGGGTGCGGGTGGTGGCGGTGGTGGCGGGGACCGCACCCCGGGACAGGGCGGCGGCGGGAGCGACGGTTCTTCCTAGACGGGGCGGGCTACCCCGGGCGGTCACGGCGGTCGCCACGCCCAGCTCCAGCTCGTCCGTGCCGGCCGGGGACCAGACCGGCCCGGCCCGCGCCCGTGCCGTGGCAGGGCCGACCGGCACTCGCACGCCCCGCACCGGCACCCGCACCTCGACCTCGACGCTGTCCGAGCCGAGGTCCACCGCGCAGGAGACCATGGTGGCCCGGTGAGCCGCAGCGATTGCCGCTGCTCGCGCACAACCGCCGTCGGCATCCAGCAGCAGATGGTCGGCGGCTGCAAGGGCGGCCAGATCAGCGGCGGACTCGGCGCGGTGCCTGGCGGCGAGGACCGCACCCAGGGACAGGGCGAGCCCGAAGGCAGCGCAACCGAGCAGCGCCAGCGCCACCAACCAGAGGGTCGCCGAGCCCTGCTCGCAATCACGCGGCGTGGACCTCCATAGCCTCCAGCCCTCGTGAGGCCCCGCCGGCCTCGGCTGATCGAGTTTCATCGTGCCGCGTCCTCGCATCACTTCACCTCCCTTCCTACGGCGTCCTCGCGGGCCGCCACCGCGTCCGCCGAGACCGTCAGGGAGAGCACCGAGGCCAACCCGCCCGGCCCCAGGCTCTGAGCTTCCACCAGCGCCCGGACGGTGTCCCCGGACTCGACCAGTTGGACGGCCGATCCCACCGGCGCGACGGCCTGAGCGAGGCTCACGGCGTCGCTGTCGCCCCTGGCAGCCGCTCTGGCTGCGACCCGGGCCGCGTCGATGCACCGCAACTGCGCAGCCGCCGTCAACACGCCCCAGATCAGCATCGCCATCAGCAGGATCAGCGAGGGCAGCACCACGGCAGTCTCCGCGGTCACGAACCCACCGTCCGGGACCCGTTCAGACCGCATGGAGCGCCCGGTCCAGCAGATCGGTCAGCGCAGCGGTGACCGATCCTCCCGTCACCACCTTGTAGAGCAGGGCCGCGAACCCGCAGGCCGCGACCGTGCCCACGGCGTACTCGGCCGTCGACATGCCACCGTCCGGCCTGCCCGCGAACCGTCGACGGGGCCACCCCGTCAGTCGACGCAGTCCGCGCCGAAGCCGTTGGCCCGCACCGGGCCGCGGCCGACGGTGCGAGGGCGGCGACTCCCGCCGACTCGGCCTCCCGTCCATGGCCGCGGGCAGGTGCACCGCGCGCAGGGCGAGCGCGGCCACGGTCGCGGGCCGGGCCACCGCGCTCGACAGGCGCGCGGACCGGTCGTGCGGCGGGAACGGGACGAAGGTCACGACGGGTTCGACATCGGTCAGGATGCGGTTCATGAGGGGACTTCCTTTTCGGTAAGCCGATTGGATCGGCGCAAATATGACTGGTGATCAGATCTTGTGCGCGAACGAGGATGCGAGGCCCACCACCACGGGCACGATCCCGATCAGCACGAACGCGGGGAGGAAGCAGAGTCCCAGCGGAGCGGTGGCCAGCACGCCCGCCCTACGTACCCGGGCGTGTGCGGCCCGCCCCGCCGCGGCCCGCTGGGCGACGGCCAGACCGGCGAGCGGGGCGGCCGGTGGAGCGCCGCTGACCGTCGTGCGGACCAGGCAGCGTGCCAGCGGCGCCAAGGCCGGACAGTCCTCGCCCAGCCGTTCCCAGCACGACACCGGCGGTGCGCCGAGGGCCAGTTCGGCCGAGACTGCGGTCAGCCGGGCCTCCATCGGTCCACCGATGGTCCGGGCGACCGCCTCGGCGGCCTGTGCGGGAGATGCGGAGGAACCCAGGCAGGCCGCCAGCAGGTCTGCCGTCAGTGGAAGTTGAGCCAGCAGCAGCGTCTGCTCACGTGCTGCCCGTTCGGCACGGCGAGTGCGGACCAGCGGCAAGCAGCGATGCAGGGCCACCGTCGCCAGCACCCCGGTCAGCAGCCCGACGGCTCCCGGAACCGAGGCCGCGATCACGACCCCGAGCAGCAGCGGGAACACGGCATCCGCGCTCAGCCACCGACGGCGGCCGGCTCGACCCGGGCGCGCAGACGATCGCAATCGGTGCGGCGGCCCACCGGACTGATCCGAGGCAGCCGCCGCCCGGGCCGCGGACTCGCCGGGTTGCCCCGACCGGCCGCTCGACAACGGCCAGGACGACAGGTCCCAGCGCGCCAGCCGCCGTCGACACGCTCGCCGGCGCCGTCGGTGCGTGGCCAGCGGCACCAGGCCAACCGTCAGGATGAAGCCCACCGTGAGGAGCAGCAGTGACCCCAACGCCGGAGACTGCACCGTCGCGTAACCACCGAGGTACCCACTCACCAGAGCACCTCCGCAGCGCCGCCCGCCAGCCCGTAGCGAGTCCGGGAACCGGTCTGAGTGCTGCACGCGCGGTGCCGCAGGCCGGTCCTGGAGCGCCGACGTCCTGCGGCAGGCCGTGGCCGCGTCCGCCAGGCTCCCAGCGCCCGCGGTCCTGTGTTCGCTCCGGCCCTGCAGGGCCCGCGCCGCTGAGCCTCACGATGACGCGGTCGCAGCTGTTGCTGCCCGTTCCTCGCCCCGGCCGTGGCCCCGCCGCCGGTAGCGGCGCTCGCCCGAGTAGTCGCCCGGGTGCCGCTACCGGCTCGGACGCCCAGATCGGCAAGCGCCTGACGAACGATCCGAGCGGTCCACAGCAGGCCTGCCGTCTCCAGGAGCACTCCGGCGGCCAGACACCCCAGCCCCAGCGGAGTGCGAAGCAGGATCCGCACCGGCTCCGCACCCAGCGAGGAGCCGAGGAGCAGCCCGAACAAGGGCAGGGCGGCGAGCATGCCGGCCGTGGTCCTCGGCCCGGCGAGTTCGCTCTGGATCTCCTCCTGGAGCGCCCGGTCGGCTCGCAGCGCCTCCGCCACCTGGTCAAGGGCCGCGGCGAGACCGGTTCCGCTGTCCGTTGTCACCTGCCAGCAGGCAGCGATCGCGCTGGCCCCGCCACCGCCGGGCAGCGACGCCAACCAACGCAGCGCAGCGGGCACATCCGCGCCGTAGCGGCCGGCCACCAGCCGAGCGACCGCTTCGGCGCCGAGGCGCCGAACCAGCCCTGCGGTGGCACGGCCGGGGCCGGTGACCGTGCGCAGGGCCTGCTCCGGTGTCGCGCCGCTGCGCAACTCGCCGGCGAGCGCGGCACACAGCTCGATGACCGCCGCAGCGCGAGCGCGCTCCTCACGGACCGCCCTGCGCCGCGCGCGCCATCGACAGCTGGGGAAGACCAGCAGGATCGCGGCTGCCGCAGGCACCGGCGAGTGCACCACACACCCGGCCAGCACCCCGACGGGCAGCAGGAGGAGCTCGCGGACCAGCCAGCGCGGCTGTTGCCGAGCGAGCGATCGACGGATGCGCCGGACACCGATCAGGGTCGTCACTCCGACACCGGTCGGCCGGACCAGCACCCCTGCAACGCGCCGCCGTGCCCGCCCAGAACGGTTCAGCTCGGTCCACCCCGCAACCGCGCCCACGCAGAGCAGGATGACCAGCGCCAACTGCGTCGCCCGCCCACTCATCGAGTCCCCCGGTCCAACGCCACTCCGCGCGCCGCGCAGAGCTTCACCAGCCGTTCCCAGCCCGGCCCACGGGTCACCGACCCGTCCGCCCCGAAGAGCACGGCGGGCACGGTGACCGCGAGGCCTGCGGCGTCGCCGAGCAGGGTGTGCACCTCCGCCACCCGGCGTCGACCGGTCCGCTGGTCGCGGACGAGATGGATCACCAGCTCAAGTGCCGCTCGCAACTGGCTGTGCAGCGCGAGCCGGTCCAGGCCCGCCATCGACCCGAGCGCCTCGAGCCGCACCGGTACGTCCGTTGCGGCATTCGCGTGCACCGTGCCGCAGCCGCCCTCGTGGCCCGTGTTGAGGGCGGCCAGCAGGTCGAGCACCTCGACGCCGCGCACCTCTCCCACGACCAGCCGGTCCGGCCGCATCCGCAGCGCCTGCCGGACCAGGTCTCGCAGGGTCAGCTCGCCGATCCCCTCCTGATTGGGCGGTCGGCTCTGCAACCGCACCACATGCGGGTGGTCCGGACGCAGCTCGGCGGAGTCCTCCGCGACGACGATCCGCTCGCTGCGACCGACCAGGCCGAGCAGCGCGGCCAGCAGGGTGGTCTTGCCGGTGCCGGTGCCGCCGCTGATCAGCAGCGACAGCCTGGCCCGGAGGATCCCGCGCAGCAGTTCGGCGCCGACCGGCGGGAGCGCCCCGGCCGCCACCAACTCGCCCAGCGTGAACGGCTGGGGGCGGCAGACCCGGAGTGAGATGTGGGTGCAGTCGGTCGCGATGGGCGGGAGCACGGCGTGCAGCCTGGTCCCGTCCGGGAGCCGGGCATCGACCCAGGGTCGGGCGTCGTCCAGTCGGCGACCCGCCGCGGCTGCCAGGCGGTGCGCGAGATGGCGTACCGCCTCGGCGTCCGGGAAGCCGATCGCGGGTTCCCGGCGCAGTCCGTTGCCACGGTCGACCCAGACTTCGGTAGGACCGTTGACCAGCACGTCCGTCACATCCGGGGCGGCGAGCAGCTGGTCCAGCGGACCGGCACCGACCAGCTCCGACTGCAGGGTCCGGACGGCGTCCAGCACGTCGTCACCGCCGAGCGGCGGTCGGGCGGCCCGGACGGCAGCCGCGACCTCGGTCGTGGTCGGTGCGACGCCCGCCTCGGCCAGTCGCAGGCGGACCGCGTCGAGCAGCGCGGTCGCGCGCTCCGGGGCCGCCCCGGACGCGGCGGTGCTGCCGGGCCGGCGGCGCAGGGCCGTGAGTGCCGGGCGGGCCTTGGTCCGCTCGGGCCCGCGGGCCCGCGGAGCGTGTCGGTGCCCCGGGTGTCCGGTGGATGAGGTCGCAGCAGTCATCAGGCCGTTCCTCCTTCGGTGTTGGGCAGGACTTCGTCGAGGTAGGCGGTGCAGAAGCGGGCGAGTGGTCCGCGTCCTCGGTGTCCTGGTGGTCGGCCGTGCTCGACGTCGACGGTCAGGCCGGTCTCGTGCGGGATCTCGCCGGCGAGTGGGAGGCCGAGTCCGCGGGCGATCTCCCGGCTCCGCAGGCCCACCGGCCCGGGCCGTCGGACCACGGCACGCAGATCGGACAGGTGTATCCCGACGGCTGCGGCGACCCGCCCGGCCGCCGCCACCGAGCGCAGCTCGGAAGGGATCAACAGCAGGCCGGTGTCGGTCTGCTCCAACGCCTCGGAAGCGGAGGGCTCCAGCTGGCGCGGCAGGTCGAGCACGACCAGCCCGCCGCGGCGCCTGGCCGCCACCAGTACGCTGCGCATCGCCTCCGGTGGCACGGCCCGGGTCTCGCCGCGGTCCCAGGACAGGACGGTGATCCCGTACAACTGCGGCAGTGCCTGGGCCAGTTCGGTGCTGTTGACCCGACCTCTGGCGCCGACCAGTTCCGGCCAGCGCAGCCCGTCGGCGCCCTCGCCGCCGAACAGGACGTCCACCCCACCGCCCATCGGATCACCGTCGATCAGCGTCGTTCGGTGGCCGGCTCGGGCGGCCGTGACGGCCAAGGCGCAGGCCAGGGTGGAGGCTCCGGCGCCACCGCGCCCGCCGACCACGGCAACGGTCAGCGCCGGGGCGACCGCGCCCTCCATCGCGTCGGCGAGGCGGTCCAGCAACCAGGCCTGGGCATCGGGCAGGAACAGCACCTGCTCGGCGCCCAGTTGGACACCGCGCACCCAGGTTTCGCAGTCGTCGGGATCGAGGCCCAGCAGGACCACTCCGGTCCGCCGGGACAGCCCGGTGCAGCGCTCGTACTGGTCGTCGCCGAGCAGCACCAGCGGGGCGGTCTCCCAGAGTTGGCGTGGCGGGGGTGACTCGGTGAGCAGCTGTGGCTCGGTGCCGACAGCGGCGCAGAGTCTCAGCAGGTGTTCCGCGAGCGCCTCGTCCTGCGTGAGGATGAGCGGCCCGGTCGGCGCGGGCTCGACGGACGTGGTCCCGGGCTGGTTGAGGATGGGTGTCGGCACTGCTGCCTCCCCGGTGCGGGATGCCCGACTGACGGTCCGTCGGTCAGGCATCGATCCGGTTGCTTGGCCATCACAGTGCCGCTCTGTTCCGAATCAGTCAGCCGCCCGTTGAATCTCTGTGGATAACCCCGGGGATGTGGATATCCGAACTCACTCGGACGGACGCAGTTCACCCTTGTGGGGAGTTGTCCTCAGTAAATTGACGTTCTTCTCAGGGAGTCCCCGAGCCAAGCTCAAACAACTACTCAGAGTGACAATGGGAGGCATATGCCACTCCCGCTGATCCCGTCCTGAACGCCACCCCCAGCCCCCTCGGGCACCCCTTGGGTCTCACCCCGGGGCCGCTGAAAACGGGCCCGGACATGCGACGACCCCCGCCGGGGGGGAGAGCGGGGGTCGTCTATCCACGGTCCGACTCGGGGGGGAGGAGCCGGACCGGGTTAGCACGGTCGCGAACGATCCGTGACTTCCATGGTGTACCCGAGCGGCCAGAAACACAAACCAGCACGCCCTTGGGTCCACCGAATGGCGGCCTCGTTGGGACCGCCATCTATCCTCGGTTCCTGTGGACACCACCGAGAACGCCGACATCGCCGACGGTGCCGAGAACTCCGGGCCGGAGAGCGCTCCGAATGCCGCTCCGAGCGACAGCACGATTGTCCCGCTCACGGCTACGGCGCCACCCGCCGACCAGCTCCCGGGGCTGCCGACGACCGCCGCTCCGACGAGTCCGGAGGCTTCCGCCCGGCCCGACCTGGAAGCCCGCCCCGAGCGCGAACACCCGCATGTCGGACCGCCCCGCACCGCCGCCTTCTTCGACCTCGACAAGACGATCATCGCGAAGTCGAGTGCCCTGGCCTTCAGCCGGCCCTTCTACCAAGGCGGTCTGATCAACCGTCGAGCCGTGCTCAAGAGCGCGTACGCGCAGTTCGTCTTCCTGGTGGGCGGGGCCGACCACGACCAGATGGAGAAGATGCGCGAGTACCTCTCCGCACTGACCCGGGGCTGGAACGTGCAGCAGGTGCGCGAGATCGTCGCCGAGACCTTGCACGGACTGATCGACCCGCTGATCTACGAGGAGGCCGCCTCACTGATCGAGCAGCACCATGCCGCCGGGCGCGACGTGGTGATTGTCAGCAGTTCGGGTGCCGAGGTGGTCGAGCCGATCGGTGCCCTGCTGGGAGCCGACCATGTGATCGCCACCCGGCTGAAGATCGAGGACGGCTGCTACACCGGCGACATCGAGTACTACGCCTACGCGGAGAACAAGGCGGCCGCGATCCGCGAACTGGCTGCGCGTGAGGGTTACCAGTTGGCCGACTGTTACGCCTACAGCGACTCCGTCACCGACCTGCCGCTCCTGGAGGCGGTCGGGCGTCCGTCGGCTGTCAACCCCGACCGCGGGCTGCGCAAGGAGGCCGTGGCACGCGACTGGCCGATTCTGGTGTTCGACCGGCCGATCGAACTGCACCGCCGGCTGCCCGAGTTCAAGGCTCCCAGCAGCACGGTGCTGGCCGCCGTGGCCATCGGGACCGCCTGCCTCACCGCCGGGCTGGTCTGGCACCTGGCCAAGCGGCGGCGCCCGACAGCCTGAGGCGACACCTGGCACACCGTCGGCAGTGAGCCAGGAGGAAGGCGCACAAGAGGCTAGGAAAACGGACAAAAGGTAAAGAGTTCGCCATTCGAGTTCCGTTTGCCCTGGATCCGAGATACAAAGGACTCACGGCCCGCGAGACCCGGAAGGACCCGAAGAGGTCAGACCGACACCGCAGTTCAGGCCCCACGGACCGCGTACAACCTCCGAGCACCCACGTGCAGCCGACCCGCGATACGGGCCGCCGCACCAGGCGAACGGGCAGGATCCCCGCCTGATGGGCACATCCGGTGCACGCATGGTCACCTGGAGGGCTGTACCAGCGGCGACATCAGCAGTCAGGATGTCGCCGCAGCTCTGCGCCCGGCGCTGCCCTCCGCCCCGGCCGCATCGTTCCCTGCGCCCGGGCCCGTCCCGCGACTCCCTCGGCTCAGACCATCCCGCGCTGCATCGCCTCGCACACCGCGGTGCTCTCGCGCACGCCGAGTCGCAGGGCCAGTCCGCAGTGGGTGATCCACCGCGCGAGCCCGTCCGGCGTTCCGGACACGTAGCCGGCCAGTGCGTCGCGGTACGCCGCCGTCCCGAGCTCGACCAGGCCCACCTCGGCCGGGCAGATCGCCTTCGGGTCGAGCCCTTCGGCGATCAGCACGATCCGCTGCGCCGCCCGGGCAACCAGTCCGTTGTGCGTCCCGAAGGGCCTCAGCGCCAACAGCTCACCGTGCACCACCGACGCGACCACCAGGGCCGGAACGCCGCTCGTCGCGCCTGCCGTCCGGGCCGCCAGCAGCTGCGCGAGCTGGTCCAGGCGGGCCGCGGCCTCGGCGGCGGGCGGGGCGGCGGACAGAGCCGCCGACGCGCCCGGCTGCGGGTGCTGGTGCTGGTGTCCCTTGCTGTCGACCGGAGCGGCCACCCCCTCGGCCGGTGCCAGCTCCAACGGGAAGAGCTCCGCGGCGGGCTCCGCGCCCTGCCGGGGGCGCCCGGCGGCGACGGCGGCATCGCCGGCGGCCAGTAGATGCAGACGGGCCAGGACCTGCAACGGGGAGGTCCGCCAGACGCTCAGCAGCTGTCCGGCCTCGGCCGAAATCCGCAGCGCCCCACCGACCGTGCGCTCCTGCTCCCCCGCGCTGAAGTCACTGCGCCGACGCACCTCTTCCAACGGCCAGTCGGCGCCGGCCAGCGCGGCCGAGGCCCGGGCGCCACGGATCGCCGCCTCCGAGGTGACCTCCGGTGCCCGGCGGCGCATCACGCGGTGGCCGTAGAGCCGATCGACGGCCTTGCGGACCTCGGCGACGGACTCGGACACCCCGGGCAGCTCGGCAAGCGGGGCCAGCGGATCAGTTCCAGTGCTCACCTACCCGAGAGTAACGACTCCGCCGCCCCGCCCCGCACAGCAGCCCCGGCATCACCCGTTCGAGGCAATCCTTGCTTCCCTTGGGCGAAGAGCACTAAACCCCGACTACCATGACCACTATCGGAGACGATAACGATTATCAAAAAGTCCGCCGAAGCCCGTACGGCGTTCGACGGCGCGAAGCCGGGGAGTCCAGATGAAGATCGCCTTCGTCGGCAAGGGCGGCAGTGGGAAGACCACACTGTCGGCACTGTTCATCCGCCATCTGGCAGCCACCGGCCGCCCGGTCATCGCGGTGGACGCCGACATCAACCAGCACCTCGGCCCCGCCCTCGGTCTGAGCGACGATCAGGCCGCCCGGCTGCCCTCGCTCGGCGCCCACCTCCCGGAGATCAAGGAGTACCTGCGCGGCAGCAACCCGCGGATCGCCTCCGCGGAGGCGATGATCAAGACCACGCCACCCGGCCACGGATCCCGGCTGCTGCGGATCGTGGAGGAGAATCCGGTCTACGCGGCCTGTGCGCGGCCGGTGGCACTCGACGAGGACTCGGTGCGACTGCTCGTCACCGGCACCTTCACCGAGGAGGATCTCGGCGTCGCCTGCTACCACTCCAAGGTCGGCGCGGTGGAGTTGCTGCTCAACCATCTGGTGGACGGCCCGGACGAGTACGTGGTCACCGACATGACGGCAGGCTCGGACTCCTTCGCCTCGGGCCTGTTCACCCGCTTCGACCTCACCTTCCTGGTGGCCGAGCCCACCCGGAAGGGGGTCTCCGTCTACCGCCAGTACAAGGAGTACGCGCGGGACTTCGGCGTCAGGCTCAAGGTCGTCGGCAACAAGGTCCAGGGAGCCGAGGATCTGGCCTTCCTGCGCCGCGAGGTGGGCGAGGACCTGCTGGCCGCATTCGGCCACTCGGAGTGGGTCCGCCGCTTGGAGCAGGGCGCCGAGCCCGCCCTCAACGCGCTCGAGCCGGAGAACCGGGCGGTACTGGAGCGGCTGCGCGACCAGGTGGATGCCGCGTACGACGCCCGGGATGCCCACAAGTACACCCAGCAGGCCGTGCACTTCCACCTTCGCAATGCCGAGAGCTGGGGGAACGCCAAGGCCGGCACCGACCTGGCGACCCAGGTCGACCCCTCCTTCGTCCTGCACGCGGCGCCGCCGAGCGAGGCCGCCGCGAGCGAGGTGCACGACGAGGCCGCCGCTCGGGTCTGACCCGGGGCCCGAGCGAGCAGGAGCGTCTGCCGAGCACCGCCAGCCGAGTTCGGCCCAGCGAGGGGCCGGCGCCCGTATCCATCCGGATGCGGGCGCCGGCCCCTCGGTCGTCCACCGACGGCGCTCCGCTGGTCCCGCACGCCACCCGCAGGAGTGAATCTGAGCCCCAGGACTCCCGCACACACTTACGCTATGCAAAGCTTCCATTACTCACCGTTTACCAAGTCTTGATGCATCGAAGCTACGGCCGGGCTTGAGCACCGAGACCCGATGAGACTGATGGTCCGTGAGCTCGCCCCGCCCGTCGGCGCGGCGCCACACCATCCCGCCCCACCGTCGCGACTACGACAGCCGATCCGACCCCCAGCTCCGCCAGCGGACTTGACTGCGTTCGTTCCCCCGGAAAGACGGGAAGCCATGACTCTTCACACGCCTGCCGCCCCTCCCCCCATCGACGTCACCCCGGACAGCCATGCCCCGCCGGAGCCCCCGGGCACCGCCGGCCCGAGGTTTCGCGCGCCGGCGGCGCAGGATCTGACCGCATCGCTGGTGGTCTTCCTGATCGCCGTGCCGTTCTCGCTCGGGATCGCGCTGGCCACCGGAGCACCCCTGACGGCCGGTCTCGTCGCGGCGGCCGCGGGCGGGATCACCGCCGGGCTGCTCGGCGGCAGCCCGCTCCAGGTGAGCGGCCCGTCCGCCGCGCTCACCGTGATCACGGCGGGGCTGATCGCCCGATACGGCTGGCAGGCGACCTGCGGGATCACCATCGCGGCCGGCCTGCTCCAACTCCTGCTCGGCAGCCTGCGGGTGGCGCGCTCCGCGCTGGCCGTCTCCCCCGCCGTGGTGCACGGCATGCTGGCCGGCGTCGGGCTGACCATCGCGATCGCCCAACTGCACGTGGTCCTGGGCGGCGCGCCGCAGAGTTCGGCGCTGGCCAACCTCTCCGCCCTGCCGGCCCAGCTCGCTGGCCCGCACCTGCCGGCGCTCGCAGTCGGTCTGCTCGCCGTCGCCCTGCTCTACGGCTGGCCGAGGCTCCAGCTGCTTCCCGGCCGGGCCGGGCTGCTCGGCTCGCTGCTCGGCCGGGTACCGGCCGCCCTGGTCGCCGTGGCCGCCGGCACGGCTCTCGCGATCGTGGGCGACTTCGAGCTGGCCCGGGTGGAGCTTCCCAGTTGGAGCGAGCACGGCCTGGCCACCGTGCCGCACGGCTCACTGCCGGGTCTGCTCGGTGCGGTCGGGACCGTCACCGTGGTCGCGAGCGTCGAGTCCCTGCTCTGCGCGGTCGCCGTCGACCGGCTCAGCGGTGGCGCGGGGGACCTCAACCGTGAGCTGCGTGGACAGGGCTTCGCCAACCTGGTCGCCGGCGCGCTGGGAGGCTTGCCGGTGGCCGGTGGGGCAGTTCGCAGCTCGGCCAACGTCCAGGCCGGGGCCCGCAGCCGATGGGCCGCCGTGCTGCACGGTACCTGGGTGCTGCTCGCCGCCGTCGCCCTCACCGGCGGACTGCGCCGGATCCCGCTGGCTGCTCTCGCCGCGCTGGTGATGGTGGTGGGAATCCAGATGGTGAGCTTCGCTCACATCAGGCGGGTCCACCGGCACCGCGAGTTCACCGTCTACCTCGCCACCGTGGTGGGCGTCGTGGTGCTCGGCGTCCCGCTCGGGGTGGTTGCCGGCGCGGCCACGGCCACGCTGCTCGCCCTCTACCGCCTCACCCGGGCCCACGTCGACGTGGCCAGGACGACGGACGGCTCCTTCGAGGTCCGCACCCACGGGCCGCTGACCTTCGTATCGGTTCCTCGCCTGACCCGAGCCCTCACCTCGATCCCGGCCGGGGCACCGGTGACGGTCTGCCACGACGGCGCCTTCCTGGACCACGCCGCCTACGAGGCTCTGCACTCCTGGCGGGCCGGACACATCGCCCGTGGCGGCCGGGTCGCACTGCTGACCAACCATCAGCAGGAGGAAGTGCTGGACCCCGACGGCACCGTGCGCCTTGGCAGTACCCCCGGGCCGCACCGCTGCCGGGCATGGACGCCCTGGGTGGGCCACCACTGCATCGACCAGCAGGACGACCCGCACGGGCGGTTGCTGGACGGGGTGCGCGGCTTCCAGGAGCACACCGCCCCGCTGGTCCGTCCGGAGTTGGCACGACTGGCCCGTGAGGGTCAGACGCCCTCCCAGCTCTTCCTGACCTGCGCCGACTCCCGACTGGTCACCAGCATGATCACCAGCAGCGGGCCCGGTGACCTGTTCACCGTCCGCAACGTCGGCAACCTGGTCCCCGCACCGCACGAACCGGGTGCCGCCGACGACTCCGTGGCGGCCGCCGTGCAGTACGCCGTCGAGGTGCTGGAGGTCCGCAGCATCACGATCTGCGGCCACTCCGGATGCGGGGCCATGCAGGCCCTGCTGGACGGCGTCCACGAGCGGCCCGGGCGGCCGACCCCGCTGGCCCGCTGGTTGCGCAACGGGCGCGGATCACTGGCCCGCCTGGCCCGGGTGCCCGCCGAGTTCACGGACCGACCGGTCGCCGACCGGGTGGAGCAACTGTGCATCACCAACGTGGTGCAGCAACTCGATCAGTTGATGGCCAACCCTGCCGTCGAGCGTCGGGTGCAGGCCGGCGAACTCCGCCTGGTCGGGATGTACTTCGACTTCGCGACCGCGCAGACCTACGTCCTCGACCAGGACACCGGCCGGTTCGGTGCGGTCGCCGCCTCGCGGGAGATCGCAAGCGCGGCCTGATCGAAGGCGGCCTTCGGGCCCGGGACCCCGATCAGCCGGTGATCTTGTTGAAGATCTTCGAGTAGGCGTAGCCCGTCGCCCTGTCGTAGCCGTCGACCTCCCAGAAGGCGAGTTCCTGGATCCCCCGGGCGGCGGCGTAGCTCTCCAGAGTGGCGGCATTGGCCTGGGTGAAGTTCTCGTTGTCGTCGTTGCGACCGGCGATCGGGGTCAGGCCCAACTTGCCCCAGAGCTGGGCCGAACTGCCGCCGTAGATCGGCGCCAGCTGCCCGTGGGTGGCCTCGGCGGCGGACTCCGCGTCCTTCAGGGCGTTCTGACCGTTGCCGAAGTCCATGGTCATGATGTCGACCAGGTTGACCTTGACGCCCTTGCTCTTCGCGTCCTTGAGGAGATTGAGGGCGTTGCTCTCCAGGCCGGTCGGGTCGACCGGCACGGTGAAGTCGACCTGCACCGCGGGGTTGGCCTTCTGGAGGGCAGCGAGCGCCTGGTCACGACGGGAGTTGGCCGCGGTGTCGTCCAGGACGCCGCCTTCGATGTCGAAGTCGAGGCGGGTCACTCCGTAGGTCTTGACCACGTTGGCGTAGGCGGCGGTGAGGTTCGCGACCGAGGTGCAGGTCTGGGCCAGTTCGCCGCCCGCCTCGCCGCCGAAGGAGATGATGACGTCGCCACCGGCCGCCTTGAGGGCGCTGACCTGCGGGGTGAAAGCCCCGAGCGCCTCGTTGCCGTCCTCCCACATCGGGGTGCAGCCGGACTTCGGAGTGAGGAAGGCGAGCGTGTAGTACCGCACTCCGCTCGCCTTGCGGTCGGCTGCGAGGTCACCGGCGTCCGCGCCACTGATCTGCAGGTACGGGGCGGTGTAGTGAGCCGGGAAGGTGCTCGCCGCCTGGGCGGGGTGGGCGGTGAGGGTGAGGGCGATCGGCAGGGCGGCGATGACGAGCACGCCAGAGCGGAGCCGCTTGTCCATGGGCAACCTTTCAGATCATGGGTTAGTTAGGTTTCCTAACCCGAGATCAGGATGGTGTCGCCCGCCTCTGGACATGTCAAGGGAACGGACCGGCTCCGGTGCGCGCCGACCCCAGTGCGCACACCCGGCCTCCACGGCACAGCCGGCACCGCGCCAGCTATCGCAGCAGGCTGTCGAGGTCTGCCGGCGTCACATAGCCGGGCCAGCGCCCGTCCGCGAAGAGGTTGACGCCGGCGTCCCGGTAGCACTGGTCCACCAGCTGCGAGCAGATCTGGTGCCGAGTGTCAGCGACGTACCCCTTGAGCAGGGAGTTGCCGGGCACCCGGAAGCGGCGCGTCGCAAGCGCCGCGTAGTCGAGGAAGCTGTACGGAACTCGGAGGTAGCCTCGCGCTGCTGCGACGATCGCGGCTCGCTGATCGTTCGTCAGTTGGATATACGAGCTGGACCAGCGGATCGGGCGACCGTCGTACTCGGCGAGCGGAGCCTGTCGGGCGCCGCCCGGTTCGGCCTCGACCACCTCGCCGTCGCCGACCAGGATGAAGGCGTGCTCGTAGTCGGCATATCCGTCCCCGTTGAGCCATTGACCGATCCGGATCAGGCGGCCGACGCCGCCGTTCATATGGACGACGGCGAAGTCACCGGGCCTCGGCGGCGGGGCGGTTGCGGTAGGGGATTCCGAAGTGATGGCAGGAGATTCCGACATGGGCTCAACTCCACGACAGTGCCACGCCAGCATGGACATCCCACCTGTCGCGAGATCCATGGCCGGCGCGCAGACCCTGCCGCGGCGGTGCAATCACACATCACGCGCGATGGACTGACGACTCGGAACACCGCGGCAGTCCCTCGGCGCCCCCGTCGAGCTGGTAGCTCCAGTGGAGTACCAGGGGTGCCTGTCGTCAAGGCTCGGCGCAGGAGGATCGAGTGATGTGCCCAGGTCCGCGCCGCGCAGCCCGGCGTGCGCCCCGCCGCGCTGCCCGCGCATCGAGCTCCTGGCGCCCGGCAGCACAGGGAGGCGGGCGCCCTTCAGCGATCACTTGACCAATCGAAGGTCTATACCAATTTCTGGAGGCCCCTTGTCAAGCGGCCTGTTCGCCTGGTGAGCTGTCCGCTGGGACACACGGGACAATCCCCAGGCGGGGAGACTCCCGCAGCATCGGAGCTTCTCTCCGCGGGGAAAGCGCCATGAACAGACTCGATTAGGAGTGCGCGTTGAGCAACGAGAGCCTGGCCAACCTGCTCAAGGAGGAGCGGCGTTTCGCCCCGCCCGCAGAACTCGCCGCGGCCGCCAACGTCACCGCGGACGCCTACACCCAGGCGTCCCAGGACCGCCTCGGCTTCTGGGCCGAGCAGGCCCGCCGCCTCGACTGGGCCGTCGAGCCGACCCAGACCCTGGACTGGTCCAACCCGCCGTTCGCCAAGTGGTTCGCCGACGGCACCCTGAACGTCGCGTACAACTGCGTCGACCGCCACGTCGAGGCCGGCAACGGCGACCGCGTCGCCATCCACTTCGAGGGCGAACCCGGCGACAGCCGCTCCATCACCTACGCCCAGCTCAAGGACGAGGTCTCCCAGGCCGCCAACGCCCTGCTCGAACTCGGCGTCACCAAGGGCGACCGCGTGGCGATCTACCTCCCGATGATCGCCGAGGCCGTCGTCGCGATGCTCGCCTGCGCCCGCATCGGCGCGGCCCACTCCGTCGTCTTCGGCGGCTTCTCCGCCGACGCCGTCGCCTCCCGCATCCAGGACGCCGACGCCAAACTCGTCATCACCGCCGACGGCGGCCACCGCCGCGGCAAGCCCACCGCCCTCAAGCCCGCCATCGACGAGGCCCTGGCCAAGTGCCCCCAGGTCGAACACGTGCTGGTGGTCCGCCGCACCGGCCAGGACATCTCCTTCACCAAGGGCCGCGACGTGTGGTGGCACGAGACGGTCGCCCGCCAGTCCACCGAGCACACCCCCCAGGCACACGACGCCGAACACCCGCTGTTCATCCTCTACACCTCCGGCACCACCGGTAAGCCCAAGGGCATCCTGCACACCTCCGGCGGCTACCTCACCCAGGCCGCCTACACCCACCACGCCGTCTTCGACCTCAAGCCCGAGACCGACGTCTACTGGTGCACCGCCGACATCGGCTGGGTGACCGGCCACTCCTACATCGTCTACGGCCCCCTCGCCAACGGCGCCACCCAGGTCATCTACGAAGGCACCCCCGACACCCCCCACCAGGGCCGCTTCTGGGAGATCATCCAGAAGTACAAGGTCACCATCCTCTACACCGCGCCCACCGCGATCCGCACCTTCATGAAGTGGGGAGACGACATCCCCGCCAAGTTCGACCTGTCCTCGCTGCGCATCCTCGGCTCCGTCGGGGAGCCGATCAACCCCGAGGCGTGGATCTGGTACCGCGAGCACATCGGCGCCAACAAGACCCCCATCGTCGACACCTGGTGGCAGACCGAGACCGGCGCCATGATGATCAGCCCACTGCCCGGCGTCACCGCCACCAAGCCCGGCTCCGCCCAACGCGCCCTGCCCGGCATCGCCGCCACCGTCGTCGACGACGAAGCCAACGAGGTGCCCAACGGCTCCGGCGGCTACCTCGTCCTCACCGAGCCGTGGCCCTCCATGCTGCGCACCATCTGGGGCGACGACCAGCGCTACATCGACACCTACTGGTCCCGCTTCCCCGGCCGCTACTTCGCCGGCGACGGCGCGAAGAAGGACGAGGACGGCGACATCTGGCTGCTCGGCCGCGTCGACGACGTCATGCTCGTCTCCGGCCACAACATCTCCACCACCGAGGTCGAGTCCGCCCTCGTCGGCCACCCGGCCGTCGCCGAGTCCGCCGTCGTCGGCGCCACCGACGCCACCACCGGACAGGCCATCGTCGCCTTCGTCATCCTGCGCGGCACCGCCACCGACAGCCCCGAGTTGATCGCCGAACTGCGCGACCACGTCGGCAAGACCCTGGGCCCGATCGCCAAGCCCAAGCAGATCAAGGTCGTCAGCGAACTGCCGAAGACCCGCTCCGGCAAGATCATGCGCCGCCTGCTGCGCGACATCGCCGAAGGCCGCGAAGTCGGCGACACCACCACCCTCGCCGACTCCACCGTCATGAACCTCATCCAGTCCCAGCTGCCGACCGGCGCCGGCGAGAGCTGATCCAGCCGGGTTCCCACCGACAGACACCGGAGCCTCCCGCGCGCTGCGTGGGAGGCTCCGGTGTCTGTCCATCAGTCGAAGGGCACGGGATCACTGGTCCGCCGCGAGGCCGCGGAAGGTCTCGTAGGCGGTCTGCAGGAACCGTCGGCGTCGGTCGGCGGGCGAGCTGACCAGAGCGACCAGCCCGGTGCCGGTCTTCGGGCTGAAGCCGGCGAAGGCCAGGAAGCCCCGGGTGCTGCCTTCGTGGAAGACCAGTTCCCGAGCCGAGCCATCGTGCTCCGGCCCGCCGCGCTCCTCGCCCGTGCGGCCGCGACCGTCGATCGGTTCAGCAGGGCGCTGCTTCCAACCGAGGCACATCCTCGTCCCGGCGAGCCGCCAGGCCACTCGCGGACGGTTGACCTCGCTCAGCGCGATCCGCAGCGAGGAGTCGGGCTCCAGCGGCGGCTGACCCGACATGCGGAACGCGTCGAGGCGGCTGTTCCATGACTTGTCCGCGGTCAGCAGTGCCTGCAGGTAGCGCAGCATGTCGTCGGCGCTGGACCGCAGTGCGGCGGCCCCGGGGAGCGCCGGGATCCGGAACGACGGGACTCGTCGGCCCCGCCGGTAGCCACTGCCCGCCTCCCCGCCCGCCCCGCACGAGGTGTCGACCAGCCCGAGCGGCCCGCACACCCTGCTGGCGAGCAGATCCTCGTAGCGGCTGCCCGCCGCGTTCTGCAGCGCCAGCCCGAGCAGACCGCAGCCGAGGCTGGAGTAGCGCACCTGGGTGCCCGGCGTTCCCCGCACGGGCGTGCGGGGAAGCGAGCGAAGCACATGGGTGACGCCGAAGGTGGCACACGGTCGGGTGAACCAGTACGGCATCGCGCTCGGCAGCAGGCCGACCGGCAGTCGGGGCAGACCGGAGGTGTGGGTGGCCAGGTGGAGCAGGGTGATCGGCCGCTCCTTCGGGTAGCCGGGGATCGAGTCCGCCGGCAGGTAGGCATCGATCGGATCGTCGTACCGGACCTCGCCGCGCGCCACCATCTCGGCGAGCAGCAGGGCGGTGAAGGTCTTGGTGACCGAGCCGAGTTCGAACCTGGTGTCCGCACGGACCGGCCGTCGCGCTGCCGCGTCGGTGAAGCCCCGGCAGGCGACGGTCCGCTCGTCACCGTGGATCACGGCGACCGCGATGCCACTGGTCGGTGCCAGGCCCTGGAAGAGCGGGCGCAGCCGGCGCTCGAGCTGCGGCGAATCAGGCACCGCCAGGGCCTTACCGGTCGTCCGGCGGCCGTCGCTGCGGCGGTTGGGCGGTCCGACGGGCTGCGCCAGGCGGACCGGGCCGGTGCGGCGGGTCGACAGCCCCGACGGCCCGGGGGGACGGTCGGGCGGCGTACGCCTGGCGGGCGGTCCGGTCGGCCCGGGCGGGGCGGACGGCCCCGGCGGGGCGGTCAATCCGGACGGGGTGGACAGTCCGGACGGCACGGGGCGGATCGGCGTCGCGGTCGGGGCGAGCGGCAGGACCGCAGGAGCGGATGCTCCGGAAGGGACTCTGGTGGCCGTGCTGCTCGGGACGGCCGGTGCGGCGGTGTGTCTCGGCGGGACGGTCGGTGGAGCGGTGGGTCTCGGCGGTATCGACGGCGGGGGCGGGAGGGGCGGGCGCCCGGCTCCCGGTAACAGGGGCGGCGCGCTCTGCGCTCCCTCACCCCCCAACGCCGGGTACGGCTCGGCGGACCGGCCGGAGGGTACCGGCGCGGATGGCCCGGCCGGATCGGCCGGTTCCTGAACGGACATGGGGTCTGCCTCCGAGTGGAGTCGAGTGTGCTGCCTGAGCTGGCCGCGTTGAGATGACGATAAGTTCGACCACGCGCGATCGCATTCGCTCAACAGCGTCGAAGACGGCGGAAGTCGGTCGCCATGCCTGCGCCGGCCGGTGCCCACCCGGCCTCGCTCACTGCTCGACTCGTGCTGGCACGAGTCCCCCAACGGGTGCCTGTACGCATCGAAGACGGGTGCCAACGCCCGTGCGGTGGGGTGCCCGAAATCGTCACGCTAGTGCCATGACGAATCCATCGAAGATGCCGGCCGGACCGCCAAGGGTCACGGGATTCCTCGGGCCCGATGGCGCCGCTAAGTCCACCACCATGCGGCAGTTGCTCGGCTTGGAGAAACCCGACTCGGGGCAGTCCGTGAGCGCCACTATGGTCGGCCCGGCCGCGAGGCCGAGCTCCCGGGGCCGCCCACCCTCGACACCGAGTTCGGGGCAGTACGTGTCGGGAGCGGTGCCGGCGGGTGCGCTCGCCATGCTCGGCAGCGGTCACGGCTCCGTCTCCGTCTACACACCTGCGGAGGGCTTCCTGATACTCCTGGCCTGGGCCGTCGTGCTGCTGACGGTTGCAGGCCTGGCTCTCAAGAAGCGGAATGTGTGAGGTCACGATGAGTCGGACTGGCTGGATGCGTCCGGGGCCCATCCTGCGCGAACACCTGACGGCACGCTCCTGGCGTGAGCGGTTCTACTCACTGCTCAGCCTGCCGCTCGCGGTACTCGGGCTTGCTGCCGTGGTGCTCACCGCAGTCCTCGGCCTGCTCTCCGCCGGCCTGCTCTTCCTGCCCATGCTGGTGCTCGCCCTTCGGGCGGACCGGGCCCTCGGATCGCTCTACCGCGTGCTGGCCCGATCCCTCCTGCAGCTGAAGATCGCGACGCCTCCCCGTCCCCCGCGCTCGCCCGGCCTCTCCGGCCTGATGGGGCAGCAACTGGGTGACGCCTCCGCCTGGCGGGTCTGCGGCTACCTGGTGATTCGAATCCCCCTGGGCCTGGCCCAGTTCACGCTCGGATTCGCCTGGTGGGCCTACGCCGTCCTCTTCCTCTGCTACCCGCTCCTGTGGAAGGTGGAGCCGCAGCACGAAGTGGACTCGGCGGGCACCGCCCACTCGTTCGGAATCCAGATCGCCGGCTTCTACTTCGACACCTGGCCGAGGGCGCTCGTGATGACACTGCTGGGTCTCCTGATGCTCGTTGCCTCCCCCTGGCTCGGCCGCCTACCACTGCTTGCCGACCGGTACCTGATGCCCCGTCTGCTCGGGCCGACCGCCGCCTCGAAGCGACTGGCCCAGCTCACGGAGACCAGGACTCATGCCATCAACGAGGCGGCGGCCACTCTGCGCCGCATCGAGCGGGACCTGCACGACGGCGCGCAGGCCCGGTTGGTCGCCCTCGGCATGCGGCTCGGTCGGGCGGAACGCCAATTGGACCAGGGGAACGTCGACCAGAGCCGCACCCTGATCCAGCAGTCACGACAGGAGGCCAAGGAGATCATTGCCGAGCTGCGCGAGTTGGTCAGCGGAATTCACCCGCCCGCCCTGGACGGTGGCCTCGGCCCGGCTCTGACCACGCTCGCGGCAAGGTCGGTCGTCCCCACCAAGGTCCACCTGGACCTTCCCCAACGGCCACCGGCAGCGATCGAGACGATGCTCTACTTCGCCGCGGCCGAGTTGCTGGCGAACGTCGGCAAGCACAGCGAGGCCACCCAGGCATCGATCGGCGTCCGCGCCAAGGACGGACGGCTGCGGTTGGTCGTCCTCGACAACGGGCGGGGAGGCGCCCGCCTGGACGGACCGGGGAGCGGGCTGCGCGGCCTGGCCGAGCGGATCCGTACCGCCGACGGGGTGCTGAAGGTCAGCAGCCCGGTCAGCGCCGCCGGGAACACGATGATCTCGGTAGACCTGCCAGATCCTTCTCAACTCAACAGCGTGTAGTCAACCGGCAGAGAGCACTTGCGGCTCGCCCTCAGCAACACCGGTGACTCTGCCACCATCTGACGGGTCAACACGGCGCCTCAGGAACGGAGCGGTCAGACAGATGCGAGTGGTAGTGGCGGAGGACACCGCGATCCTTCGGGCGGGGCTGGTCCAGCTGCTGGAGGAGGAAGGGCATCAGGTCGCGGCGGCCGTAGCGGATGCCGAGCAACTTCGGGTGGCAGTCCTGGAGCACCACCCGGACTTGGTGGTCTCCGACATTCGGATGCCGCCGACCCACAGCGACGAGGGACTGCGAGCCGTCATCGAGCTACGGGCGGCCAACCCCGACCTGGCCGTGCTGATCTTCTCGCAGTACGTGGAGACCCAGTACGCCAACCGCCTGCTGGCCGGCGGCTCGGCGGGGGTCGGGTACCTGCTCAAGGAACGGGTCCTCGACGCTCAGGACTTCGTGGACGCACTCGAGCGGGTGGCGGCCGGTGGCACCGCACTCGATCCCGAGGTGGTGAACCAGCTGATGGGTGCCAGCCCCACCCGCAACGCGGTCACCGCGCTCAGCCCACGGGAGCAGGAGGTGCTCGCGTTGATGGCCGAGGGGCGCTCCAACGCCGCCATCGCGGCCGGGCTGGTCGTCACGGAGCGTGCGGTGGAGAAGCACGTGGCCAACATCTTCCTGAAGCTGGACCTCCCGGTTTCGGCGGCGGACCACCGGCGAGTGCTGGCTGTCCTTCGGTACCTCGGGGCCTGACGGGCCGACACCCTCAGGGCAGGCCGTGCACGCCTTCCCGATCGGGCGCTCGATGCGGCCATAAAATGCGACAAACCGGATATGTACTCTCGACACCTCGTAGACTGTCAAGGTCGCGACAGGATTGCGACAGTTTCTCCGAGGCGCGCCGGGAAGTCTGGTCGGCACCGCACCACAGGTGCATCCGCATGCCGTTCCCGTGCCCAGGAGGTCCGCCCGCGTGGTCAGCCCACCGCCCAACGACCCGTCAGTCGAGACCCGTCAGCGCCGCCAGTTCCTCGGCCGGCTTCCGCTGCCGGAGCGCCGGTTCCTCGCGGACGCGCTGCGCACCGAGACCGTCGGCGGCATCCTGCTGCTGCTCGCGGCCGTCGTCGCGCTCGTCTGGGCCAACGCGTGGCCCCACTCCTACGAGAGCGTGCTGCACTACACCGTCGGGCCGTCCGCCCCGCTGCACCTGGACCTCTCCTTGGAGGCCTGGGCCAAGGACGGGCTACTCACCGTCTTCTTCTTCGTAGCGGGCATCGAGCTCAAGCGTGAGTTCGTGGCCGGTGAGCTCCGCACCCCGAGTGCGGCGCTCCTCCCGGTGGTCGCGGCGGTCTGCGGGGTGGCGCTGCCCGCGATCGTCTTCGCGGTGGCCAACAGCGGGGCCGGCGGCCACCCCGCCGGCTGGGCCATCCCGACCGCCACCGACATCGCCTTCGCACTCGGCGTCCTCGCCGTGGTGAGCAGTCACCTGCCTTCGGCCCTCCGGGCCTTCCTGCTCACCCTGGCTGTGGTGGACGACCTGATCGCGATCCTGATCATCGCGATCTTCTACAGCTCCGGCATCAAGTTCTGGGCGCTCGGCCTGGCCCTGGCCGGGCTGGTGCTCTTCTGGTTCCTGCACCGGCGTGGGGTGCACGGCTGGTACCTCTTCGTCCCGCTCGCCCTGGTCGTCTGGGCCCTGATGCACGAGAGCGGCGTGCACGCCACGGTCGCCGGCGTGGCCATGGGCCTGATACTGCGCTGCCACCGTGAGGGGGACGAGGTGCAGTCCCCCGGTGAGCACATCGAGCACCTGGTCCGCCCCCTCTCCGCCGGAGTGGCGGTCCCGGTCTTCGCACTCTTCGCGGCCGGCGTGACCATCTCGGCCGCTGCACTCAAGGAGGTCTTCACCCAGGCGATGCCGCTGGGCATCGTGCTCGGCCTGCTGGTGGGCAAGACCGTGGGCATCTACGGCGGCACCTGGCTGGCTGCCCGGTTCACCAGGGCCGAACTCAACCCACAGCTCAAGTGGGCCGACCTCTTCGCGCTCTCGACCCTGGCGGGCATCGGCTTCACCGTGTCCCTGCTGATCAGCGAGCTGGCGTTCCCGGGCAACGCCACCTTGGCCGACCGTGCGAAGGCGGCGGTTCTGATCGGCTCGCTGCTCTGCGCGGTGGTGGCGACCACCCTGCTCAAGCTGCGCAACCGGCACTACCGTCAGCTCTGCGAGGAGGAGGACCGGGACAGCGACGGGGACGGCATCCCGGACGTCTACCAGCAGGACGATCCCCACTGGTCCGGCCGGCCCAGCAGTGCGGGCGGGTGACACGCCGTCCGGCAGGGATGACCCGAAGTGGTGCCCGACTGGCCAGTAGGGGCATGATTCTGAGCTGTCCGGAGTCTCAGCAGAGGAGAAGACCAGATGTCCGCAGGATCCGCAGGCCCGTCCGGCAGCTCCCGCGCGCCCTACGAGGGCGAGCGCTCGGTCGGGCAGCTGTTCGCCGCGGCCACCGCCGATCTCTCGGCCCTGGTGCACGACGAGATCGCACTCGCCAAGGCCGAGATCCGACAGGACGTCAAGCGCGGTGTGGCGGGCAGCGTGTCGGGTGTGGTCGCGGGTGTGATCGCCCTGGCCGCGATCCCGATGGCCAGCTTCGCGGCCGCCTACCTGCTGCACTACTGGGGCGTTCCGCTGGGCGGCGCCTTCGGACTCGTCGCGCTGGCCTATCTGCTGCTGGCCGCCGTGCTGGGCCTGCTGGCCTGGCGGTCGTTCAAGAAGATCGAGCCGCCGCGCCGCACCATCGAGGGCGCGCAGGCGACCGCGGACGTACTGAAGAACGCCCGTCCCCGGCCGGCCACCGCAGCCGAGCGGGCATCGCTCGAGCGCTGAGCGCACCAAAGCTCCGTGCGGTGTCCGCCGTAGCTCCTCCCAGTTCGTACGACTGCCACGGCCTTGTTCCCGGCCAGGATGTGAAACGCTCTCGGTATGCCGCTCGACCAGACGCCCGTTCCGCCCGTGACCACCGCCCCCCGCTTCGTGGCAGGCCGCACCGAGACGGGCCCGCTCGGCAACGACGGGCGTGCGACCACCGTGCGGGCGGCCGTCATGGACGCAACTGTCGACCCGTCGGGCCAGGGAACAGCCCCGGTCGCCAAAACGACGTCCGGTGCCTCGGCCCTCACCACCCGGGCGACCGGATGGAACGTCCGGGCAGCCGGTCCGTGGACCCACCGCGACCTTGCCGCGAACGGCGCGAGGTTCCACATCGCCGAGCAGGGTGAGGGCCCGCTGGTCCTGCTGGTGCACGGCTGGCCCCAGTACTGGTGGGCATGGCGGCACCAGATGGCCGCCCTGGCCCAGGCCGGCTACCGGGCCGTTGCCCTGGACCTGCGCGGCATGGGCGGCAGTGACCGCACACCGCGCGGCTACGACCCGACCAATCTCGCGCTCGACATCACCGGCGTGATCCGTTCGCTGGGCGAGCACAGCGCTCATCTCGTCGGGCACGACAGCGGCGGCTCGCTCGCCTGGGTCGCTGCCGTGATGCGCCCCTCGGTGATCCAGAGCCTGACCGTGGTCTCCGCCGCCCACCCGCGCCACCTTCGGCGCGCACTGTTGAAGGACCGCCGCCAGATGGCCGCCTTCGACCATGTGTTGGGCTTCCAGCGACCGTGGATACCGGAGCGCCGGCTGGTCGCCGAGGACGCTGCTCAGATCGCGCAGTACCTCGCCGACTGGACCGGTCCCAACCAGCTGGATGCCCAGGCGGTGGAGAACTACCGCAACGCGATGCGGATCCCCAGCACCGCGCACTGCTCGATCGAGCCGTACCGCTGGCTGATCCGTTCGATGGGCCGCCCGGACGGCATCCAGTTCGCCCGCCGGATGAAGAAGCCGGTGACCGCGCCGACCCTGCACATTCAGGGTGCGGCCGATCCGGTGCTGCTCGCCCACACGGCGCTCGGCGCGGGCGAGTACGTAGAGGCGCCCTACCGGTGGCGGCTGCTGCCGGGGGTCGGCCACTTCCCGCACGAGGAGGCACCCGAGGAGCTCAGCGCCGAGCTGCTCGCCTGGGTCCAGCAGCACAAGCGCTAGCTGACGTTCTGGTCCGCGGACTCTAAGGCGTGGGCCCCGGTTCGCGGGCTCTGATGCATGAGCCCTGGTCCGTGGGCTCCGATGCGTGGCCCAGCCGTGCCCACAGGTGCCACCTCGTCAATTGCTCTTATATGACTAGATGTTCCTATGACGTAGGCATAGGCCATTTCGCCCGAACGAAGGTGGTTACCCGAACGGGCCCAGGGGCATCCATCAGGCATGACCTGGATGCCCGATCGCGCCGCCGCACCTCGCGGACGACGTGCCAATCGCAGCTCGCAGACCTCCGTAGGCCAGAACACCGCACGCCAGAGCGTCCCCCCGTATCAGGGCGAGTGGCCAGGCAGCGCCTCGAACCAGTCCACCGCGCCACACCCGCTGGGTATCCCCCGCATTCTCGGCCGTCGCGCCCGCTGGGTCAGTGCCCGACTGCGGCGCGAGACCTGAGCGTCCAACAGCCCAGGCCTCGCACCGGTCTCACCCTCAAGCGGCCACAGTCAACTGATCAACGTCAACCGAGCAACGTCAGCTGAGCAACGTCAGATCAGAACCGTCAGCTGAGCAACCTCAGCTCAGAACCGTCGGCTCCAGCGCGGTGAACCAGAGCAGCGCGAAGGTCGCCACCGTCATGATCGGCACCAGGACCTTCGTCTCCACATCGTTCCCGCTGCGCTTGATCAGCACGATCTCGTAGCGCTCCTTGTGCGGCCAAAGCAGCGGCGCGCCCTGCTTGGTGAGGCAGTCGCCGAGCAGGTGGGCCAGGGTGCCCAGGGCCACCGCGTAGGGCAGCCAACCCGGGGCGCTCGGCATCCACTTGTCCATCACCGCCGTGCCCACCACCGCGAGGCCCATGATGGTCAACCAGGTGGTCACCCCATCACCGGGCGGGTGCAGTCGCAGCGACTTGATCGCCAACGCGAGCAGGAAGAACGTCAGGCCCATGGTGAACGGGCGACCCAGGAACTGCACCCCGGCCCAGCTGCCGAAGCCCATCAGAGCCACGAAGAGCAGCGAGTGGGTGGCGTGGCGGTGGCCACCCGAGGCCCAGGCGACGAACCGGCAGAGCACCTTGGAGATCGGGCCGAGGAAGTTGGCGATCGTCCCGTCGTGGTGGTCCAGGTCGGGGAGCAGCGCCGCGCCGGCACAGAGCACCGTGCCGAGCAGGATGTCGGCCGGCTTCAGGTGGGTGTGCAGCACCAGGGGCGGCAGGAACGGGGCTGCGCCCGCGTACAACATCGCACCGCTGACCGCGTGCGAATGACCCATCATGGCCGGTTACTCCTTCGTGTCGCCGTGTGTCCGCCCACTCGAGATCTGCCTGTTGAGCCAATCGAGTGAGCGCGGCCGACGCTATCAGGAGGAACTGACGGACCGCCGGATTCCGTTCCGGGCAAGCGGACGGACACGGTGTCAGCTGTCAGAGTGCGCAGCCCTGGGTGTCCACCCGGCTGCTGGCAGTGCTGCCCTCGGTCGCATCGGGCTTCACCTCGGCCGCGGTCAGCACGTAACCGGTGTCCGCGCTGTCCAGGGACTTGGCGAAGACCACGCCGTAGACCTCGCCGTCGGGGGTCAGCAGCGGGCCGCCGCTGTTGCCCTGGCGGACCACCGACCGGATCGAGTAGACCTCTCGGACCACTTGGCCGCGATGGTAGATGTCCGGCCCGTTGGCCTGGATCCGCCCGCGGATCCGCGCGGGCTGCACGTTGAAGGCGCCGTTCTCGGGGAAGCCGGCCACGATCGCGCTGTCGTTGCTGTGCGCCTCCCCCGCGAAGGAGAGCGGCGGCGCGGTCAGCTTCGGCACTTCGAGGATCGCGATGTCGCGCTGCCAGTCGTAGCGGACCACCGTGGCGTCGTAGAGCTGGCCGGTGCCGCCGATCTGCACGGTCGGCTCGTCGACTCCGCCGACCACGTGGGCGTTGGTCATCACCCGGTGCGGGGCGAAGACGAAGCCGCTGCCCTCCAGGGTCTTGCCGCAGGAGCTCGCGGTGCCGACCACCTTCACCAGGCTCTGCCTGGCCTTGGCCAGCGCCGGACTGCCGGCCAGCGCCGGGTCCGGTGCCTGGACGTCGGTGATCGGCTCGTGCTCGAAGGGGTTGAAGACCTGCGGGAAGCCGTTCTGCGACAGCACCTTGCTGAAGTCGGAGAACCAGTTCGGCGCGTCGGCCGGCAGCGCCTCCTGCACCCCGCCGAGCACCTTGGAGGTGCGGACCTGCTTGGAGACGGTGGGCATCGAGGTCCCGGCGAGCGCCGATCCGATCAGCCAGGCGACCAGCAGCATGGACAGCACGTTCACCACCGAGCCGCCGAGCGCGTCCAGCACCTTGGCCGGACTGCCGCCGATCCGCCCGCGCAGCTTCCAACCGAGCTGGGTGGTGGCCGCCTGGCCGATCGCCGCGAAGACGATCACCACCACGACCGCCACCACCGATGCGGTGGTGCCGGGGCTGAGGTGGCTGAGTACCAGCGGCAGCAGCTGCACCGCGATCAGCCCGCCGCTGAGGAACCCCAACACGGAGAGGATGCCGACCACGAATCCCTGCCGGTACCCGGACACGGCAAAGCCGATCGCGGCGGCGAGCAGCAGCAGATCCAGCACGTTCACCCCGCCACCCTCCCATGGACCAGGTACCGCCCGGCAGCGGACCCGGTAACCGTTCTGTCCCGCCTTACCTACCTCATGGCAGGCCGATAATGCGCGAGCTGTCCCACGGTCGCTCCAGCCCGCTGTAGTGGAGCACCCGGTCGATCACTCCGGCGGTGAACCCCCAGACCACGTGTCCGTCCACCTCGAAGGCCGGCCCGGCGAAGCCCGAGGGGTGGCGGAAGCGACCGCGCCGAGCCGGATCGGCCAGCGCCGCGAGCGGCACCCGGAAGACCGCGCCGGTCTCCCCCGGGTCCACCGGCGCGACCGGGCTCTCCCGCCGCCACCAGCCCAGCACCGGCGTCACCACGAAGTCGCTGACCGGGATGTAGAGGGCCGGCAGCGTCGCGAAGACCTGCACACCGCTCGGGTCCAGCCCGGTCTCCTCGGCCGCCTCGCGCAGCGCGGCCGCCACCGGGCCAGCCCCGTTCGGGTCACCGTCCACCGGGTCCAAGGTCCCGCCGGGAAAGGAGACCTGACCGGCGTGCGAGCGCAGCGAGGGTGACCGCTTGGTCAGCAGCAGGTCGGGGCCGTCCGTCCCCTCGCCGAAGAGCAGCAGCACGGCGGAGTGCCGACCGCCCTCGGCCGGCGGCAGGAAGCGGCTCAGCTGCTCGGGCCGGACCGTCTCGGCCGCTGACCGGACCGGCAGCAGCCAGTCCGGCAGGCCGTCTCGCATGATCAACGACTGCTCACTGTCGCTCTTCACTCAGCCCTCCCCGTCACCCGTGGCCGGTCCACCCGGCGCCACGTCCTCAGCCGCTGCAGCCGCTGCCGGGCCTGCGCCCAACCCCGCCGCCGGACGGCCGGGGTAGTCGGCAGGCGGGCGCAGCCGCTGCCCCGGCTGCCCGCCCATCTCGTACTTGAGCAGCTTGCGTGCCTTCTCGGGGTCGGTCTCGCCCTCGCCGTAGGAGGGGCAGAGCGGCGCGATCGCGCAGGCGCCGCACGCAGGCTTGCGGGAATGGCAGACCCGACGACCGTGGAAGACCACCCGGTGCGAGAGCATCGTCCACTCCGACTTCGGGAAGATCTCCGCGACCGCGGCCTCGACCGCCACCGGGTCCTCCTCGGTGGTCCAGCCGAACCGCCGGGCCAGCCGCCCGAAGTGGGTGTCCACGGTGATCCCCGGCACGCCGTAGGCATTGCCCAGGACCACGTTCGCGGTCTTGCGGCCCACCCCCGGCAGGGTGACCAACTGCTCCAGCTTCCGTGGCACCTCGCCGCCGAACTCGTCGCGCAGCGCGATCGACAGGCCGATCAGCGACTTGGCCTTGTTCCGGAAGAACCCCGTCGGGCGGATCAACTCCTCCAACTCCTCCGGCACGGCGGCCGCCATGTCCTTCGGTGTCGGGTACTTCGCGAACAGCGCCGGAGTGGTCTGGTTCACCCGCAGGTCCGTGGTCTGGGCCGACAACACCGTGGCCACCAACAGCTGGAAGGGGTTCTCGAAGTCCAACTCGGGGTGCGCGTACGGGTAGAGCTCCGCCAACCCACGGTTGATCTTGCGCGCCCGCCGCACCATCGCCAGCTGC
The DNA here is from genome assembly GCF_000744785.1 of Kitasatospora azatica KCTC 9699. Taxonomy (NCBI): domain Bacteria; kingdom Bacillati; phylum Actinomycetota; class Actinomycetes; order Kitasatosporales; family Streptomycetaceae; genus Kitasatospora; species Kitasatospora azatica. The sequence continues at coordinate 3,118,062 of NZ_JQMO01000003.1, read as the reverse complement.
GACTCCTGCTTGCCCTTGGCCTTCGGGACCTTGCTCTCTGCCATGGACGAAGGCTACGCCGCCGGCCCGACACCACGAGGTCCGATCCCGCCTAACTCTGCGCGTACCCGGCCAGGATGATGTCCACGGTGCGGTGGAAGCGGTCGGCGAAGTCCAGGCCGGCCTGGATGGAGCGGCTGGCGCCCAGCGAGCAGCGGCGGACGGACCGGCTGGCCGGCCTGGTCGGCCCCTCACTGGGTGGCGCGGTCTACCGGGTGGTCGGCGACGACGACCTCTCCAAGCCGCTGCGCCACTGAGCCCCCATCCGCCACCGCACTCCCCCGAGCGGGGCACTCCGGTGGTTACCAATGCGTACGGATGGCCGCGTACCGGGCTCCACTGCGCACCCCCTCCTCATATGATCGGAGCGACATGCGCCATGCTTGGTGATGAAGAGCACTGTTTCAGCACGTGAGCCGACCGCCTCAGCACCGAGGTCGGCCGAGAAGGAGGAAGCACGTGGACGATGTTCTGCGGCGCGCCGCGCTCTTCGCGGCGCTCGACGACGAACAGGCCGGCGAGCTGCGCGCTTCCATGACCGAGGTGACCCTCGCCCGTGGTGAGTCGCTCTTCCACGAGGGCGACCCGGGTGACCGCCTCTACGTGGTCGCCGAGGGCAAGGTGAAGCTGCACCGGGCCTCGCCGGACGGCCGCGAGAACATGCTCGCGGTGCTCGGCCCCAGCGAGATGATCGGCGAGCTCTCGCTCTTCGACCCCGGACCGCGTACCGCCACCGCCAGCGCCCTGACCGAGGTCAAGCTGCTCGGCCTGGGCCACGGTGACCTGCAGCCCTGGCTGCACGCCCGCCCCGAGGTCTCGATCGCGCTGCTGCGGGCGATCGCCCGTCGACTGCGGCGCACCAACGACGTGATGAGCGACCTGGTCTTCTCCGACGTGCCGGGCCGCGTGGCCAAGGCGCTGCTGGACCTGTCCCGCCGTTTCGGCGTGCAGTCCGAGGAGGGCATCCACGTCGCCCACGACCTGACCCAGGAGGAGCTGGCCCAGCTGGTCGGCGCCTCCCGCGAGACGGTGAACAAGGCGCTGGCCGACTTCGCGGGCCGCGGCTGGCTCAAGCTGGAGGCCCGTGCGGTCGTCCTGATGGACGTCGAGCGGCTCTCCCGCCGGTCGCGCTGACCCGGCGCGGGCGGCAGCCGGCCGAACTCGGCGGGCAGTTGCCCCAGCTCGGAACGCGGCTGCCCCGACTCTGCCGGCAGCCGCCCCAGCTCGGAGCGCGGCTGCCCCGGCTCAGCGGGCAGCCGCCCCAGCGGGCGGTGGCTGCCCCGGCGCAGGCGATACCTGGAGGACCACGGGCACTCAGATGAGTCCGTGGTCCTCCAGGTACCGCAACTGCGCCCGCACCGACAGCTCGGCGGCCGGCCAGAGCGCCTTGTCCACGTCGGCGTAGACCCGGGCCACCACCTGTTCGGCGGTTCGGTAGCCGGCTTCCACCGCCGTCTCGACCTGGGCGAGCCGGGCCGCCCGGTGGGCCAGGTAGTACTCCACGGTGCCGAGCGCGTCGGCCAGCACCGGTCCGTGTCCCGGCAGCACCGTGTGCACGCCGTGTTCTGCGGCGAGGCCGCGCAGCCGGCGCAGCGAGTCGAGGTAGTCGCCGAGCACCCCGTCGGGGTGGGCGACCATGGTGGTGCCCCGGCCGAGCACGGTGTCGCCGGTGAGGATCGCGCCGTCCGCCGGGAGGTGGAAGGTCAGCGAGTCGGCGGTGTGGCCGGGGGTGGCCACCACCCGCAGCTCCAAGCCGCCGACCTCGATCACCTGACCACCGTGCAGCCCCTCGTCGCCCAGGCGGTGCGCCGGATCCAGCGCCCGGACCTGAGTGCCGGTCAGCTCGGCGAACCGGGCCGCGCCGGCGGCGTGGTCATGGTGACCGTGGGTCAGCAGGGTGAGCGCGATCCGGCGGCCCTGGCGTTCGGCCGCGTCGATCACCGTGCGCAGGTGGCCCTCGTCCAGCGGCCCGGGGTCGACCACCACGGCCAGCTCCGACCCGGGCTCGCAGAGCAACCAGGTGTTGGTGCCGTCCAGCGTCATCGGGGACGGGTTGGGGGCGAGCAGGCAGAGGGCGCGCGCGGTGGCGGCCCCGCCGACGGTGTCGGCGGGGTCACCGGGCAGCGCGCCCGAGCGGCTGGAAGCGCTCACCGGCCGCCCTCGGTCGATCGGACCAGCGGACGGATGTCGAAGTCACGGACCAGGGCGCGCGGAGCAGGGTCGGCCGGCAGGTCGGTCCAGTCGCAGCTCAGCGGCCGAACCAGGGCGCGGGGCTCGACGCCGCGCGGCTCCAGACTGCGCGGCGCCAGACTGCGGGGCTCCAGGCTGCGGCACTCCGAACTGCGAGGCTCCGAACCGCGGGGCGCCGAACTGCGGGGCTCCAGGGTGCGGGCGGGGAGGGCACGCACGCGAGCCACGTCATTGTGGATCATCGGTCTGGGGTCCTTCCTCGGGGTAGTCACCATCGATGGTCAGCTCCTCATACCCGGACCATCTGATGGTCATACGATCTCCCGTCAGCTCGGCCTGCCCGAGTACGGGGGTCAGTGTGCGCCGCTCGGACGCTTCGAGCGCCTCGCCCGCCGTCCGCAGCGCCGACAGTTCGCGCAGCACCGAGATGGTCGGCGGCAACATGCCGTACCGCCCCTCGGCATAGCCCTGGACGGCCTCGGCCGGGGAGAGCCAGGCCACCCGGTCCGCCTCGCCCACTTCGCGCGCGGCCCGCTGTCCGGACGGCAGCGCGGCGACGAAGAACCAGGTGTCGTACCGACGCTCCTCGAAAGCCGGCGTCACCCAGCGGGCCCAGCCGCCCAACAGGTCACTGCGCAGCACCAGGCCCTGCTCCCGGCAGAACTCGGCGAAGGAGAGCTCGTGCGCCTCCAGTGCGGCCCGCTCGGCGCTCCAGTCCTGCTCCGGTGCCATGGTGACGGCATCAGGGCCGGCCAGCAGCACGCCGGCCTCCTCGAAGGTCTCCCGCACCGCCGCGCAGACCACCGCCTGCGCCGTCGCCCGGTCCACCCCGAGCCGGGCCGCCCACTGCTCGGGGCTGGGGCCGGCCCAGGCGGGCGCCTGCTCGGCATCGCGCGGGTCCACGCCGCCACCCGGATAGGCGTACATGCCGGCCGCAAAAGCCATCGAGCTGCGCCGCCGCAGCAGGTACGCCTGCGGCCCGGCGGCGCCGTCGCGCAGCAGCACCACGGTCGCCGCGGGCTTGGGCACCGGTGGAGTCAGCCGACCGGCCGCCAGCGCCCGGATCCGGGCGGGCCAGCTCGGCGGCATCGGAAGCGCGGCCGGGGGCACGAGGTGTGTCGAGCCGGGCAGATCAGCAGCCATGTCCGGATGCTATGCACCCGGACACGCTGCTGAGAAGGCCCAACCGATCAAGGCCGGGCGATCAAGCCCGAGCGATCACACTCGGGCGATCACATACAAGCGGTCAGTCCCCGAGGTCAGTCCCGGACCCGGACCTGGATCTCCACCTCGACCGGCGCGTCCAGCGGCAGCACAGCCACGCCGACCGCGCTGCGGGCGTGCACCCCGGCGGCGCCGAGCACCTGGCCGAGCAGCTCGCTGGCACCGTTCACCACACCCGGCTGGCCGGTGAAGTCGGGGGCCGAAGCGACGAAGCCGACCACCTTGACCACCTGCTCGACCTTGTCCAGGTCACCGATCACGGACTTCACGGCGGCCAGCGCGTTGAGCGCACAGATCTGCGCCAGCGCCTTGGCCTCCTCGGCGGTCACCTCGGCGCCGACCTTGCCGGTGTTCTCCAGCTTGCCCTTCACCATCGGCAGCTGGCCGGAGGTCAGCACCTGGTCGCCGTTGCGCACAGCGGGGACGTACGCGGCCACCGGGGCGGCCACCTCGGGCAGGGTCAGGCCCAGTTCGGCCAGCCGGCTCTCAACGGCACCCATCAGTTCTTCTCCCGCTTGAGGTAGGCCACCAGCTGCTCCGGGTTGTTCGGCCCGGGCACCACCTGGACCAGCTCCCAGCCGTCCTCGCCCCAGGTGTCCAGGATCTGCTTGGTCGCGTGCACGAGCAGCGGCACCGTTACGTATTCCCACTTGGTCATGGGGGTGACTCTAGACGGTCGGCGGGCACGGCTGTCCGATGTGAGGTGGGACACAAACCGGGCCGCCGACCGGGTCGGCAGTCGGATGCTCCCGGCATCCGCAGCGGTCGCTGGTTACGCTCGCGAGGAGGGCACCGGCGAGCGGACGGAGGCGGAGCGTGGACTGGGAGGGCGTGCGGCTGCATGTGGTGAGCGGCAAGGGCGGCACCGGCAAGACCACACTGGCGGCGGCACTGGCGCTGGCGCTGGCGGCCGAGGGCCGGCGCACCCTGCTGATCGAGGTGGAGGGCCGTCAGGGTCTCGCCGAGCTGTTCGGGATCGCCGCGCTGCCCTACGAGGAGCGCAAGGTGGCCACCGTCTCGCCCGCCAAGCTGGGGCTGCCCGGTGGCGCCAAGAGCGGCGGGACCGGCGGCGGGACCGGCGAGGTCTTCGCGCTCGCCATCGACACCGAGCAGGCACTGCTCGAGTACCTCGACATGTTCTACAAGCTCGGTCGGGCCGGGAAGGCGCTGCAGAAGGTCGGCTTCGTCGACTTCGCCACCACCGTCGCCCCCGGCGTGCGCGATGTGCTGCTGACCGGCAAGGCCTGCGAGGCGGCCCGCCGCAAGGGTCCGGACGGGCGCCGGGTGTACGACGCGGTGGTGATGGACGCGCCGCCGACCGGTCGGCTCACCAGGTTCCTCAACGTGAACTCCGAGGTGGCGGGCCTGGCCAGGTTCGGCCCGATACACAGTCAGGCCCAGGCGGTGATGGGGGTGCTGAAGTCCCCGGAGACCGCGGTGCACCTGGTCACCCTGCTGGAGGAGATGCCGGTGCAGGAGACCGTGGACGGCTTCGCCGAGCTGCGCGCGGCCGGACTGCCCACCGGCGGGGTACTGGTCAACATGGTGCGCCCGCCGGTGCTGGACGCGGCGGCCGTGGCCGCGGTGCACGGCGACCACCGCGAGGAGGTGGCGCACGCCCTGGTGGAGGCCGGACTCGGCGGGCGCTCGCGCAGTGCGGCGACCCGGCGGGCGGCGGTGGAGCCGCTGCTCGATCCGCTGCTGGCGCAGGCCCGCGAGCACGCCGAACGGGTCGCGCTGGAGCGTGAGCAGCGGACCGACCTGGCCGGGCTGAAGCTGCCCGGCTACGAGCTTCCGCTGCTCAGCGGGGGCGTTGACCTCGGCGGCCTGTACCGGCTGGCTGCCGAACTGAAGCGACAGGGGGCGGCATGAGCCAGCGAGATGAGCAGCCCGGCACCGAGCCCGCAGGGCTGGACGTCGACCGGCTGATCGACGACCCGGCCACCCGGATCATCGTCTGCTGCGGCTCGGGCGGGGTCGGCAAGACCACCACCGCCGCCGCGATCGGCCTGCGGGCGGCCGAGCGCGGGCGCCGCACCGTGGTGCTGACCATCGACCCGGCCCGCCGGCTGGCCCAGTCGATGGGCCTGACCGAGCTGGACAACACCCCCCGCCCGGTCAAGGGGGCGGCCGGTCCGGACGGCCCGGGCGAACTGCACGCCATGATGCTGGACATGAAGCGGACCTTCGACGAGGTCGTGCTGGCCCATGCGGACCCCGAGCGGGCCCGGGCGATCCTGGAGAACCCCTTCTACCAGTCGCTCTCGGCCGGGTTCGCCGGCACCCAGGAGTACATGGCGATGGAGAAGCTCGGCCAGCTGCGCGCCACCGGCAGCTGGGACCTGATCGTGGTCGACACCCCGCCCTCGCGCTCGGCGCTGGACTTCCTGGACGCGCCCAGTCGGCTGGGCTCCTTCCTGGACGGGAAGATCATCCGGGTGCTGATGACCCCGGCCAAGGTCGGCGGGCGCAGCGCGATGAAGTTCCTCAACGTCGGGATGGGCCTGCTCACCGGCACGCTGGGCCGGATCTTCGGCGCCCAGCTCCTCACCGACCTGCAGACCTTCGTGGCCGCGATGGACTCGATGTTCGGCGGCTTCCGGGAGCGGGCCGAGAGCACCTACCAACTGCTCAAGGCGGAGGGCACGGCCTTCCTGGTGGTCGCCGCGCCGGAGCGGGACGCGCTGCGCGAGGCCGCGTACTTCGTGGACCGGCTGGCCGCCGACGAGATGCCGCTGGCCGGCCTGGTGCTGAACCGGGTGCACTGGACCGGGGCACCGCAGCTCACCGCCGAGCGGGCCCAGGCCGCGGCCCAGTTGCTGGAGGAGAACGGCACGGAGCACGAGCCACGGCAGGCCGAGGCGGAGGCGCTGGCTGCCGGGCTGCTGAGGCTGCACGCCGAGCGGGTGGAGGTGATGGGCCGCGAGCGGCGCACCAGGGACCGGTTCGTCTCGGTCTATCCCGATGTGCCGATGGTCGAAGTGCCCGCTTTGGCCGGAGATGTACACGATCTGGACGGGCTGCGACTGATCGGCCGTCAGCTCGCCGACGGACATGGCGAGGCGGACTGACGAGCGGGCACGAGTGACGAGCGAGTCCAGAGTGACCTGCGAGTCCGGAGCGACGCGCGAGGCTGGCCCGAGTGCCGCGTGGGGCGACCCCGACGATCTGGGGCCGCCCGGTCAGCCCGCCTGCGCGTAGTCCGAAAGGATCACGCCGGTGGCGAGCGACTCCTCGTACTCCGTCCGAGCGGTCTCCAGCAGCCGACGCCAGGAGATCACCGTCGGGCGGCGGCGCAGCAGCGCCCTGCGCTCCCGCTCGGTCATCCCGCCCCAGACCCCGAATTCCACGCGGTTGTCCAGCGCGTCAGCCAGGCATTCGGTGCGTACGGGACACCCGCTGCACACCGCCTTTGCCCGGTTCTGCGCCGCCCCCTGGACGAACAGTTCGTCCGGATCAGTCGTGCGGCAGGCAGCCTGCGCACTCCAGTCATCTACCCAGCCCATGCCGGCGCCGTCCTCTCCCGAATCGAGGCTCCCCCACGGCGGCAACGGCATATTCACCGTTGCCAGTTGAGGACGTTACGGAAGATTGGCGGGACGCAACAGCCCCTTCGGGTCCAATCTCGAATGACCCGATTGGACTATGGGTGCCGGTCAGATCACTCGTTGGAGTGATCGCAGGTCGTGGGCCTTGCGGACGCCCCGATCGCCCCTTTCGTCACGCAGCGCCACAGCGACCCCCGGCGCAGGCGCCGGTGGCGATGGAGAACGGCCGCACCAGCTGCCCCATACCCCGTCAAACCGGACAACTCTCAACACTCACAGGAGTGTTTGCGACTGCACAGAGCGAAGCTGTCACAAGCCTGTGACAAGCGTAGGCGAACACCTGCCCTCATGGGCCGGAATCGGCAACGTAGAGTCCTCCCTATGGCTTCGAAGCGCTCATCCGCAGCCCAGCGCTCCCGCCGACGGCGCACCTCCCCCTTGGAGCTGGCCGGCCACGGGGTGACCTTCCTGGGCGTCAGCATCCTCTCCGGCGTGCTGTTGGCCGGCCTGGCCCTGCCCGCCGTCGGTGCGATCGGCCTCGGGGCCAAGAACGGCGTCGAAAGTTTCGACAACATCCCGGACGACTTCAAGACGCCGACCCTCTCCCAGGCGTCCTACATCTACGACGCCAAGAACAACCAGATCGCCAAGGTCTACGCCCGCGACCGCACGATCCTGACCCAGGATCAGATGTCGCTGCTGACCCGCCAGGCCCAGGTCGACATCGAGGACAACCGCTTCTACCAGCACGGAGCGATCGACCCCAAGGGCGTGCTGCGCGCGATCGGCAAGAACGCCGCCTCCGACGCCGCGTCCCAGGGTGCCTCCACGCTGACCCAGCAGTACGTGAAGAACGTCCTCGTCGAGGAGGCCGGCGACGACCAGGCGGCCTACACCGAAGCCACCAAGAAGAGCCTGGGCCGCAAGATCAAGGAGCTCAAGTACGCCATCAAGCTGGAGGAGGAGCTGTCCAAGGACCAGATCCTCACCAACTACCTGAACATCACCTTCTTCGGGCACCAGGCGTACGGCATCGAGGCGGCCTCGCAGCGCTACTTCGGCAAGAGCAACAAGGACCTCACCATCCCCGAGGCGGCGACGCTCGCCGGGCTGGTGCAGAACCCGACCGCCTATGACCCGATAGCGCATCCGAAAGCCGCGCAGACCCGCCGCGACACCGTGATCGACAAGATGCTCGAGGCCAAGCACATCACGGCCCAGCAGGCGAAGGACGCGAAGGCCACCCAGCTCGACCTGCACTACCACGAGCCGCAGAACGGCTGCATCACCGCCGGCAACGGCGAGGGCTTCTTCTGCGACTACGTGCGCAAGGTGGTGCTCAGCGACCCGGCCTTCGGCGCCTCGGCCCAGGAGCGCAACAAGCTCTGGACCCAGGGCGGCCTGAAGATCTACACCACCATCGACCCGGACAAGCAGGCGGCCGCCTACAAGGCGGTCACCACCAAGGTCTACGTCACCGACACCGTCTCGGCCGCGATGACCATGGTCCAGCCCGGTACCGGCCAGATCCTGGCGATGGCCCAGACCCGGCCCTACGGCCTGGACAACACCAAGCACCAGACCGTGGTCAACCTCAACGTGGACGCCGCGATGGGCGGCGGCAACGGCTTCCAGCCCGGGTCCACCTTCAAGGCGATCGTGGCCGCAGCCGCGATCGAGGGTGGCAAGGACCTCAGCCAGAGCTACCCGTCACCGGCCTCGATGCCGTACCCGGACATGAGCACCTGCGGCGGCCCCTACAAGAACCGCGCCAAGGACGTCATCCCGAACGACAGCCCTGACGAGAAGGGCCCGTTCCAGATGCCCGAGGCGATGGCCCGGTCGATCAACACCTACTTCATCCAGATGGAGCAGGAGATCGGCATCTGCGCGGTCAAGCAGATGGCCAACAAGCTCGGCATCAAGTCCATGGCCAGCGGTGCGGCGCTGCGCGAGGTCCCGGCCATCGCGCTGGGCACCGAGGAGATGAGCCCGCTCGACATGGCCGGGGTGTACGCCACCTTCGCCTCGCGCGGCATCCACTGCGACCCGGTCGCGATCAGCTCCGTGGTCAACATCGAGGGCAAGAAGCTGCCGGTCCCGCAGGCCAACTGCAACCAGGTGATCCAGCAGAACACCGCCGACAGCATCAACACCCTGCTCAAGGGCGTGACCGAGAAGGGCGGCACCGGTGCCGCGCTGAGCCTGGACGACGGCCGCATGATCGCCGGCAAGACCGGTACCGCCGACAAGCGCCAGGCTGCCTGGTTCGACGGCTACACCCCCGAGCTGGTCGGCGTGGTCTGGCTCGGCGGCCCCGAGGGCAACGTCCCGATGGACCGCAACATCAAGATCGGCGGTCGCTCCTTCTACGCCGACAACGGTGTGTACGGCGCCACCGGGCCCGGCCCGATCTGGCAGGAGGCGATGAGCGCCGCCGTCGCCGGCAGTCCGGCATCCACCTTCCAGGTGGTCCCGCTGCCCGCCGCACCGGCGCCGACCCCGTCGCCGGACCCGAACAACCCCTCCGACCCGAACAGCCCGCAGGCCACCAACGCGGGCGCCACCACCCCGAACCCGCCCCCGACCGACCCGTTCAGTCTGCCGCCCGGCGTGATCGGCGGCCCCGGTGGCACCACCAGCAAGCCGCCCCGGCCCGGACACCACTGAGGTCGCGGCACCGCCGCCTGACAGCGGAGCGCCCGGTGTCCCTGGATCCGTCCAGGGACACCGGGCGCTCCGCCTTGTTACCGGCTCTATTGTGCTGGCTCTATTGGTGGCGCTCGATCACTGCCGCTCGGCTGCCTACTTCGCGAGTGCGGCCTTCACCGCGGCGGCGACCCGGCCGCCCTCGGCCACGCCCTCGACCTTCGGCCGGACCAGCTTCATCACGGCGCCCATCCCCTGCGGCCCGCTCGCCCCGCTCTCGGTGACCGCGGCGGCGACGATCGCCGCCAGCTCCTCGTCGCTGAGCTGCTGAGGCAGGTACTCGGCCAGCACCCCGCCCTCGGCCAGCTCCCGCTCGGCCTGCTCGGCGCGACCGGCCTTGGCGAAGGCGTCCGCGGCGTCCCGCCGCTTCTTCGCCTCGCCCTGCACCACCTGCTGCATCTCGTCGTTGGAGAGCTCCCGCTTCGCCTTACCGGCCACCTCGGCCGCGGACACGGCGGCCAGCGTCAGTCGAAGCGTGGACGAGCGCAGCTCGTCCCGGGCCTTGATCGCGGCCGTCAGGTCCTCCCGCAGCCGCTCCTTGAGCGTTGTCATGGGCCAATCCTCACATCTGGGACGCTTTGCCGCGCCCGGTTTTCCCGCAGCTCACCACACCGGGGCTCCCCGAACGGCCGACTGAACGCTGTCCGGCCCGCCCGACTGGCCGTCAGACGGCTGGAGGACCACCCGGTTCACCCGGGCGGGGCGGGTCTGCCACCATGGACCGATGCGAAAGCTGTACTCCGTCCCGCTCGCCATCGCCGCCACCGGCGCCGCCGGTCTCGCCTACTCCGCCGGATACGAGGTCCGCTCGTTCCGGCTTCGCCGGGTGGAGGTCCCGGTACTGCCGCGCGGGGCCAAGCCACTGCGGGTCCTGCAGGTCTCGGACATCCACATGGTGACCGGGCAGCGCAAGAAGCAGCGGTGGCTGCGGAGTCTGGCCGGGCTGCGGCCCGACCTGGTGGTCAACACCGGCGACAACCTCTCCGACCCGCTCGGCGTGCCCGCCACGCTGGACGCGCTCGGGCCGCTGATGGAGTTCCCCGGCGTGTACGTCTTCGGATCGAACGACTACTACGGCCCCGCGCGGAAGAGCCCGACCCGCTACCTCAAGGCCCTGAGCAGCGGAAACCACGGCCTCAACAACGCCGACGGCAGCGGTAGGTCCGGCATCACCGGCGCCGTCCACAACCCGTGGGAGAAGCTGCGCGACGGCTTCGACGCAGCCGGCTGGCTGGACCTGACCAACGCCCGCGGCCGCCTCGCCCTGGCCGGCTTGGACATCGAGTTCACCGGCGTGGACGACCCGCACATCCGCCGGGACCGCTACGCCGCGGTGGCCGGCGGCCCGTCCGCCGACTCCGACCTGTCGATCGGCGTGGTGCACGCCCCCTACCTGCGCAGCCTGGACGCCTTCACCGCCGACGGCTATCCGCTGGTCCTGGCCGGCCACACGCACGGCGGCCAGCTCTGCATCCCCTTCTACGGCGCCCTGGTCACCAACTGCGACCTCGACGCCAAGCGGGTCAAGGGCCTCTCCACCCACCGGGCCGGCGGCAAGCAGTCCTACCTGCACGTCTCGGCCGGCTGCGGCACCAACCGCTACACCCCCGTCCGCTTCGCCTGCCCGCCGGAAGCCACCCTGCTGACCCTGACCCCGCAGCCCCGATAACCGGATTTCGTCTCCTGACCTGCGTCGGGTAGAGTTCTACTCGTTGCGACGGAGACGGAAGCAACAAACGCAGGACCGGGGTGTGGCGCAGCTTGGTAGCGCGCTTCGTTCGGGACGAAGAGGCCGTGGGTTCAAATCCCGCCACCCCGACCCAGTAGTACGAGTTCAGGGCCCTATCGGAGAGATCCGGTAGGGCCCTGATTCGTTGTGCGTGACTAACTGCGTGACTAAGCCTCAGGATCCGTCCCGAACAGGTCATCCATGACCACCGCGCCGGTCTGGATCACGGGCCGGATCTGCTTCCGGTAGACCTCCTCGGTGACCGCCGTGCTGGAGTGCCCGACGAGGCGTGAGATCTCCTCCAGCGGGACGCCCTTGTCGGAGAGCAGCGACACGAAGCTATGGCGCAGCTCACGGGGCGTCCACTCGGCAGCGTCCACGCCTTCGGCCTTGGCGATCGCCGTCCGGAAGGCCCGGCGGACGTGGGAGGGGTCCAGCTCGGTGCCGACGGCGGAGTGGAAGACGAGGTTGTTCTCCTCCCACTTGTCGCCGGCGGCGAGCCGGTCCCAGCCCTGATCCACCCAGTGGTCCCACAGGGCTTCCACACAGCGGGCCGGGAGCGCCAGTGTTCGGCGGGACTTCCGGGTCTTGGTGTCGCCGCCGGCACGCACCGACCGCCATACAGCCATGTGGGGTGGGATCGGCGGGTTGGTGTCCGGCTGGCCCTTGAGGAAGACGTGATCCCAGGTCAGGGGACGCAGCTCCTCGGTCCGGGCACCTGTGAGCAGGGAGACCAGGATGTAGGCGTACATCGAGGTCTTCTCGGCCGCCTTGAGCACGGCTTCGGCCTGAGCGAACGTCAGCGCCTTCGACGGACGGCCGGGCTGGCCGGCGGGGACCGAGCACAGCTCCACGACGTTGCGCTTCACCTTGTCCCGGGCCATGGCTCGCTTCACGGCTCGGTTCAGACAGGAGTGGAGACCCTGCAGGGTGCGGGTGCTCAGCGTCTTGGCTTTCACCGCTAGCCACCGGTCCACATCCTCCGCGCTGAGGTCCCGGAGTTTGCGGGCGCCGAGCGACGGGATCACATGGCTTCGACTGAGGATGGTCAGCGTTTCCAGGGTGCCCGCGTCCCGGCCTGCCAGGCCGTAGGTCAGCCAGTCATTCACCGCGTTCTCCACGGTGTAGCCGGTGGGGGCGATGGCCAACCCGTCCTCGTGATCCCGAAGGATCTCCTTCAGCTTGTTCTTGGCCTCGGTCTTGGTCTTGCCGCTGCCGCGCTTGACGGTGCGCTTGACGCTCGGATCGAAGCCCAGGCTGGCGGTCGCGATCCAGCGTTGCCGCTTCTCGTCCCAGTGGAGTCCGCCGTCTCCCCTACTGCGTCGTGTGGTCATCGGGCCACCCCCGCTTCGCGTTCGAGGAGCGCGACGTATTCGGTGATGGCGGATGCCGGGATCAGCCGACTGCGGCCCTCGTTGACCGTCCGGAGGCGACCCCGGCGGATCAGGTCGTAGATGACGCTCCGGCTCATGTTCAGCAGCAGCATGGCGTCTGCCACCCGGTAGAGAGCCGGGGTACTGGCGCCGGCGATGTCGAGCAGGCGATCAGACATGGGTGGTGGGTTCTCCTTCCGTTCCGGGTGAGGGGGTGAGTGCTTCGGTGAGCCAGCGTTCGCCGGGGGTCAGGCCGACACCGGCGAAGGTCCAGTGGGCGAGGACGAGGGTGGTCTCCTCGGTCGTCTCGGCCGTGGTGTCCGGGCCGGTGAGGTGCTGGAGTGCTTCGGCTCGGCGCCAGGCAGCTCGGGCTTCGCGGAGTGCGCCGAGGGTGGTCGAGTAGCGGCGAGTCTTGGTGGAGAAGTGGCCTCGGAAGCCGAGCATGTGGGCCCAGGCTCGGAGGCGGAGTTCTTCCAGCTCGGGGCGTTCGCCGAGGGTCCAGCAGGTGCGGATCATGCGGCGGGCGTGGTCGGTGATGTCGAGGTGGGCGAGTTCGGCGAGGAGCTTGATGGGGCGGTCGAGGGTGCCGGTGGCGGTCTCGGCGCCCTTGGTGGCGTACTTGGCGATGTAGGCGGCGACCGCGCGTTCGGTGAGGGCGGTGCCGGTGGCGAAGTCGGCGGTCCGAATGGTGCGGATGTCGAGTTGGCGGCCGAAGGCGAAGGTGTGGGTGGTGCCGTCGAGGATCGGTCCGGGGATCTCGGTGGCGGCGACGGCTGCGCGGATGGCGTCGGTGAGGAGTTCGGGGGTGGCCCAGGGCGGGGGTGGGGTGTGGCCGCCTTCGGGGCCGTCGAGGCGGATGACGGCGTGGAAGTGGACGGCGCCGCGCTTTTGGTACTCGGCGACTTTGGCGAAGGAGACGCGGGCGTGGTCGCGGAACTCGCGCTGTGTCAGGCCGGCGCGCTTGGCGATCTCGCGGCGCAGGTAGATCGAGAAGCGGGCCCAGATCTTCCCGGCGTGGGCGTTCCACAGCACCGCCGCCCGGTAGTCGTACCGGTCCGGATCGAGCGGAGTCCCCAACTCGACAGCACCGTCCGGGTGCTGGGCGCCGCAGCGGCAGCGTCCGGTGGTGGGCCGGTTGTGGACGGGGCCGAAGCTGGGGGCGGTGAAGGTGGCGAAGACTCGGGGGTGTGCGGCGACGGTCTGCGGGGTGCCTTTGCCGCCGGTGAGTCCTGCGGTGATGAGGTGGTAGGTGTCGCGGCGGTAGGTCTCGGCGCAGGCGGGGCAGCGGGTGGTGCGGCGGTTGTTGCACCGCACGAGGAGGTGGCCGGCGGCGAGGCTGGTGGACTCGAGGTGGTGCAGGATGGGGCCGATCTCGCCGGTCTTGGTGTTGACGGTGTGTTCGGTGCGGTGGCCGTCGAGGCGGATGGGTCGGCCGCAGCCGCCGAGGCCCGCGAGTTGGCGCATGAGGGCGGGCATGGTGCCGAGTTGGGCGAGGGCGGTCAGGTCGGCGACCGGGGGTGGGGCGAGGGCGGGCACGGGGTGGTGTCTCCTTCGAGGGAGGCCCCGAAGCCGTGGTGCCGGTTGGCTTCGGGGCCGGGGGTGTTAGGGCTGGTCGGGCGCGGGGGTGGGCTTGGTGTGCTGGTCGAGCCACTGTTCGGCGCAGACCTTGTGGACGGGCTTGCCACGGTCGGAGCGCAGGTTGGTGGGCTTGGTGCACACGCCGCACGGGGCGGGGGTGTTGGACCAGTGCTTGGAGTCGCGCCAGTCGAGGAGGGCCACGGGATCAGCTCGCGTTCGCGATGGCCGGGACGCGGGGGCGGGCGACGGAGCCCAGGCCGGCGCAGGTCGAGCAGTGGACCGGGATGGTCTGGCGGGTCCCGTCGCGGTGGCGGGCGCCGGTGGCGATAGCGACGCTGGCGAAGCCGAAGCAGTCGGGGCAGATGCGCGTCTGGGCGTGGTTGTGCTGGGGCATGATGAAGGTCTCCTTCGTGGACTTCGGTTCGTGGAGGGGTTGCGGTCCCCGGGGCGGCGGGATGCTTGGCGGCTTGCTTCCGCCCCGGGGGCTTTGTGCTGTGCAGGTCAGCGGCGCGAGGTGCGGGCGCCGGGCTTGTGGGCGTACATGTCGCGGTCGGCGGCGGAGAGCGCGTCAGTGAGCAGGAGCGCGGCCGAGTGCGAGGCGCCGACAGACGCGGACACGCTGATCAGCTGCTGGCCGAACGGGACGGGCGCGGTCAGGGCGGTGCGGAGCTGGTCGACGCGGTCGGCGGCGTCGAGGACGACAACGGCGAACTCGTCTCCGCCGAGGCGGGCGACCAGGCCGGCGGAGCCGCACCAGCGGGTGAGGCGACCGGCAGTAGTGGCGAGGACGGCGTCCCCGATGCTGTGGCCGTGGGTGTCGTTGACGGCCTTGAAGTCGTCCACATCGACCAGGAGCACGGTGATCCGGTCGGGGTGCTTGCGGATGAGGCGTTCGGCGCGGGTGGTGAAGCCGTCGCGGGTGAGCAGCCCGGTGAGCGGGTCGCGGCGCGAGATGGCGAGGCGGCGGGCGAGCCAGGTGCCGTGGGTGGTCCAGCCGAGCAGGGGAACGCCGGCGGCGAGGAGCGGAGCGAGATCCATGAGGCACGGTCCTTCCAGGTGGCGGGGTTGCGGGCGCCCGGGGTGGAGGGATGCTTGGCGGCTTGCGGCCACCCCGGGGTGCGGATCAGAAACCGAGGGACTGGGCGCGGGTGGCGGCGCGGTCGAGCAGGTGGTGAATGTCGGCCTGGCGGGTGGTAGGGCGGTCGTTGTACTGGTCCGGAGAGCTGACGGGTCGTCCGGTGGTGTGGAGGATCTCCATGACCTGCCAGCGGGCGGTCTCGACGGTGCGGCCGGTGCCGTAACCGTGGGCGAGGACGGCGGCTTGTGCGCCGAGGAGGCAGACCCGGCCGGCGTCGTCCCACATGGCGCCCTGCAGCCAGCCGAACTGGCCGATGTAGCGGGAGGTCAGCCGCAGGTGGTCGGCGGCGGTGACCATGACGGGGCGGGCGGGGCGGCGGGCGATGCGGTCGAGCAGGGTCAGGATGGGCGGCGGGAAGCCGGTGTTCCAGGCCTGGAGGGCGGAGCCGAGCGGGCAGACGTACGGCACGAGCAGGCGGGCCGGGGCGGGGAGGGAGGCGAGGTAGGCCTCGATCTCGGCGACCAGCGCGGAGCCGTCGACGGTCAACAGGGGCGGGAGTCGGTGCAGTCGGGTGATGGTGGTCATGGCGGGCGCCTCTACTTGTTCTGGGTGTGGTTGACGATGTCGACGCCGGACTTGGTGGTCTCGTTGATCGCGGGGGCGATGAAGGTGCCGGCGAGGTAGAAGCCGAAGAGGGCGATCAGGGCGGCGACCCACAGGCGGATGCCGAGGAACTTCACAGCGGCGACGGTGCAAGTACCGAGCACGAGAACCACGGGCAGGGTGATGGTCACGGCGATCTCTCCAGTCAGACGACGGGGCAGTGGTGGGTGCCGGCGGCGATCTCGGCGGCCGGGCGGGAGTCGTAGTCGGCGGAGAAGCCGCAGCGCGGGGCGGTGCAGGCGGCGGTGTGCTTCTCGCGGCCCCGGGCGTCGTAGTAGGTGGCGACCTGGACGGGGCCGATGCGGATCACGTTCCTGAGGCGGATCGGGCGAGCCATGAACGGGTCCTCCTGTCAGGCGAGTTGGGCGGCGATGGCGTCGGCGAAGTGCGGCGGGATGCCGAGCCGGACACGCAGGGTGTCGGTGTCGATCGGGGTGCCGGTGCGGGCGTGGTGGTCGGCGGCGACCTTGCGGGCGTGGTCGACCAGCGCTGCCGGCACCGCGACGGCGGGCGGTTGGGGCAC
This sequence comes from Kitasatospora azatica KCTC 9699, assembly GCF_000744785.1. Taxonomy (NCBI): domain Bacteria; kingdom Bacillati; phylum Actinomycetota; class Actinomycetes; order Kitasatosporales; family Streptomycetaceae; genus Kitasatospora; species Kitasatospora azatica. The sequence continues at coordinate 3,101,408 of NZ_JQMO01000003.1, read as the reverse complement.
GGGGGCGATCGCGGGGACCGGCTCGGCGGCCGGCAGCGGCTCAGGCTCGACTTCGGTCGGATCGACGATCAGGGCCGATTCGGTTTCATAGAGCGGGAGTTCAGGATCAGGCTGGGAAGCCGCGGGGACTTTGGAGCTGTGGGCGAGGAGGGTGCCGCCGAAGAAGGCGAGGGCGGGCCAACCGGCGACGAGGATTCGCAGCCACGCGGGGACGTGGCCGAGGTCGAGGAGTCCGGCGGTGGCGACATTCGCGCCCAGCGATGCGGTCAGAGCGATGAGGAACCAGGTCCAAGCGGCGCGGGCCGGTTGGCTGTTGGCGCGTAGGACGCGCATCCGGTGCCAGGCGGCGACCAAGAGCAGGTCCACGGAAACGGGGTAGGCCCAGGCCTTCCAGCCGTGCTGGTTGGCGGCCGACGCGATGTCGTGGAGGTGGGCGAAGGACAGTGCGCCGGCGATGGCGGCTTGCACGAGGACGGCGTCCGGGCGGGGCAGGCGCATCGGTTCGTCCTCCTTCCAGGGAAGTTGGGGCCGGGGCCGGGCGGAGCTCAGGGGATCGCTTGCCGCCCGGTCCCGGCGGACTCTGGGTCGGCTACTCGGCGGCGGTGCCGGTGCCGAGGCAGGTGGGGCACAGGACCTCGACCTCACCGACGGGACGGGCCTTCTTGCCCCGGCCGACGTGGTGGGTCTCGCTGACCCAGCCCTGGCCGGCACAGGCCGGGCACTTCGGCGGGGCGGGCTTGGCGGCGGGCTTGCGGGCGGCCATCGGGGTCACTCGCTCTCGGAGTCGTCGTTCGCTGCGGCGAACAGCTCCAGCGCGGTGAGGAAGTCGGCGGCGTTCGCGGCCAGCTCGCGGGCGAAGGCGAGCTGCTCGGAGAGCGGCACGGTGCTGTGCGACGCGAGCGTCAGGCTGTAGCCGGGGCCGTCCAGGGACAGGATCGGGGCCCGCTGTACGCCGTAGCGGGACAGGTGAAGCGAGGTGTTGCCGTCGACGTAGAACGAGACGGAGGCGGACATGCGGCGGTCCTCTCGGATCGTGTTCGGGCATGGCGGGGGTAGGGACTTGGCGCGTTGACGGCCGCGCGGGCCGGATCAGGAGTGACTCAGCTGGTTGCCGGGAAGGGCTGGGCCAGCGGGACCGGGTCGCTCGCCGGGGCCGGCGGGACGTGGGGGCGGAAGCGGTCGAGCTTCGGCAGGTCGGGCACGAGGTGCGCGGTTGCGCGGCAGGCGCGGGCGGCGTCGGCGAGGGAGAGTTCGGGGGTGCGGATGCGGCACCAGCCGCCGGAGGAGTCACCCGCGACCGCGACGCCGGGCATCTCCGGCGGGATCGAGGTGGCGGCGAGGACCGCCTCGGGCGAGATGTCGCCCAAGCCCATTTCGGCGGTCGGCTTGTCGTTGACCCGGTGCACGACCCGCCCGGACAGCTGGGCGCGGAGCATGGTGGCGCCCTTGCCCAGCTCGGAGCCGAACCGCTGCCCGCAGATCTCCAGGTAGATGCCCGCCGCGCGGCCCAGCTGCGCGAGCCGGATCAGCTGCGTGACCATCACGTCCCGGCGCTTCTCGTCCTTCGAGGTGGCGACGAGGAACAGCTCGGCGACCTCGTCCACCAGCAGGACCACCGGCACCGGCCGCAGCTTCGCCGGCAGGCCCCAGATGTCCGAGGTGATCTCCTCATCCGCAACCCCGGCGCCGATGCCCTGCTGAGCGCGGATCAGGTCGTAGCGGGCCTCCATCTCCTCCACCAGGACATCCAGCAGCTCGGCCGCCTGGTCCGGGTCGATCGCCAGCGCGGAGAGGCGAGGAGCGAACGGCGCCAGCTCGACTCCGCGCTTGCAGTCGATCCCCACCAGCGCCACGGTAAGCGAGGCCAGGCCCTTGACCAGGTTGCGGATGTAGACGGACTTGCCGGACTGTGTGGCGCCCAGCGTCATGGCGTGCGGGATCGGCCGGTAGTCCCGCACGAAGGCGGTGCCGTCCTCCCGAAGCGCCACCGGCACCACCATCGGACCGGATGGGAGCTTGCGCGGCATGCGGACCTTGCGCAGCACGTCGAAGCCGGTCATCCGCAGCTCCACCACACCCGACTTGATGACCGTCACGTGGACGGAGTGGACGCCCCAGGCGTGCCGCAGACGTTCCGCCGAAGCGGCCACGTCCGCCGGTTCCTGACCGGGCGCCAGCCGAAGCCGAACCCGCAGGCCGGTCGTCGTCGGGCGGATCCGCTTGATCCTGGGCGGGACCGGGCGGACTTCCCGGCGCGAAGTGGCTCGGGTGAACAGGATCCGCAGCCGCGACGGCGCGACCGTGAGCCCGCAGGCGTCCATCGTGCTTGCGTAGGTGGTGCGGAAGCGGACCGCCGCGACCGGCAGACCAATCGCCGACCAGTACACCGCCGGCGCCTTCACCCGGGCGTACGCCGCACCGCCACCAACGGCAGCGAGCGGGACACCGAGTTCCGTCAGCGTCATGACCCCCGACATCGTCATCAGCCCTTCACAGCAGCCGGGACGATGGACGTGATCGCCACGGCGCGGAACGAGATCCCGTGCCGCTTCTGGCCGTTGAACTCGTTCTCCCAGTCCCGGGCCTTGAGCCCGGTCACCGTGACCGGCATCCCGACCGCCAGACCCTCGCTGAGCCCTGTCTCCGGGATCGAGACGGTGTAGAGGTTCGCCTCACCCTCATCCGCGATGGTCAGGCCGATGGTGTACATCCGCGCGCCGGTCTCACGGTCAACGGCGATCTCACCCGTCTGCTTGTTCACCAGCTTCGGTGCCGGCGGGACGACCACGAACACGAACGCGGTCGACGTGTCGATCTTGAAGGTAGCCATGAGGCAAGCTCCTCTAGAGGAGGACTCCTCCTGCACTCATGTACAGGAGCTGATGAATAGAAGAGTGCCTGACTCCTGTACATGAGTCAACCCGCCGCGAGAAGAATCCTGCGACGGGTTGCCGAAGTTGAGTTGCCGTCAGTCCTTCGCCGCGAACCGGTAGTCCAAAACGAACTGGTCGGCGGCCATGATCGTGTCGCAGACTTCCACGACGCGCCCGGCCTCCGTGATGGCGTTCCGGACAAGGTGGATCACCGGCGAGCCGGGGCTCAGTGCGAGTGCAGTGCTCTCAGCCTTGGTGGCGAGCCGAGCCCGCACAGTCTCGGTGAACTCGGCCAAGACGTGCCCGCGCTCCTCCAGCCGGGCGTAGATCCCGCCACCGCCCGGGTTCTCGGCGAACATCTCCGGAATGTCCTTCACCACGTCCCAGGGCAAGTAGGAGGTGGCTTCCTCCGTCGGCGTGCCGTCCCGGAAGTAGCGCCGCTTGCGGGCGAGCACCTTCTCGCCGGCGGGAACCTCGAGCCGCTCTGCGATCTCTGACGGTGCGTCGATCGGACCGACGAAGAGCACGTTCACCGACGGGGTGCCGCCCGATTGCTCGGCTTCCGCCAAGTAGGCCGCCTTGCCGGCGAGGCGGTGGGCCCGGCGGAACCGGTCGGAGGACTTGCGCTGGACCGGCGGCCGGGACCGGACGAAGGAGCCGCGCCCGTGGTGGGTCTCGATCAGCTGCATCGTCCGCAGCTCGGCGACCGCCTTCCGCACCGTGCCGGAGGCAACGCCGTACCGCTCCATCAGCTCGGCCTCGCTCGGCACAGCAGCGCCTGGTGCCAGAGCTCCGGACTTGATCTGCGCTGCCAGATCATCCGCGATCTGCAGATACTTCGCTTTGGCCGTTGAGGCCACCTCACCGCTCGCCATAGTCCTGCATTGTCTCCTATCCTCCTGTACATGAGTAACACCTCTCCGGGGAAGCCGGCAATGCCTCTCCACTCCGTCTCCGTGGCAGGCGCCGTTGTCCGCGAGGACGGCCGTGTGCTGGCGATCCGGCGGGCGGACAACGGCACCTGGGAGCCCCCGGGCGGAGTGCTGGAGCTTTCGGAGACGGTCGAGGACGGCGTGCGCCGCGAGGTCTACGAGGAGACCGGCATCAAGGTCTCGGTGGAACGGCTCACCGGCGTGTACAAGAACGTCAGCCGTGGAATCGTCGCCCTGGTCTTCCGCTGTCGGCCGGAGGGCGGGCAGGAGCAGCTGTCGGACGAGTCCACCGCCGTGGCGTGGCTAACCCCTGCGGAGGTTGCCGACCGGATGGGCGAGGTCTACGCCGTGCGCCTGCTGGACGCGCTCCAGGACGAGGCAGCCCCGCATGTCCGGACCCACGACGGTCGCACGCTCATTGAGATGCCGCAGGCAAGCTGACTGATTCGCCAGAGGCCGGGCAACTTCTCGGAGGAGTGAGTAAAAACCTTCTCTACGGGTTCAAGGCTCGCTTCGCTCGCGGCGCTCGCCGCCCCGCTCGCCGTCGCTCCTGTCTTCGCCCCGCTCCCGGCGGCGGCCGGCGGCGCCAGAGCTGGCGGCCAGAAGTGGCAGAGGTCCCAGACCCGCCGTGGCCAGGGCGGGCGGCTCCACGGTTTTACCCACCTGCCAGGACCGGGACCCGCACCGAGCAAGAACGGGGGGCCACTCGGCCATATTGCGGTCAGGCCCAGAAGCCCTGACCGAGTCGCAACAGCTTACGGCCCCCCGATCATGCTCGGACCCGGACCAGACAGGACACCGGCCAAAACCGCTCCACCACCCTGGGCGTCCAATGCCTTTCCCTGGGGCGGCAGGGACGGCGCTATCGCCTTTCCTCAGGCGGTAGTTGCGACCGCTGTGGAAGTTGGGCGGGGGATTTGACGATAAACAGCCAGTGGAATTACCGAGAATCCTGGATGCTGCGGCAGGTCGATGAATCCTACAGCCCCCATCCACTGTAGAAACTCATTGATGGTCCTGCCAGTCTTACCTCGCTGAAGCTTGCCGTCCGAGACGAACGATTCCTCTCCAAAGTCGGGGGACTCTTGCAGGGCGGCAAAATGTCCAACGCTTCCGACAAGTGTCCATTCCTGTTCGCCTGTGCCGTATCTTGCGAACAGGATGTCTGGATCACTGTCGAGATACTGCCGACCCTCCTGGAGCCTGGCTCCGATCGTATGTCCGAGGTTGCCGAGTGGGAACATATTCAAGTGCAGGCCGGGCGCGAACAGGCCTCTGGAGATTCTGATGAAGGAGCGGAGCTGGTGGGGAGCGACGCCGGCGGCTGCGTCGAAATTAAGAACCAAGTCTTCCAGCTGACTGGCAGTCGCTGGGCCTTCGCCGGTTCGTGGAGGCCGGGGCTGCTGCTTCTTGGCAGGCCGCGATGAAGGCGCTTCCTCTTGCGACAGACCCTGAAACCCTAGGGCTGCTGACGAGAAGGCGGCGAAGCTCGTGGCTACATATCTGGCATCAAAGAACGACCCTCGTGACGTGATCCTCACGATTGACCCAGGGGGATTTTCTGATTGCAGGGATCCAGAGTTCCAATACTGTGGATCAGTCAGCTCTTGAGAGATATCGCGGATCATACCCTCGGATTCCAGCGAATCTTCAAGAGTGGGGAAGATTAGATCTCCCAGCGCCTTGCTTACATGGCGCTCATCTCCCCATTCTTGGTAGTGGCCAAGGAACCCCTTGACACCGCCTTCTGATCTCTTGGTTTTCTTGTCTGTCGTGCGCTCCTCTTCTTCCACGCCGCCTTCCAGCTGGGCCAGCATGGAGCGCACCTTGTCTGTGTCGACGTACAGGAATTCGCGGATGATCACTCGACACCCTTCTGTCGCATTCTGCTTCAGGTTCATCACTGTACGTGATTTCGGGGCGGCGGAGGTGTCTGTTGCCAACTTGCACATCCTGCGCGCCAGAGCCGTGCCAGGTTGGGTGGGGAGCCACGGGTGTCGGCGGGCGAAGAGTGGCCAACTGCCCAGCGGTGGAGCGGTGCAGGTCGGCGTGAGGAGCCGACACCCGTTCTCCTAGAGCCGTGTGGCCTGCCGACAACTTGACTTGGTCATTGAGACTCCACCACCCAGGATCCTCGCCAACTCGATCCGCGCCGAGAGCTCTCGCCCAGCCAGCCCGGGCTTGAATAGATTCCGTCAATTCGGAAAAGGACTTCAGCATCGAAGCCAGGGCGCCGTAGCATCTGCACATGACCGAACAGGCTGCGGCTACCCCGGCGCATGGAGCGTTGCGCGTGACATGCCCACTGGAAAACGTATGGATTGACATCCCGGTGGGGCCGGATCGGCTGTATCGTCGTCCCCTTGGAGCGGGGATGGTACTTGCGAAGCTTAATAGGCGGGAGTCCGACCGAGTGTCGCGCAGCTTGGCGAATCCGTACGCTGGCGGCTGGCGAATTGAAATGTTCGGCATCGAATCCAATGACCCCTCCGAGGTGGCAGAGATTGTGAAGCGGCGCTTCGCACTCCTGTCCTGTACTCAGCGTCTCGCTCCTACCTACCATGCAGTCCTAGATCGGTACGATGCCGATCACGGTCAGTGGGTGCGCGTTGTACCCCTATGGGGCGGTGCCGGAGCGCGGCAAGCAAGCCTCAGCGACTCCCGTCTCGACCGGTGGGGTGAACTGGTTGCTGCGTGGCCTGTCGAGACCGGTGAGCGCATCTACATTTCTCTTGACTTTTTTCGAGAGTCAATCATTGAGCGCCAATCGGGGTCACTGCCGAAGGCGCTACTGACACTTGCAGTGGCATTCGAGGCGCTCATTGGTGACGGCCTGGACGGTGAAATCACGTACCGCCTCTGCCAGAGGGCGTCGCTGCTTGTGACTTCGGGAGATAATGCCGTTCGCACAATGGCTCGAATCAAAAAGCTTTATGGTGCGCGCTCGCGACTTGTTCATGACGGAAAAACTCCTACGCTGGAAACGGTAACCCATCTTCAGCAGTACATGATGCGAGCGATCCCTTCTCTGGCCCGGCTCTCCGAGGCCTGTGGCGGTATTAAGCCGGCTCTAACTGTCCTCGACCGAGCCCCCTTCGAGCGTGACAGCCGTCTCGATGCCCTCGTCGCGCTTGGGGAGGAGTCTTGGTGGTCGAAGGTGGACGTCGTGACTATCCCCGGTTGGCTCTGAGCTTCCAGGAGGGGGAGTCAGCTGTGATGAGGCAGACGACCCTGTCCGCACCCCAGGTCCCGTCCTTTACCGTGCGGTCGACCTCAGCACGCGCCGACCCTAGCAACGAGCTGGCACTGGGGGCCCGCGAGAACCCTAGGAGGCGCCGGCGAACGCTGAGTGTCTAACTGCGCTACAACAGGCCCGTGCTTCGACGGACAGCCACGGACGTTCGGGGACCGTGCGTGCAGGTCAGCGGCGGTTGGCCCAAGGTGGGACGGGTGCCCAGGTTGCTTCGGGACGAAGAGGCCGTGGGTTCAAATCCCGCCACCCCGACCCAGTAACACCAGCTCAGGGCCGGTGTCCTTCACAGGACACCGGCCCTGACTGCTTGTGGGGACCTCTCGGGAGAAATCCTGGAGAGTTTCTACTGAGCCGCCTCCCGAAGGCACGTCAGACCCTCCACCAGCTCCCGGCACGTCAGACCGAGACTCGGCACTTGGTGGAGCCCCTCGCGGATCACGGGTGCGTGGTGCCGCCGCAATCCATTCGGGTAGCAGGGACGACTGCGACCTCCGCTGCTGGCACGCTGACGGCCTGCCAAATGTGGCCCGGTGCAGAGCCCCGCTGCGGATCCCAGACCCAGGCATCGCCCTCCAGGCCCCTGACAGCACGGCGGTGCCCACGCCGCAGAGCACAATCGCCGCCACCGCGGCGACCATTGCCGTTGCAGCCCGGACAATCGCCCAGCCCGAGTGCTGTCCCGATGCAGGAATCGACTGTCGCGGCGCCATTGCCACCCGGATTCCGTGCCTCTGCGAGTCGAAGTCGACACCGCCGAGGCTCCGACCCAGTAGTTCCGCTCGCGCAGCTGCCGGATCGGGCGCCCCGGGCAGGCTCAACGACCGCTGAACGTCCGCGCCCCCGAACTCCTGCCAAAGGTCGGCGACCCACCCGGTCATGCCGCCTGACCCCGACCTGCCGGCAAATACGTGGTAGGTGGTGCGCTGCTCGCGCACCGGTTCAACCAGGGCAGAATCACGCACCCAGAGGCCGAGCGGCGCCTCAGCCGCCAACCGCTGGACACCGCTCTCAGCCGCCGCGCGGGCACCACGCCGCGAGCCCGAGAGGCGCACCTCCACGATGAACGCGACTCGGTTCGCCGTGGCGGTCACCTGGTCCGCAGGCTCCGCAGGCCGAACGGGCCAGCCGCGGGCCTGTAGCAGTTGGATGGCCAGGGCCACTTCATCTGCCTGGTCCACGACTGCGATCGGGTCGGGAGTTGAACCAGAACATCAACAACGCTCCTCAGGGCCACAGGGATCCGCCGGCAGGCCGAGGCCCCGCTGTGCCCGCCTGCAGTGACAATCCCCGCCACATCGGTCTTCAGCCCGGGCATGGTGAACGTGGAGCCGCCAGTGGCTCAGCGGACCGCCACGCGTCCAGTAGCTGCTCGGGTCCATAGCTTGCCTGCAGCCCAGCGCAGTTGACGCCGCTTCGGGAGACCGCGACGAGCGGGACCGGGTCGTCCGTAAGTGCGGCTCGGTGCTTGTGCAGGGCCGCCAGGTCATGAGCGTCGAACGGCGATGTCTCCAGCCACTTGATCGACCCCAGGAACAGCAGGTCCTTGGCCACGGGTTCGCGGTCAGCGCCCACGATGTCGATCTCGACGTCGTTGCTCCTGGTCCAGTAGCCGCCGACGACGGGAGCGGCGGGCAGCGCGCCATCAGGGAGGATGCGGGCGAGCGACTCCCGGATCAGCGGCTCGACGGCGCGACCTCGCCAGCTGGGCCACTGTTCCCTGATCCGCGCCAGTGTGAGGTCGCCACGCATCCGCTCGATCTCTGCCATGTGCGGGCCCAGAAACGCCAGCCAGAAGCGCAGGTAGGGGTCCGCCACCCGGTAGCGGCGTTCCTTCGAGGGGTGCAGTGAGATCGGAAGCTCTGCCGCAACCACGCGCTTGTCGATCAACAGGTCGGCCGCCCTCGTAAGGGTGCTGTGCGCGATCCCCCCCGCGGCCCGGGCGATGTTGGTGAAAGTCCGCTCACCCGTCCCGATCGCCCGCAGAACCTCCCGGCCCATCGCCTGAGGGGGAAACTCGGCAGCAAGCGACCGCTCCGCCGAGACCAGTAGAGCGGAGATCGGGTTCGCCAACGCAGCGTCCAGAAACTCCCACATCGATGCTCCGACCGGCCACTCCCGGCAGATCAGCGGCAACCCGCCGGTGATGAGGGCCGCGTCGAAAGCAGCAGCCGGCTCCAGTTCGAGCATGTCTCTGAGGTCGGCCGGGTTCAACGGCCCCACGACCATCTCGCGTCCGCGCTGGTGGAACGGTCGGTCGTAGCTATTGAGCGCCTCCATCATCGACAGATCCGAGCCGACCAGCAGCAGGAGGACCGGCTTACGGCTCAGCAGTCGGTCCCACGCTCGTTGGAGCATGCCCTCGAAGGCATCGATGCGCTCCATGAGGTAGGGCACCTCATCGATCACCACCACGCTGGGCGAGTCGTCGGGCAAGATCTCGGCGAGCAACCGGAAGGCAGCGTTCCACTGGGCTGGTGCCTCCTCCGCGAAGAGTGCTTTGCCCGGCAGCGTGGAGGTGGCGACCGCGTCGAGCAGCTCCACCAGTTCATCCTCGGTAGATCCGCCGCTGGCTGTGAAGAACAGCTGAGGAGCCTCCGCACGCCGCAGGAACTCCTCGACCAGCGTCGATTTCCCGACCCGTCGCCGCCCTCGCATGAGCAGGCACTGACCAGGTCGTGCGGCGCCGGCGCCGGCTTCTCGGACTTCGCGGAGCGCATGGTCCAGGATGCGCAGCTCTCGACCCCGACCAATAAACCGACGCATGTGGGGACCCCATCAGGAGGCGGAGACAGTGCGGACAAGATAGTAGCGCTAGAGATAGTATCTTTTCAGAAACTATCTATCCCCCGCGCGCGCCATGTCGACGCAAGCGATCCTTCGAGCCTCCTGTGGCAGAGGTACAGCAGCGAAGTACAGCAACCGGGGCTTCCAACAGTGGGCCTCAGCGCACCTGGCACCACCTCGGAACTGCGCAGATGACCTCAACGGCCACCCCGCCCGTGATTCGGGACGAAGAGGCCGTGGGTTCAAATCCCGCCACCTCGACCCAGTAGTACGAGTTCAGGGCCCTATCGGAGAGATCCGGTGGGGCCCTGATTCGTTCTGCGCGACCAACTGCGTGACTGCGGCTCAGGATCCTGACGGAGCTGACGACGTGATCAGTCGACGACACTCCGGTAGTGGGCCGTCAGCCGTCCCTTGTCATCCAGGACGTGGAAGGCGAGGGCGGGCGGCAGGTCGAGGTGGACGTGGTCCTCCGGGTGGGCGTAGCGCTCCCAGGGGAGGCGGAGCGTGGAGACGACTCCGGGCGCGACCAGCAGGGGCCGCCCGGCGAAGGTGGTCGCCGCAGGGGTGTGGGCGTGGCCGCAGAGCAGGGCGGTGACATTGGGGTGGCGGTCCACCAGCGCGGCGAGCCGCTGCTCGCCGAACTGGCGGATGCCGTCGATGAAGGGGCTGTGCAGCAAGGCCGGCGGGTGGTGGAAGCCGATCAGGACGGGCAGCTCGCGAGGGGTCCGGGCGAGGACGCCCTCCAACCAGGCCAGCGTCTCGTCCTCGAGAAACCCCTCGTCCTTGCCCGGCACGGAGGAGTCGCACAGCGCGATGACGAACCCAGCAGCGCGGTGCACCTGGTTGACCGGAGTCGCCGAAGGCGGCTCCTGGAGAAGGGATTCGCGGAAGGCGCTCCGCTCGTCGTGGTTGCCCGGGCAGACCAGCACCGGGTGCCGGGAGGACAGCAACTGACGGGCCAGCTCGTACTCGGACCGCAGGCCGTGGTCGGCAATGTCCCCCGTGACCAGGACGGCATCGAGGTCGTAGGGGAGGTCTTCCAGGTAGTCCATGACCGCTCTGGTGCGATCGATGCTGCGCTGCTCGCCGTCGATGTGGATATCACTGAGGTGGGCGATCACAATCACTGCTGCTGGTCCTTCCGGGCGGTGTGCTGAAACTGGGCGAGGACGGCCGACCACCCGCGAGGATTCTCAACGGTCCTGACGCCGCCTCGTCCACGAACCTAGTGGGCAGCTGGACCATGGATAAGATCCAGTCCTGTGCCGAATCATTGGTCCAGTTTCGGGTTGGACCTCCACGTCGACTTCGACTCCGCAGACGGGCGGCGGCTGGGTCTGGAGTCCGCCCTGCGCGCGGGGATCCGGGAAGGGCGCCTCTCCGGAGGAACCAAGTAGTTTCCGCCGCATGCGATATGACGTGGTGATTTTCGACAACGATGGTGTACTCGTGGAGAGCGAGCCGATCGCCCACCGGGTGCTGTCCGGGTGCTCCCTCGCGGCCGGGATGGACGTCTACGGCTACACCGCCCTCACCGACTCCGCGAAGCTCACGACCGCAGGCGCCACCGGGTTGATCGGCAAGCTGCCCGAGGTACTGGCGCTGTTGCCGCGCTGAGCCCGGGGGCGACCGACAGGTCAACGGTCAGCACCCGCCGCCACCTTGAGGCGGCGGGCGCCTTCGGCGAGTTCGGCCGGGCCTGCGGCGGCTGCGAAGCCCAGCCGCAGCCAGGTGCTCGGTGGTTCGGACGGGAAGAAGCGGCTGCCGGAGTTGAGGGCCACACCGTACGCTCGCGCCGCGTCCGCGGTGGCAGAGTCCGCCGCTCCTGGCGGGAGCTGGACCCACAGGTGCAGACCGCCTGCCGGGAGCCGGCTGATCGTCCAGTCGGGTACCTCGCGGGCGAGTGCCTCGGCCAACGCCGTGCAGCGTTCCCGCAGTGCCGTGGACAGGGCCCGCAGGTGCCGGTCCCAGGCCGGAGTGCTCACCAACTCGATGGCCGCCTCCTGCAGGGGCCTGGCGATGAAGAAGTCCTCGACCAGTCGCATCCCCTGCAGCCGTCGCATCACCGGGCCGCGGGCGATCACGGCGCCGATGCGCAGGCTCGGCGACGCCGGCTTGGTCAGCGAGGTCAGGTGGATCACCGTGCCGTCGCGGTCGTCGGCGACGAGCGCGCGGGGCACCGGTCCGCCGTGGCCGAGGTGCCGGGCGAAGTCGTCCTCGACGAGGAAGGCCCCGGCGGCGCGGGCCACGTCCACGACCTCGCGGCGCCGCGCGGGTGCGAGCACCGTGCCGGTCGGGTTATGGAACGTCGGCTGGCAGTACAACAGCCGGGCTCCGGTCATGGCGAACGCGTCAGCCAGCAGGTCGGGACGGGTGCCGTCGTCGTCCATCGGGACAGGCACCGGGCGCAGCCCCGCCGCCCGGGCGGCGGCCAGGGCGCCGGGATAGGTCGGCGACTCCACCAGGATCGGGCTGCCCGGTGCGGCGATCGCGCGGAACACCATCGACAGGGCGCCTTGCCCACCCCCGGTGACCAGCACGTCCTCCGGGCTCACCGTACTGCCGGCCAGCCGGGCGAAGATCGCGCGCAGGGGTGCCAGGCCCGCCGTCGGGGCGCGGTCCCACGCATTCGGGCGACGGGCCGCGCGGGCCAGGGCCGCACCCAACGCCCGGGTCGGCTGGAGTGATTCGTGCAGGTAACCGCCGGCCATCGCGATCACACCGTCCGGCAAGCCACCTGACGGTCCGTCCGCATCACCCAGGTCCAGGTTGCGCCCGGCCAGCGCCACCGCCTGCCAGGACGTGTCCGGGACATCGATGCCCGCCCGGGTCCGGCGGGGGGCCACGTATGTTCCGCTGCCCGGGCGCGTCACCACCGCGCCCTCGGCCGCCAGCAGTGCGAACGCGCGCGAAACCGTTACCGGACTGACTCCGTGACGGCCAGTCAGATCGCGACTGCTGGGCAGTCGGTCGCCCGGGACGAGCCGCGCGATCTCCGCGCGGAGGATCGCCACCAGCGTCGCAGTACTGCTACTGTCAGACATGAAGATACAGGATAGCGCTTCTGTCCCAACTGGGGAACCGCTCCTCGACATCGCGGCGCTGCGCGCCGACACCCCGGGCTGCGAGTCGGTGATCCACCTCAATAACGCCGGCTGCGGCCTGCTCGCCCGCCCGGTGCTGCGGACGATGCTCGATCACCTCGAACTCGAGGCGAACATCGGTGGCTACGAAGCCTCCGCCGCGCGGGCGGCACAGGTCCGCGACTTCTACCTGGCGGTCGGCGAGCTCGTCAACGCCGGGCCCGAGAACATCGCCTTCGCCGGCAGCGCCACCCACGCCTACAGCAAGGCCCTGTCGGCGATCGACTTCCAGCCCGGCGACGTCATCCTCACCACGCGCAATGACTTCATCTCCAATCAGATCGCCTTCCTCGCACTGCGCAGGCGGTTCGGCGTCGAGATCGTGCACGCTCCCGACCACCCCGACGGCAGCGGTGTCGACGTGGCGGCGATGGCTGCTCTGATGCGGTCGCGGCGTCCCCGGCTGGTTGCCGCGACACATGTCCCCACCAACTCCGGTCTCGTCCAACCGGTGGCGGAGATCGGCCGGTACTGCCGGGAACTCGACCTGCTGTACCTCGTCGACGCCTGCCAGTCGGTCGGCCAGTACGAACTCGACGTCGAGGAGATCGGCTGCGACTTCCTCACCGCAACCTGCCGCAAGTTCCTGCGCGGGCCGCGCGGTTCGGGCTTCCTCTACGTCTCGGACCGGGTACTGGGGGAGGGCTACGAGCCGCTGTTCATCGACATGTACGGTGCGCGCTGGACCGAGCCCGGCGAGTACCGCCCGGTCGACACCGCAGCCCGGTTCGAGGAGTGGGAGTTCCCGTACGCGACCGTGCTGGGCAGCGCGGCCGCGGTGCGCTACGCCTTGCGGGTCGGCCTGGAGCCGATCTCCCGCCGCACGCCCGCACTGGGCGGGCAGCTGCGCGACCGCCTCGCCGCCATCCCCGGTGTCCGGGTCCTCGACGGCGGCCCGGCACCGGCGGCGCTCGTCACCTTCGCGATCGACGGCTGGCAGCCCCAGCCGTTCAAAGCCGCGATGGACGCGCGCGGCATCAACTCCGCGCTGAGCTTCCGGGAGTTCGCCCAGTACGACTTCGCCGACAAAGCCGTCGACTGGTGCCTGCGCCTGTCGCCGAACTACTACAACACCGAGGAGGAGGTGGCCGAGGTCGCTGACGCCGTGGCCGACCTCGCCCGCCGGCAGAGGAGCAACTGATGACAGCGACCCCCATCGCGGTCGAGGCGGCTACCGCACCCACCGAGCCCACGGAAAGCCTGTGGCACAACGGCGACTTCCTCAGGTTCTGGCTCGGCGAGACCCTGTCGCTGCTCGGCACCCAGGTCACCAACCTCGCGCTGCCGCTGACCGCCGTCTACACCTTCCACGCCACCGACGAACAGGTCGGCGTCCTGCGGTTCCTGCAACTCGTCCCCTATATCGGGTTCGCGCTGCTCTTCGGTGTCTGGGTCGACCGGGTCCGACGGCGACACGTCATGCTCTGGACCAACCTGGTCCGGATGGTACTGATCGCGCTGATACCGGTGTTGAACTGGTCGCACGCCCTCAACATGCCGGTGCTTCTGGTCATCGCCTGCGCGATCGGCATCGCCTCGGTGCTGTTCGACGTGAGCTGGATGCCCTTCGTGCCCACCCTGGTCAAGGACACCGAGCACTACGTCGAGGCCAGCGCGAAGATGGGGGTCAGCTCGTCGGCGTCGGAGGTGGCCGGCCCCGGGCTCGCGGGCGTCCTGGTTTCCGCCCTGTCCGCGCCGGTGGCGCTGATCGTGGACGCGTTCTCCTACCTGGTCTCGGTGTTCTCGCTGCTGCTGATCCGTAGCGAGGAGTCGCGCCCCGCGCCGACCGCGAAGCGACACGTGCTGACGGAACTGCGGGAGGGCCTGGACTGGGTCTTCCGCAATCCGATCCTGCGCTGGCTGGCGCTGGTCGGATTCTGCTGCAACTTCTCGATGGTGACGGTCTGGACCATGTTCCTGCTCTACGGAACGCACGAGCTGCACCTCGACTCGTCCACGCTCGGCGTGGTCTTCGCGACCGCCTCCGTGGGCGGCCTGATCGGCGCGATGATCTCCCGCAAGGTGATCGCACGGTTCCCGATCGGGCACGTCTACTTCGTGGCCCAGACGGCACTGCTGCTCGGCCCGGCGGTGATCATCCTGGCCGGTGGGCCGAAGGTGGTCGTAGTCGGCTTGGTGATCGTGTCCTTCTTCACCACCTACCTGGGCCTCGGCATCGCCAACGTCATCATCGTCAGCCTGCGGCAGACTGCCACGCCCCAGTCGATGATGAGCCGTATGACCGCCTGCTTCCGCACGCTGCTCTTCGGCGGCGGCGCTCTGGGAGGACTGACGGCCGGTCTGCTCGCGGGCGGGATCGGCGACAAGAACGCCCTGACCACGGCGGCCATCGGCTCAGCCGCCCTGGTGATCGCGCTCGCCGTCTCCCCGGTCAGCAGGCTGCGTACCCTGCCGTCGGCGCCGAACCAGGAACCGGCGGCTGGCGACTCGGCCCGGTAGGACGGGAAGTACAACAGCGAAGTACAGCAACCAGGCCGTCCAGCGGCGACCGACGATGATCCCCAACAGCCGCGCAGTCTCGATCACCTGGGCTCCTGCCCCGCCGCGGTCTTTCGTGACGGTCCGTCTGGTTCTCCGACCGAGTTCTTCGGCGTCCGGGCGGGTACCGGCCGTGGCGGCACCTCGGCTGTCGCGGCGGGCGGGCGCGGCAGCCCCATCGTCCGTACCGCGGGGATGGCCAGGACCACCGCACCCGCGGCCAGTTGCCACAGGGCGCCGGCAGCCAGGACCCACGAGGTGCCGGCGTGAGCCGCTATCGGGCCGGCAGCCGCCAGACCGGCCGGTCCGAGGACAAATGCACCCACGGCGCCGAAGGAGCTGACGCGGGCCAGGACGTCGGACGGCACCTGGTGTTGGATCGTGGTGGTGTAGAGGGTGTCGCAGACGGCGGCGCCGACCCCGGCGAGCAGAGCGGCGAGGACCGTCCAGGTGATCGCCGCACCGGCGGCCAGCGAGGCGGAAGGTAGCGCCCAGCCGAGAGTGGCGACGGTCGCCACCGCGAGTGGGCGGCGTGGTCGGCGACCCAGCATGGCCAATCCGCCCAGGACGGCTCCAGCCCCGTAGGCGGCCATGATCAAGCCCCAGCTCCGAGCCCCGCCGAGCCGGTGCTGGGCGGTGAGGGGGCCCAGGACGAGAAAGGGCGCCCACACCAGGAGATTGAACAGCCCCATGTGGAACGTCGTGATCCACAACCAGGTCCGCGAACGGAATTCCGACCAGCCTTGCCGCAGGTCCGCCAGGAGGGACTCCTCCCCGCCCGCCGGACGGCGGGGAACGGTCAGCCGGGCGAGGGCCGCGGCACCGATCGCGTAGCTGACGGCATCTGCGAGCAGCACCACAGCAGGCCCCCAGGTGGCCGTGATGATCCCGGCGGCGGCCGGGCCGGCGACGGTGGACACCGATCTGGCCAGGCCCAGCAGTGTGTTGGCGTCCGACAGATGGCCCCTCCGCCGCACCACGTGCGGGACGAGCGCACCCAACGCGGGAAGGAAGAACCCCTCCCCGACGCCCCAGACGGCGACCAGCACGGCCATGGCCCACACCGGCGAATGACCCGCAATGAGCAGGACAGCGAATACCGCCTGTACGCAACTGCGGAGCAGATCCGTCGCCAGCATCACGCGCTTGCTGCCCAACCGGTCGGCGACGAGTCCGCCTGCGAGCAGCACGAGCACGATCGGAAGGATCCTGGCCGCCATTACCCAGCCGAGGTCGGTGCCGCCACCGCCGGTGTCGAGCACAGCGAAGGCCACCGCCACCGGCGCCATCGACGACCCGAGCAACGACGTCGTATAGCCGACGAAGAACCGTCTGAAGTCAGGCTCGGCCAAGACGGCCAGACGGCCCTTCAGTCCTCGTGCGCCCTCGTCGGTCTTGTGCACATCCACTGCCATGGACGGAGAGTCTGCCGCCCGCGGTAAGCACTCACAAGGCTTTTCGGGGAAATAGTTGAGTCCAGTAGCAGCAACTTTGCGAGAGGCGGATCCTGCCGCAGTAAATCGTCTTTCTGGCATCTCCGAACAGGCATGACCTTCTATCCTGCTCGGGTATCCGGTGTACTGAATTCAGTGATTTACTGCGGCAATTGCGGAGGTGGGCGCACGATGACTGCAACCGGACAAGGGGCAGCGGAGCCGGTGGAGTACGCGGTCGCCGTCGACCGATACCTGGCCGCAGCGCGCCTCGGCTCGAGCTCTCGCCGGATCTACCGGATCGCCCTGGCCTCCTGGGCGTGGCCGCTGGTTGACCGGCCCGTGCCCACCGGGAACGACCGGCGCGGCGCGCAGCCACCGGTCCTGCCGCTGGCCCTCCTGGACAACCCGCAGTCAGCCGCCCGATTGCAAGGCGCACTCGCGCAGCGGGTGACCGGCACCGACCCTCGGACCGTCAACCGGGAACTGTCGATCCTGCGCAGCGCCGTCTCCTGGTGGCGTGCTCAGGGGTGGATCCACAGTGACCCGATGGCGGATCTGCGCCCGCAGGCTCTGCCCGAAAGCGGACCAGCGCCGCTGGACCCCGCCGACCTCCGCGCACTGTTCGCGCTGCGTGCCCCGCTGCGCGAACAGACCACCTGGCACCTGCTGTACGAGACCGGCGCCACCATCGAGAACGTCCTCGCCCTCGACGTCGACCATGTCAACCTGCCCGGCCGACGCAGCCATCCACGCCCAGACGGACAGCTGCTGAAATGGGGTGCGGGGGCCGCCCGGCTCCTGCCGCTTCTCATCGCCGGCCGCACCGACGGCCCGCTGTTCCTCACCGACCGCCGCGCCGCCGCAGGCACCCCCGCTGCGGACCTGTGCCCTTACAGCGGCCGTCGGCGCCTGTCCTACCGGCGCGCCGCCGAGCTGTTCGCCGCTGCCACCCGCCCCTTCGACCCCGAAGGACGAGGCTGGACCCTCGGCCGGCTACGCGCCGCGAAGCCCAGCGGACGCCGCGGCACCCCAATGCCCCCCGCCACGACGGACGGCTGAGAGGCGACGGGAAGACCGGCAAGCGTGGCCGACGACCTCCGGCGCCCGCGTGCGACGACGGCGCCGGCCGGGTTGGCTTCTCCCGGCAGAACTGGTCATGGCTACCATGGCAGGTTCTGGGCGTGCGGAGAGTAACCTGGACATTACCGAAGGCACCTCGCATGCCGGCCCCGGGTACTGGCGTCGTCTCCGGCGAACGGCTTTCCCGCGACCGGCTCGACCGGGCGCGGAGACAGGTCCTTGATCATGACCGTGACCTTCGATCACGCGATGACGCCCGACGCCCCGAAGTCCACCGTGCGGCTCTCCCTTGCTCCCGAGGGCGTGCGGGCGGGCCGACTCGACGGAGCCTGGTGGCCCCGGTCGCGTGATCTGCTCCTTGAACTCCCTTCCCTGGCAGCCGAACTCGACAAGCGGTGGGGCCGGGTCACCCGGATCACCGTGAACCCTGCGCAGTGGCCGGTCATCCCGCGGCGCATCCCGGTCACGGGGCACACCGTCCACGCCGGCTGGTTCACCAGCGAGCAGGACGAGCACATGATCATGGTGTGCTCGTTCGCCCCGCTGCGGCTGAACCTGCTGGTCGTCCCGCCGTCGACCGATGCCGTCCTGGCCGCTCGGCTGATGTCCGAGGCGGCCGACCCGGCCAACACCCGGACGGCGAGCGCACTCCTCGCCGAACAGACAGCCGGGGGGACGGACGGCGGTTCGGCAGCGCAGGAGTTGCCCTTCGACCAGGCCCGGGCCACCCGGGCCGCAGCTGCGTAGCCCGCGCGCGTCCCGCCTCTCGGCCTGGGCAGGGCCGGCCTGGGCAGGGTGCGTCACTCGCGCGACCACTCGGTTTCGGCCTCGGGCTCGCCGACCGGCTCGGGCCCGTCCCAGAGGCGGATCCTGACCGCTCGGGGGCCGGGAGCGGGCCGGGAGAGCGTCCGCACGAACACGTCCCGCAGGTGGTTGACCGCCCGCTGGGGCGGCCCGTCGTACTCCAGAGGGTTGGGCATGGGGGCACCGTCCTGCCGGGACCAGCGGCCCTCGTCGTCCTGGGTCTCGAGTACCCATCGGTAATGCCGCATCCTGGCCTCCTCGGGACGACACACACGCCCCAGGACAGACCGTAAGGGCCGAGCATGGCGACGGCGACCGGTGGCGCACGTGGCGCACGAGCGCTCGCCGGACAGCTGCGCTGGCTGCCCCGACTGCCCCGGTGCGACGATGGAAGGCATGCGGCGGGGAGTTCCGTTGGCGCGCCCGCAGGGCCCCGACCGGCCACGAAGGAGGCCGAAAATGGCACTCGTACTGTTCCTGATCATCCTGGCGATCGTGCTCGGCATTGTCGGCGTGGTCGCCAAGGGCCTGCTCTACCTCCTGTTCGTCGGCATCGCCGTCCTGGTCGTCGCGCTGGTCATCTCCGCCGTCCGGACCCGGCACGCAGGACGATCCGCGAACCGCTGAGTCAGCTACCTGAGCCCGGGCGATCCAGGCCGAACGAGGAGAGCAGGGCCGGGTCCAGGAAGGCGACGATTCGGGAGATGCCGGTGGGGGTGACGGTGAGGACCTGGAGGGCGTGGGGGTCGTGGGTGCCCTCGGGGGTGAGGCGGTAGGCGGCCAGGGCGGGTTGGGCGTTGGCGGTGGTGGGGAAGAGCTGGTTGGTGCCGGGGGCGCCGAGGACGTGCCGGCGCAGGAATCGGGCGACTGTGTCGCGGCCGCTGAACCAGGTCAGGTGGGGCGGCATCTCCAATGACACGTCGTCACGCAGCAGGTCCAGCAGGGTGTCGAGGTCGGCCCGCTCGAAGGCGGCGGCGTAGCGGTCGATCAGTCGGCGGAGTTCGGGCTCGGCGGGTTCGGTGACCTCGTCCTCGCGGGGGCCCAGGCGGGCGAGGTGGGTCCTTGCTCGTTGCAGGGCACTGTTGACGGCGGTGGTCGTGGTGCCGAGCAGCTCCGCGACGTCGGTGGCCGGCCACTCGAGCACCTCGCGCAGGATCAGCACGGCCCGTTGTCGGGCGGGCAGCTGTTGCAGCGCGCTGACCAGGGCCAGCCGGACGCTGCCGCGGGTGGCGACGACGGCTGCCGGGTCGGCTGCGGACTGGATCACGGAGTGTGCGCCGGGCAGGGGTTGCAGCCACGCGACGCCCTGGCGGGCTAGGTCGAGCGGCTGGTCCGGGTCGTCGCTCGGGCCGGCCAGGCCTGAGGGCAGGACGCGTGCACTGCGGTGGTGCAGGGCGGTCAGGCAGGCGTTGGTGGCGATCCGGTAGAGCCAGGCCCGCAGCGAGGACCTGCCCTGGAACCGGTCGTAGGCCCGCCAGGCGCGCAGGTAGGTCTCCTGGAGGAGGTCCTCCGCGTCGTGCAGGGAGCCGACCATGCGGTAGCAGTGGACCAGGGTCGCGGGCGACTCCGACGACCTGGGCACCGGCCTGGCAGAGCGCTGTGGCGATGGCCCGGCCGAAGCCGCGGCCGGCTCCGGTGACGAGTGCGGTGGTGCCGGCGATGTCCTGCGTGGTCATGGTGAGCTCCTCGATCGGTCGCGGTGGGGCTCGCGGTGGTTGCGGCCCTCACTGATAAGGACTCGGCGCGGGGCTCGGACTCATCGCTGTGGCCGAGGTGGGATCACGGGTGCCGGCTTTGCGCGTGTGCGGAGCCGGAGAGACCCTGGAGGAGGTGCCGGCCACGGCCAGGAGGAGATGGATCCATGAGGTTCATACAGATCATCGAGTTCCGGACGAGTCGCATCGAGGAGATCAATGCGGCGCTGGACAGTTGGGTCGCCAAGAACGCGGACCGCAGGATCGTGACGCGGGCCGTGCAGACCCGCGATCGGGACGCGGCGGGGGTGTATCTGCACATCGTGGAATTCCCGTCCTACGAAGAGGCGATGGAGAACTCCAACCGCCCCGAGACCGCCGAGTTCGCGGCCGAGCTGGCCAAGCTCTGCTCCGGACCGCCCACCTTCCGCAACCTCGACCTGGTGCGCGAGGACGACTACGCGGGCGGAGGAGGGTGAGGCACTGAGGAGAGTGAGGGGCCGAGGAGAGTGAGGGGCCGAGGAGAGTGAGGGGCCGAGGAGAGTGAGGCGCCGAGCGGCGCCCGCCCTCAGGCCGCGAGCGCGGCGGGGTAGTCCGGCAGGGCCATGTCGGCGGCGACCTTCTGGCCCTCCCTCAGCATCATGTTCAGCAGCGCGGGGCGACCGAGCAGGGTGTTGCGGAGCCGGGCGCCGTAGCCGCGGCGCGGGGCGATGAAGTGGCCGGCCCGGTCACCGCCCTTCTGGCAGCGCGTCGCGAAGCTGCGCAGCCGGTTCTCGTAGGCGGTGTAGGCGGCGCGGAAGTCACCGTTGGCGGTAGCGAGTTCGCCGGCCAGGGTGTAGGCGGCGAGGATTGCCGCGCCAGTGCCCATGCCGCCGAGGGTGGCGCCGGCGGCCGCGTCGCCGACCAGCGCGATCCGGCCCTTTGACCAGGTCGGCAGGTCGGCGCGGCTGATCGAGTCGAAGTAGAACTCCCGCGAGTCGGCGAGGCCGGCCAGCAGCCGCGGGGTCTCCCAGCCCAGGCCCGCGAAGGCCTCGGTGAGCACCTGCTGCTGGCGGGCCCGGTCGCGGTAGTGGATGTCCAGCTTGGGCGAGGCGAAGAGGAACATCGCGTTGCCCCGGCTGGTGTCACGGGTGTCCACACCGACGCCGGCCGCCTTGCCGGGGACGTTGTAGGTGACCGAACCCCCGGTCAGGCCGAGGTGGTTGGGCACGTCCCAGCCGGCCACGTAGTAGCCGAGGTGGCGGACGAACTGCTCCTCGGGGCCGAAGGTCAGCCGGCGGGTGTTGGAGTGGATGCCGTCGGCGCCGATCACCAGGTCGAAGAGGCGGTCGGGGCCGTGCTCGAAGCTGACCCGGACTCCCTCGGCGGTGTCGGTGAGGGTGGCGATCGAGTCGCCGAAGAGGTACTCGGTGCGGTCCAGGCTGCGACGGTAGAGCACCCGGGACAGGTCGGCGCGCCGCACCTCCAGATCGCCACCGGTGAACTCGCGGGGCAGGCCGAGCAGTTCGCGACCGTCCTGGTCGACGAAGGACCACGGGCTGCCGCCGGTCTGCAGCTCGCGCAGCTCCTCCAGGACACCCATCCGCTCGAGCACGGACAGGTGGCTGGTGCCACGGAAGTCGACCGCGTAGCCGCCCTCGCGCAGCGCCGGGGCCAGCTCGACCACGGTGGGCTCGAAGCCGTAGTGGCCGAGCCAGTAGGCCAGGGCGGGGCCGGCGACGCTGGCTCCGGAGATCAGGACCTTGGTGTTCTGCATGGCGGCGTCCCCTCGTCGGCGCACGGCTGGGCCGGGCGGCAATTAACTGTGTCCGTCGGACTCAGTTGCTTCTGTGTACAGTAGACACAGTTATTCGGCAGGCGTCAAGCAAGTACCGGCGCCCAGCACGCACCGGAGGAGCGATGGAGGGCACCATGACGGAGTTGCTCTGGGGATCGCGGCCGCAGCCGCGGCGCGGGCCCAAGCCCGCGCTGACCCTGGAGGGCATCGCCACCGCCGCGATCGCGGTCGCCGACACCGAGGGACTGGCCGCGATCTCCATGCAGCGGGTCGCGGGCGAGCTCGGCTACACCAAGATGTCGCTCTACCGGTATGTGCCGGGCAAGGCCGAGCTGGTCGCCGTGATGACCGACCTGGCGATCGGCGAACCACCGCAGCTGGACCAGGATGCCGACTGGGCCGGCCAGTTGGCGCAGTGGGCCGAGCGGCTCTTCGTCGGATTCGGCGCGCATCCGTGGCTGCTGGAGACCACTGCAGGACCGCGGCTGGTCGGACCCAACGAGCTGGGCTGGCTGGAGCGCGCCCTCGCCCCCCTGGGCGACACCGCGCTGAGCGCGGCCGAGCGACTGGACGCGGTGACGGTGATCACCGGTCACGTCCGCACCATCGCCCAGCAGTCACTCGCCGCCGGGCCGCAGCAGCGCCCCGAGGAGCAGCTGACCAGCGCGATGACCCAGGTGCTGGCCGAGCACGGCGAGCGCTATCCGGCGGTGCTGGCGGCGCTGGGCGCGGTGGATCCCGCCGAGCAGAACCAGGCGATGGCCTTCGGGCTGCGCTGCATCCTGAGCGGGCTCCGGCAGCTCATGGCCGAGCGGGCAGTCGGCAACGGGTAGCAGGTAGCAGGTAGCTGATCGGACCACCGGACAGCGCCGACCGGACAGCGCCCACCGGAACCCGGTGCCGCACCATCCGGATGGCGACATGACCGAGCATTCGGGCGGAAGTTGAGCTGAGTTGAGCTGACGGACCGTCAGATGAACTGTTCCCGAGGGATCCGACGCTTCCCCGGCCGTTCACATCCGCGCTCCCCGCGGTACACCGCCGGCCACTAGTCATGACGCGAGCAATCACTGCTCGTGTCATGAGTACAGGAGAAGACGTGACCCGACGCTCCGTCCGCCTCGCCGCCGTCATCAGTGCCACCGGTGCGCTGGCCGCAGGCTCCATCGCCCAGGCCTTCGCTGCCGACTCCGACTTCGCCGGCCGCCACCACGGCGCGGCCAAGCACGTCCTGCTGATCTCGGTCGACGGCCTCCACCAGTCGGACCTGAGCTGGTACATCGCTCAGCACCCGCAGTCGGCGCTGGCCCGCCTGGTCGGCGGCGGTGTCGAGTACACCAACGCCAAGACCACCACCCCCTCGGACTCCTTCCCCGGCATGGTCGCCCAGCTGACCGGCGGCGGCCCGGGCACCACCGGCGTCTACTACGACGACAGCTACGACGCCACCCTGCTGCCCGCCGGCACCACCGACTGCACCAAGGCCAAGCCGGGTGCCGAGGTCGACCTGACCGAGGACCTGGACCGGAACCAGAGCTCGATCGACGCCGGCCAGGGCCTCAGCGGCCTGCCGGGCAGCATCCTGCAGATGACCGGCCGGCCGCAGAACCTGATCAACCCGGCCAAGCTCCCGGTCGACCCGCAGACCTGCCAGCCGGTCTACCCGCACGACTACCTCCAGGTGAACACCGTCTTCGAGGTGGCCCGCGACGCCGGTCTGCGCACCGCCTGGTCGGACAAGCACGCCGCCTACGACATCCTCAGCGGCCCGTCCGGCGACGGCATCCAGGACCTCTTCGCGCCGGAGATCAACAGCACCGCGATCGGCTACAGCGCCGCCGACTGGACCAAGGACAACAAGGCCACCCAGCAGTACGACGGCTACAAGGTCCAGGCCGTCCTCAACGAGATCGACGGCTACGACCACAGCCGCGCGAAGCAGACCGGCACCCCGGCGATCTTCGGCCTGAACTTCCAGTCGGTCTCCACCGCCCAGAAGCTGCCCACCTCCAACGGCCTGGCCGGCGGCTACCTGAGCAAGGACGTGCCCGGCCCGCTGCTGACCAAGGCGCTGGAGTACGTGGACCAGCAGGTCGGCGCGCTCACCGCGGAGCTGCGCAAGCAGCACCTGGACCAGAGCACCACGGTGATCCTGTCCGCCAAGCACGGCCAGTCGCCCGCCGACCCGCAGGCGCTGACCCGGATCGGCGACGGCCCGCTGCTCGACGGCCTGAACGCCGCCTGGAAGACGGCCCACCCGGGCGCCGGCGACCTGGTGGCCCACTCGGCGGACGACGACGCCATGCTGCTCTGGCTCAACGACCGCTCGCAGCAGGCCGCCGACTTCGCCAAGAACTACCTGCTGGCCCAGAGCGGCACCGGCACCGACATCAAGGGCGCCCCGAAGGCGTTCACCGCCGGCGGCCTGACCAAGGTCTACGCGGGCGAGGACGCCGCCGACTACTTCGGCGTCGACACCGGCGACGCCCGGGTGCCGGACGTCTTCGGCGTCGCCCAGTACGGCGTGGTCTACACCGGCGGCAAGGGCAAGATCGCCGAGCACGGCGGTGCCGCCGCCGACGACCTGGACGTCCCGCTGATCGTCGCGGGCGCCGGCGCCCCGGCCAAGGTGCAGGACTGCGCGCCCGTGCAGACCAAGCAGATCGCCCCGACCATCCTGAAGCTGCTGGGTCTCAACCCGCAGAAGCTGGAGGCGGTGCGCGAGGAGCACACCAAGGCCCTGCCGCTGAACTGACGCATCGTCAGTTCGAGATCCGGCCGACTCGTCAGCTCGGGGTCCGGCCGACTCGTCAGCTCGCCACGAGTTGGGCGAGCTCCGCACGCGAGGCGATGCCCAGCTTCGGGTAGGCCTTGTAGAGGTGGTGACCGACGGTGCGGGGGCTGAGGAAGAGCTGGGCGGCGATCTCCCGGTTCGACAGCCCCCGCGCCGCCAGGCGGGCGATCTGCTCCTCCTGCGGGGTCAGCCCGGCCAGCGGCCCGGCCGGCGCGGCGACCGGCGCCGCCGAGCCCGCGGCGGCCAGCTCGGTGCGGGCACGCTCGGCCCACGGGGTGGCGCCGAGCCGCTCGAAGACCTCCAGCGCGGCGCGCAGCCGGGTGCGGGCCTCGGTCTTGCGCTTGTCGCGGCGCAGCCACTCGCCGAACAGCAGGCTGGTACGGGCCAGTTCGAAGGGCCGATCGGTGCCCTCGTGCAGTTTCAGGGCCGCCAGGTAGCCGGACTCGGCGAGTTCGGCCGGACCGAGCAGTGCCTGGCAGCGCAGTACCAGGGCTCGGGTCCAGTCGGGTCCGCCGGACCGCCCGGACCAGGCCTGGAACCGTTCGAAGGCGGCCGCCGCGCGCTCCGGCCGGCCCAGCCGGACCGCCGCCTCCACCAGATCGGGCACGGTCCGGACGGCCGAGACGTGGTGGCGGTTCGGGCCGGCCGTGTGCGCCGCCAGGCGGTCCACCACCTCGGCCACCCGTCCCTGGGCCAACTCGTGTACGGCGAGCGCCCATTGGGCCCAGGAGGTGCCGGCGGCCCGGGCCGCCCAGGCGGCCTCGGCGGTGGCCTCGCCGGCCCGTCGCTCGACCAGCTCGGTATCGCCTCGCAGGGCAGCCAAGTAGGCTTCCAGGGCGGCGAGTTGGCTGACCCACTGGGGCTGGCCGAGGTCCCGGGCCAGGGCCAGGCCCTCGGCGGCGGAGAGTTCGGCCTCCCGATGCCGGCCGTGGAAGAGCTCGGCCTCGGCCAGGAAGAAGAGCAGGGTCGGCAGCGAACCGACCGCGCCGACCGCACGGGACTCGGCGATCAGCTCGGTGGCGAGCTGGTGGGTCTCGGCGTCCCGGCCGCAGACCAGCGCGGCCCCGCAGAGCTGCACCAGGTCACGCGGGGTGTCGGCGCCGGCCGCGCGCGCCAGCCCGGCGGTCTCCAGCAGCGGCAGCACCCGTGGCGCGGGCGGCCCGCCGAAGACCGGCCGCACCGCCGCGATCAGCTGCTCCACCAGCGGGGCGAGCGCGTCCTCGGGCGGCAGGGCGAGCGCGGCCAGCCCGGCCAGCACCTCGCCGATCTGATCCTCGCCCAGGTACCAGGCGGTGTGGAAGGCCAGCAGCAGGGCCCGGGCGGCAGTGGGCGCCGCGATCTCGCGGGCGGCGGCGGTCAGCAGTAGGCGGTGCGCCTCGGGGTAGTCGCCGCGCCAGAACGCGGCGGTGGCCCGGACCCACTCCAACACGGCCTGCAGGAAGGGGTCTTCGGTCAGCTCGGCGGCCCGTACCGCGAGTGCTCCGGCTCGTTCGGCCTGGGCCGCGTCCAGCGCCGCCTCGGCCGCCAGCGCCAGGCAGCGGGTCACCGTCTCACGGTCCGGGGCGAGCCCGGCGGCCCGTTCGAAGGCGGCGGCCGCACCCGAGTGGCCCGCGCGGGCGGTGGCCCGACGGCCGGCCCGCTCCAGCGCGGCGGCCAGTTCGGCGTCCTGGCCGGTGGCGGCCAGCGCCAGGTGCCAACTGCTGCGGTCCTCCTCGCCGTCGGCGCGCAGCACGGCGCCCAGTGCCCGGTGGGTCGCCAACTTCTGGTCCAGTCGGGCGTCTTCCAGGACGGCGGCGCGCAGCAGTGGATGACGGATCGTCAGTCTGCCGTCAGGGGTGCGTCGTAGCAGGCCGGACTGCTCGGCCGGCGCCAGCGCCTCGATCTCGGCGCCGAGCGTCGCGGCCGCCCGCAGCACGGTCGTCAGGTCTCCGCTCTCCTCGGCAGCGGCCACCAGCAGCAGGGTGCGGGTCGGTGCGGGCAGCCGGGCGACCTGGCTCAGGAAGGCCTGGCGCAGTCGGCCGGTCAGCGCCACGCCGCCTTCCCGGTAGGCGGGTTCGTCGGCGAGCGCGGTGGGCAGTTCGGTCAGCGCGAGCGGATTGCCCTGAGCCTCGGCGAGCACCCGGTAGCGCAGGCCGGCGTTCTCCGGTCCGCCGGCCCGGGCGGCGAGCAACTCGGCGGCGGCTGAGGGGTCCAGGGGCGCCGGGCGCAGTTCGGGCAGCCCGGGAGCGGTGAAGCCGCCCTCGCCGTCGCGGGCCGCGAGGAGCAGTACGACGCCCTCGCGGTCCAGTCGTCGGGCGGCCAGCAGCAGCGCGTCCGCCGAGGCGCGGTCCAGCCACTGGGCGTCGTCCACCAGGCAGAGCAGCGGGCGTTCGGTGGCCAGTTCGGCCAGCAGCCCGAGGGTGGCCAGGCCGCTGAGCAAGCGCTCATTCAGCCCGTGACCATGACCGGCCCCATCCCCGTCCAGGTCCGCCAGCCCGAACGCGGCCTCCAGCGCACGGCGCTGCGGCGCGGGCAGTGCCGACAACCGGTCAAGGCCCGACCCCAGCAGCAGGTTCAGGCCCGCGAACGGCAGATCGGCCTCGTACTCGACGCCGGTCGCCCGCAGCACCCGGAACTCCGCGCCCGCCCGCTCGGCCGCGTACTCCAGCAGCGCGCTCTTGCCGATCCCCGGCTCCCCGCGCAGCACCAGCACCCCGCTGCGCCCGCCCCGCGCCCCGTCCAGCAACGCGTCGACGGCGGCCTGCTCCCCTGCCCTCCCGTACAGCATGGGTCGACCCTACCTACAGCTGACCGATTCGGCCGGGCCGCGCCCTGCATACCGTCATGACCAGCAAGAACAACCCGGACAGCAGCGACAACCCAACTGGGAGCCGGAACATGACGAACCTTCAGCACCTCGCCGAGCAGTACCTCGCCACCTGGAACGAGACCGACCCGGCGGCCCGCCGCAAGCTGATCGACACCTCCTGGGCCGAGCACGCCAGCTACACCGACCCGCTGGTCGAGGCCACCGGTCGGGACGCCGTGGACGCGACCGTCGGCGCCGTCCAGGCCCAGTTCCCCGGCCTGGTCTTCACCCTCGGCCCCGGCGGCGTCGACGCGCACCACCGACTCGCCCGGTTCACCTGGGAGCTGGCCCCGGCCGGCGCGGCCGAGCCGCTGGTCATCGGCTTCGACGTGCTGGTCGCCGACGAGGACGGCCGGATCGCGGCGGTCCACGGCTTCCTCGACAAGGTCCCGACCACCTGATCCCGCTCGGGCGCCGGTCCAGCCGGGCCGGCGCCCGCCCAGCCAGAGGAGCCCGTCACCATGGCCACCAGCCTCGCCCGACCGACCACCCCCGCCACGCAAGCCACCACCGCCACCGACGCCGCCACCGCAGCCGAATCCGGCGCCGCGCCGCACCCGCGCGCCCTGCTGCCCGTGGTGCTCACCGCCACCTTCATGACCATGCTCGACTTCTTCATCGTCAACGTGGCCATCCCCTCGCTGCAGACCGAGCTGCGGGCCGGTCCGGCCGCCGTCCAGTGGATCGTGGCCGGCTTCGGCCTGGCCCTCGCCACCGCGCTGATCACCGCCGGCCGGCTCGGCGACCGGTTCGGACGGCGCCGGATGTTCTCGCTGGGCCTGGCGCTGTTCACCCTCGCCTCCGCCGGCTGCGGCCTGGCCCCGACCGCCACCGCCCTGATCGCCGCCCGGGCCGCGCAGGGCCTGGCCGCCGCGCTGATGGGACCGCAGGTGCTGGCCATCCTGCGCACCACGTACACCGGAGCGGCCCAGGCCAGGGCCTTCGGGATGTACGGGCTGACCATGGGCATCGGCGCGGTGCTCGGGCAGCTGATCGGCGGCCTGCTGATCCGGGCGGACGTGCTCGGCCTCGGCTGGCGCAGTTGCTTCCTGATCAACGTCCCGGTCGGCCTGGTCACCCTGGCGCTGGTCCGCCGGGCGGTCCCGGAGTCGCGGGCACCCCAGCGCCAGGGGTTCGACCTGCCCGGCACCGCCCTGGTCAGCGCCGCGCTGGTCGCCCTGGTGCTGCCGCTGGTCCAGGGCCCGTCGCAGGGCTGGCCGCTCTGGACCTGGGAGTGCCTGGCCGGTGCGGCCGTGCTGTTCGCGCTCTTCGCC
This sequence comes from Kitasatospora azatica KCTC 9699, assembly GCF_000744785.1. Taxonomy (NCBI): domain Bacteria; kingdom Bacillati; phylum Actinomycetota; class Actinomycetes; order Kitasatosporales; family Streptomycetaceae; genus Kitasatospora; species Kitasatospora azatica. The sequence continues at coordinate 3,072,214 of NZ_JQMO01000003.1, read as the reverse complement.
GTCCACCAGCGGCGGCTGGCCACCGACCCGGTGGTCGCCCCGGCGCTGCTGCGCGAGCGCGCCTTCGCCACCGGCCTGGTCACCCAACTGACCTTCAACCTCGGCCAGGGCTCCTTCTTCCTGATCCTGGCGGTCCACCTGCAGCGGGACCACGGCCTGGACGCGCTCGGCTCCGGGCTGCTCTTCACCTCGATCGGCGCCGGCTACCTGCTCACCTCCACCACCGCGCACCTGGTCGCCGCCCGCCTCGGCCGGCAGACCATCGCGCTGGGCGCGCTTGGCATGGCCGCCGGGCTGGGGCTGATCGCACTGGCCGCCGCCGAGGTCGGCACCAGCGGCAGCGCCTGGTGGCTGGCGCCCGGGCTGTTCCTGGACGGCCTCGGCATGGGCCTGGTGATCGCGCCGCTGACCGGCACCGTGCTGGCGGGCGTGCGCCCGCAACTGGTCGGCTCGGCGGCGGGCGTCCTGGCCACCGTCCAGCAGGTCGGCGGCGCGCTCGGCATCGCCCTGCTGGGCAACCTGTTCTACCGCGAGGGCTCCTTCACCCTCAGCATCACGGTCCCGGCCGGCCTGGAACTGCTGTTGGCGGCCTTGGTCCAGGCGCTGCCCCGCGGTAATTGACACCCCGCTGACACCTGGCGGGCGATCCGTGCCAAAGTGAGTCGAATGAGTAGCGAGAAGAACGACGTGCCCGCCTGGGAGCAGCGCTTCCGGGCGGCACGGGTGTCACTTCCTGACTGGGCGGACGACGCCCCGCAGCGGTCGCTGTACGTCTCCAACGCGACCGGCACATACGAGGTCTATGCCTGGGACCGGTCGGCCGGCACCCACCGCCAGGTCACCGACCGACCGCACGGCACCACCGACGCGGCCCTGTCCCCCGACGGCGCCTGGGTCTGGTGGTTCGACGACACCGACGGCGACGAGTTCGGCGTCTGGCGCCGCCAGCCCTTCGCGGGCGGCCCGGACGAGGAGGCCGTGCCCGGCCTGGCCCCGTCCTACGAGGCGGGCCTGGCGCTGGGCCGGGACGGCACCGTGGTGGTCGGCCGCTCCACCGACGAGGACGGCACCACCCTGCACCTGCTGCGCCCGGGCGCGGCGGCGCCGGTGGAGATCTACCGGCACGCCGAGTACGGCGGTGTCGGCGACCTCTCCCACGACTCCACCCTGCTGGCCATCGACCACACCGAGCACGGCGACGCGATGCACTCGGCGATCCGGGTGGTGCGCACCGAGGACGGCACCACGGTGGCCGAGCTGGACGAGGTGACGGGCCGTCAGGATCCGCGCGGGCTGGCCTGCCTGGGCTTCGCCCCGGTCGCCGGCGACAGTCGGCTGCTGGTCGCCCACCAGCGCCGCGGCCACTGGGAGCCGATGCTCTGGGACCCGCTGACCGGCGAGGAGACCGAGCTGGTGCTGCGCACCGAGGACGACCGGGCGCTGCCCGGGGACGTCTCCGCGCAGTGGCGCCCGGAGGCCAAGTCGCTGCTGGTGGAGCACGAGTTCGAGGCCCGCAGCGAGCTGTTCTCGTACGACCTGGCCACCGGCGTGCTGACCCGCCTGGACACCCCGCGCGGCACGGTGGCCGGGGCCACCGCCCGCCCGGACGGCACGGTGGAGTTCCTCTGGTCCTCGGCCGCCGAGCCCTCGGCGGTCCGCTCGACCGCCGGTGACGTGGTGCTGCGGGCGCCCGGCGCGGTGCCGCCCGGTTCGGTGCCGGTGACGGACGTCTGGGTGGACGGGCCGGGCGGACGGGTGCACGCGCTGGTCCAGCGCCCGGCGGGCGAGGGCCCGTTCCCGACCGTCTTCGAGGTGCACGGTGGGCCGACCCACCACGACAGCGACTCCTTCGCCGCCGGGCCGGCCGCCTGGCTGGACCACGGCTTCGCGGTGGTCCGGGTCAACTACCGCGGCTCCACCGGCTACGGCCAGGCCTGGACCGACGCGCTGCGCGAGCGGGTCGGCCTGATCGAGCTGGAGGACATCGGCGCGGTGCGGGACTGGGCGGTGGCCTCCGGCCTGGCCGACCCGGCCAAACTGGTGCTCTCCGGCGGCTCCTGGGGCGGCTACCTGACCCTGCTCGGCCTGGGCGTCCAGCCCGAGTCCTGGTCGCTGGGCCTGGCGGCGGTGCCGGTGGCCGACTACCTGACCGCCTACGCGGACGAGATGGAGGCGCTCAAGTCGCTGGACCGCACACTGTTCGGCGGCACGCCCGAGGAGGTGCCCGAGCGGTGGGCCGCCTCCTCGCCGCTGAGCTACGTCGAGCGGGTCCGGGTGCCGGTGTACATCAGTGCCGGGGTCAACGACCCGCGCTGCCCGATCCGGCAGATCGAGAACTACGTGACCCGGCTCGAGCAGCTCGGCGCCCCGCACGAGGTGTACCGGTACGACGCCGGGCACGGCTCGCTGGTGGTGGACGAGCGGATCAAGCAGCTCCGGCTGGAGATCGACTTCGCGATGCGGCACCTGAAGTCGTAGCGCCCCGCCAGTCGTAGCGCTCCGCCAGGCCTAGTCCAGGACCGGGTCCAGTCCCAGCGCCCGGTCCTGGGCGGCCTCGGCCTCGCGGCGGGCCAGCCGGAACCACATGAAGCCGACGAAGCCCGCGAAGACGAACCACTCCAGGGTGTAGCCGAGGTTCTGGAAGGCCCGGGCGGTCAGGCCGTCGCCGCCGGCCGGCTGCGCGGTCGGCACGGCGGTGAGCCCGGCCGGTACGGCGTCGGCGGCCACCCAGCCGTCGTAGGTCGGGTACGGCAGCAGGTTGACCAGGGTGGCGGGGCTGATCGTGCCCAGCTGCCCGGCCGGCAGCCCGCCGGCCACCGCACCGTCGCTGCCGCTGGTCTCCGGCGCCTGCAGGCGGCCGGTGACCGTGACCTCACCGGCGGGCGGCGCGGGCGGCTGGGCGCCGCCGGGCGCGCCGGCCGACCAGCCGCGCACCACGGTGACGGCGCGGCCGTCGGCGGTGCGCAGCGGCGTGAGCACGTAGTAGCCCGAGCGGCCGTCCACCGTGCGGTTCGGGACCAGCAGCTGATGGGCGCTGTCGTAGCTGCCTGTGGCGGTCACCGTGCGACCCACCGTGCTGGTGCTGACCTTGGCGTCCGGACCGGTCAGCACCGAGTCCAGCGCACTGGCCCGGCCTGCACCGGCCTGACCTGCCCCGACCTGCCCTGCACTGGCCTGCCCCGCACCGGCCTGCCCCGCACCGGCCTGACCGCTGGCGGCCGGCGCGGCGGCGGTGCGGTGGGTACCGACCCGGGCCTCGAACCGACCCAGCTGCCAGGAGCCCAGCCAGAGGCAGGCGGCGATGGCAGCCACCGCGAGGACGGTGCTGCCGAGCCATCGCGGAGTCAGGAGGAATCGGTACACAGCACCACGGTAACCACCTGTGCCACCCGCTCCGCCGCAGGGTCGGCCTTACCCGAGGGCCCGCCCTCCGGTCACCCGGCCGCCTCCGGGGCCTCCCGGTAGACAGTGCCGCCGGCGCAGACGTTGGCGATGGTCACGCTCACCGCGTCCGGGAGGCCGGCGAACAGGCGGTGACCGATGGTCAGGCTGCCGGGTTCGGTGCCGGTCGACGGGGTCGGGCTCGGGGTGGCCGACGGGGAGGGCGCCGCCGGTGACGGGCTGGTCGCCGCGCTGGCGTCGGCGGCGGCCGGGGAGCCGTTGGAACGCACCGGGCCGTGCCCGACCGGCGAGCCGGCCGGGCTCGGCCCGCCCGAGCTGCTCGTGGTCGGGCTGGCACCCGAGGTCGCCGCCGGTGGCACCGCGTTCTGGCCGTTCGTCGGGCAGGTCGTGTCCGGCACCCAGGCGAACCGCAGCTGGTAGCCGCCGCCTGCGGACAGCAGCCGGGCGGTCGGCGCCGTCGGGCCGGGTGGCGGCAGCGCGGTGGCCGGGTCGCCGGTGGTGTGCGCCACCACCTGGACGGTGCCGGCGCCGGTCGCAGTGGCGCTGATCGGACCGGGCGCGGCCAGCAGACAGGCGTGGCCGGAGACGTTGGCCACGGAGAAGACGCCGTACACCCGTCCGCTGCTGTCGGCGGGCTGCGCGGTGGCCGTGGCGCCGCCGAGGTCGCCGGGGGCGCAGCCGGGCGTGGTCGGGGCGCTCGCGGTACCGCTGGCGCTGGCCGCGACGGTGCTCGGGCTGGGGCTGGGCGCGCCGGTGGCACCCGGGTCGGTGGCCGGGGCGCTGCTGGTGGCGGATGCCGAGCCGCCCTGCGCGGGGACCGGGACCGGGACCGACGGGTTGCTGCTGTGCCGGTGGGTCCCGCCGGTCGCGGTGCTCGCCTCGCCGCCGGGAGCCAGTCCGGCGCTGGGCGCCGAGCCGTCGGAGAGCTGCAGCGCGCCGAGGCCCTGCAGGGTGGGCACGGCGACGGCCGAGACCAGGGCGATCAGCACCGCGCCGGTCCAGGCATGCCGGTAGCGGGCCCGGCGGGCCGGCACGGCGCTACGGATCCTGGGCAGCGCGTCGGGTGCGGGCTGCACCCCGGCCACGGCGCGGTGCAGCAGCGCGCGCAGCGCCTGCTCCTCGCCCCAGCTGGGCGCATGCTCGGCAGACCCGGCGCGCTGCCCAAGATCTGTCGCGCCGTGCTGGCGTTCGAACCGATCCTCAGTCATGACCGCTCTCCATCAACACCCGAAGGGCCGCCAGGCCGCGCGAACCGTATGCCTTCACCGCGCCCACCGAGACCCCGAGCAGCTCAGCGACCTGAGCTTCTGTCATATCGGCGTAGTAGCGCAGCACCAGAACCTCGCGCTGTCGCCTTTGCAAACTTTGCAAAGCCGTTTTCAGCTGATCACGTTCGAGAGCATCGTAGGCGCCCTCTTCTGCGCTGGCCATGTCAGGCATGGGCTTGGGCAGCAGCCGCAGGCCGAGGATCCGCCGACGCAGCGTGCTGCGCGAGAGGTTGACCACGGTCTGCCGCAGGTACGCCAGGATCTTCTCCGGCTCACGGACCCGCCGCCGCGCCGAGTGCACCCGGATGAACGCCTCCTGCACCACGTCCTCGCAGCTGGACTGGTCGTCCAGCAGCAGCGCGGCCAGCCGCAGCAGTGAGCGGTAGTGGGCCTGGTAGGTCGTGGTCAGCAGGTCGACGCTGGCGCCGGCCGTCTCGGTGGCCGCAGTGGTCATCTCCGGCTCAACGGGTCGCCGCACGGGACCCCGTGGCACCAATGACTGCGTCGCCGCCCGGGACACCGCCCGGGACGGCCTCGGTACCGCCCCCACCACTGCCAGGTCTGTCACGACCGTTGGACACTCGATCCCCCCTCAGGGTTGCCCCGCCTGGCGGACATTCTTCCGCACAGCACGGAGCCCCCTCCACTGGAAGGGGGCTCCGGTCAGAAATCGCCCAGTTTGGGACTCGGCTCGGGACTCAGGCGGTCAGTTCCGCCGCCACAACCTCGGCGATCTGAGCGGTGTTCAGCGCCGCGCCCTTGCGCAGGTTGTCGCCGCACAGGAACAGGTCCAGCGCATTGGGGTCGTCGATCGAGCGGCGCACCCGGCCGACCCAGGTGGGATCGGTACCGACCACGTCGTTCGGCGTCGGGAACTCACCGGCCGCCGGGTTGTCGTAGAGCACCACGCCGGGCGCCTGGGCCAGGATCTCCTGCGCCCCCAGCTGGGTGACCTCGCGCTCGAAGACCGCGTGCACGGCCAGCGAGTGGGTGGTGACCACCGGGATCCGCACACAGGTCGCGGAGACCCGCAGGTTCGGCAGGCCGAGGATCTTGCGGCTCTCGTTGCGCACCTTGAGCTCCTCGGAGGACCAGCCGTCCTCCTTGAGCGAGCCCGCCCACGGCACCGCGTTCAGTGCCAGCGGCGCCGGGAACGGGCCGGTGTCACTGATCAGCGCGCGCAGGTCGCCGGCCTGCTCGCCGACCCCGGTGCCGGCCACCTTGGCGGTCTGCTCGCGTAGCGCGTCGATGCCGGGCTGCCCGGCGCCGGAGGCCGCCTGGTAGGAGGCGACCACCAGTTCGCTGAGCCCGTACTCCGAGTGCAGCGCACCCAGCGCGACGATCATCGAGAGCGTGGTGCAGTTCGGGTTGGCGATGATCCCGCGCGGACGGATCCGGGCCGCGGCCGCGTTGACCTCGGGGACCACCAGCGGCACGTCCTCGTCCATCCGGAACGCGCCGGAGTTGTCGACCACCACCGCACCCTTGGCGGCCGCGATCGGCGCCCACTGGGCGGAGACCTCGTCGGGCACGTCGAACATCGCGACGTCGATGCCCTCGAAGGCCTCCTCGGTCAGCGCGACCACCTCGACCTGCTGCCCGCGCACGGTCAGCTTGCGACCGGCCGAACGGGCCGAGGCGATCAGCCGGATCTCGCCCCAGACGTCCTGCCGGGCCGAGAGGATGCCCAGCATCACGGTGCCGACGGCGCCGGTGGCACCGACGACCGCGAGGTTCGGCCGCCGGGGCGAAGTCATCGCCCGGTCCCGCCGTAGACCACGGCCTCGTCACTGTCGCTGTCCAGACCGAAGGCGCTGTGCACGGCGCGCACCGCCTCCGGAACGTCGTCACCACGGGTGACCACCGAGATCCGGATCTCCGAGGTGGAGATCAGCTCGATGTTGACGCCCGCCTCGGAGAGCGCCTCGAAGAAGGTCGCGGTGACTCCCGGGTTGGACCGCATGCCGGCGCCGACCAGCGAGATCTTGCCGATCGCGTCGTCGTAGCGCAGCGACTCGAAGCCGATGCCCTCCTTGACCCGGCCGAGCGCGTCGATGGCCTTCTGGCCCTCGGTCTTCGGCAGCGTGAAGGAGATGTCGGTCAGGCCGGTGGACGCGGCGGAGACGTTCTGCACCACCATGTCGATGTTGACCTCGGCGTCCGCGATGGCGCGGAAGATCCGGGCGGCCTCGCCCGGCTTGTCCGGCACCCCGACGACCGTGACCTTCGCCTCGGACGTGTCGTGGGCGACTCCGGAGATGATGGCCTGCTCCATCTCGCCCCCTTCGGGCTTGTTCGGGTTGTTGTTGCTGACGATGGTCCCCGGCAGACCGGAGAACGACGATCGTACGTGGATCGGGATGCTGTAACGCCGCGCGTACTCCACACAGCGGTCCAGCAGCACCTTGGAGCCCGAGGAGGCCAGCTCCAGCATGTCCTCGTAGGCGATCCAGTCGATCTTGCGGGCCTTCTTCACCACCCGCGGGTCGGCGCTGAAGACGCCGTCCACGTCGGTGTAGATCTCGCAGACCTCGGCCTTGAGTGCGGCGGCCAGCGCGACCGCGGTGGTGTCGGAGCCGCCACGACCCAGGGTAGTGATGTCCTTGCTCACCTGGGAGACGCCCTGGAAGCCGGCCACGATCGCGATGTTGCCCTCGTCCAGGGCGGAGCGGATCCGGCCGGGCGTGACGTCGATGATGCGCGCCTTGTTGTGGACCTGGTCGGTGATCACACCGGCCTGGCTGCCCGTGAAGGACTGGGCCTCGTGACCCAGCGCTTTGATCGCCATCGCCAGCAGGGCCATGGAGATCCGCTCTCCAGCGGTCAGCAGCATGTCGAACTCACGACCGGCAGGAATGGGGGAAACCTGCTCCGCGAGTTCGATGAGCTCGTCCGTCGTGTCGCCCATCGCGGACACCACGACGACGACCTCATGGCCGGCCTTCTTGGTGTCGACAATTCGACGGGCTACGCGCTTGATGCCCTCGGCATCCGCAACGGATGAGCCGCCGTACTTCTGCACGACAAGGCCCACGTGCGCTCCTCGACTAAGTCGTCTTCGGGGGGTGGTGCCCGGCGCGGGGTGGCGCCGTCCGGTCCCCCGGACCCCCTTGGGTAGGGGGTCCTGCGGTCGCCGGTCAGTCTACCGAGCAGGGGCCGCCGGTCTGCCGCATTCCATATGATGAGACTCCGATTTCACTTTATGAACACGCGGCGAACGGGTCAACGGGCAGGTCTCCGGGCGGCGGGCGGCGAGCTCGAAAGAATTCGCCCGAAGGGGCGGCGAAGGCTCGGAATTTGCCGGGGAAGATTTTTTGGAAATTTCCTCCCCGGCAGGCTCCGGCAGCCCTCAGAGCCCCAGTTCCGCCGCCATCAGGTCGCCGGCCTGCTGCTCCAGCTGCTCGTCGGTCAGCCCGTCGTCGTCCGTGTCCGCCCCGTCCGGCACCGCGCCGATCGGGCTGTCCAGCCGGACGTGCGCGATCAGCGACTGCAGCGCGCGCAGCACCGCCGTGCAGCTCGAACCCCAGGTGGAGAGGTAGGAGAACTGCCACCACCAGAGCGCCTCGCTGACCCGGCCCTCGTCGTAGTGGGTCAGCCCGTGCCGCAGGTCGCTCACCACGCCCGCCAGGTCGTCCGAGATCCGGAACGCGCTCGGCTTCTCCGGCGGCCCGTACGGGTCGAAGACCTCGTGGTAGACGTCGATCGGGGCGAGCAGCTCGGCGAGCCGCTCGCGCAGCTCCACGCCGTCCGGCTCGGGCCCGGCGTCCGGCTCGAACCGGTCCTCGGGCAGCACGTCCTCGACCGCGCCGAGCCGACCGCCGGCCAGCAACAGCTGGGAGACCTCCAGCAACAGCAGCGAGATCGCGCTGCCCGGCTCGTCGCCCTTGGCGATCTCGGTCACGGCGACCACGAAGCTCTTGACCGAGTCCGCGATCTGCACCGCGAAGTCGTCCGGCTCCTGGCTGTGCACCGCCTGGTGCGCGCTCTTGTCAGACATCGAGCAGTCGTCTCCCTTCGAAGGCCCGGCCGAGGGTGACCTCGTCGGCGTACTCAAGGTCTCCGCCGACGGGCAGGCCGCTCGCCAGCCGAGTCACCTTCAGGCCCATCGGCTTGCACAGCCTGGCCAGATAGGTGGCGGTCGCCTCCCCTTCCAGGTTGGGGTCTGTGGCGAGGATCAGCTCGCCGACACTGCCGTCCGCCAGGCGGGCCAGCAGCTCGCGGATCCGCAGATCGTCCGGGCCGACGCCCTCGATCGGGCTGATCGCCCCGCCCAGCACGTGGTAGCGGCCGCGGAACTCGCGGGTCCGCTCGATCGCCACCACGTCCTTGGGCTCCTCGACCACGCAGATCACCGTGAGGTCGCGGCGCGGATCCAGGCAGACCCGGCAGCGCTCCGACTCGGCGACATTGCCGCAGACCGCGCAGAACCGGACCTTCTCCTTGACCTCCAGCAGCGCGTGCGCCAGGCGGCGCACGTCCACCGGGTCGGACTGCAGGATGTGGAAGGCGATCCGCTGCGCGCTCTTGGGCCCGACGCCGGGCAGCCTGCCCAACTCGTCGATCAGGTCCTGAACCACGCCCTCGTACACCGCTGCGCCTTCCGCTACGTCGTATGTTCGCCCTCATCATCCAACGAACAGGGCGCCGGGCACAGCGCCCGGCGCCCTCTTGTCCTTAAACGTTCAGGCTTGATCTTTTGGCGTTCAGAACAGCAGGCTGTTCAGAAGGGCCGGCCGTTCAGAAGGGCAGGCCGGGGATGCCGCCGCCGAGACCCTGGGTCAGCGGGCCCATCCGCTCGGCCTGCAACTTCTGCGCGGCGGCGGTGGCGTCGCGGACCGCCGCCAGCACCAGGTCCGCCAGGGTCTCCGTGTCGTCCGGGTCGACCGCCGCCGGGGCGATGGTCAGCGCGGTGAGCTCACCACTGCCGGTCACCGTCGCCTCGACCAGGCCACCGCCCGCCGAGCCGGTGAGCCGCGCGTCAGCGAGCTCCTGCTGAGCCTGGGCGAGGTCCTGCTGCATCTTCTGTGCCTGCTTCAGCAACTGCTGCATGTTGGGCTGGCCACCACCAGGGAACACGGCTCTCTCTCCTGCCTGAGATCTGGTCACGCTACGTCGTCGGTAGGACTACCTCGGGCTGAGCCTACGTCCTGGGTGGACGTGGACCGTACGGGCTCCGGTTGCGCACCGGCGTCCTCGGCCGGACAGCCGCTAACCGCCGTGCTGGATCTCCTCCAGCACGGTGGCGCCCAGCTCCCGCAGGATCAACTCCTCGCCGGAGGCGGTCTGGGCGGCCGGCGGGGTCGGGGCGTCAGCGGCCGAGTAGTCGTCCGCCGAGTAGTCGTCGGGCGGGTACTCGTCCTCCGGTGCCGGCGGGGGTGGCGGGGGCGCGGTGGGCGCAGCCGGGCTCGCCGGGGCGGTGGCCGTCCGCGCGGGCGCGGGCGGGCTCGGTACGGGCGATGCCGGGGAGCTCGGGGCCGCCGGGGACGCCGACGGGTAGCCGCCTGGCGCCTGGGGGTGGTGACCGCCGACGGCCGTCGCGGTCGCGGCGGGTGCCGCCGGACGCGGGGCCTGCGGCGCGCCGCCGCCTCCCCAACCACCGGCACCGCCGCCACCACCCGCCTGCGGGGGCGGCGCGGTGCCACCCGACGGGTCGACGATGCAGTCGACCCGCCAGTCCACGCCGAGCGCGTCCGCAAGGGCCTGGCGCAGCACGTCGTCGCTGTTGCTGCTGACGAAGCTGTCCCGGGCGCCGGCATTGATGAACGAGACCTGCAGCGTGCTGCCGTCGAAGCCGGCCACCTGGCCGTTCTGGCTGAGCAGGATCCAGGTGAAGCGGCGACGGTTCTTCACCGCCTCCAGCACCTGCGGCCAGAGCTGACGCACCTGGGCCGCGCCCTGCTGCTGCTGTGCGGCGGGCGCGGCAGGGGCGGGGCGGGGGCAACGGGAGCGGGGGCAGCGGCGGCGGGGGCGCTCGGCCGGGGAGCGGGTTCCGGCGCGGGCGGGGCGGGCGCAGCGGGGGTGGGCGCGGCCGCCGCGGGGGCGGGGAAGCTCCGCGGGATCGGCCAGGCCCCGGGAGCGGGGCCGGCCGGCGGGGCGGGCGCGGCCGGGGCGGGCGCGGGGGCGCCTGCTGCACGTTCTGTACCTGCTGCGGCTGCGGCACCGGCTGGCCCTGCGGCATCTGCTGGACCGGCTGCATCTGCTGGACCTGCGGCATCTGAGGTGCGGCCATCGGGACGACTGCGGCGCCCTCCTGACCCACCATCACCGCGCCGCGACGCTCCAGCTTGTCCACCCGCGCCATCAGCGACAGCTCGTCCGCGTACGCGCCCGGCAGCATCACCCGGGCGCAGATCAGCTCCAACTGCAGTCGCGGTGCCGCGTTACCCCGCATCTCCGTCAACCCGGTGTTGACGATGTCGGCGGCCCGGCTCAGCTCCGCCGCCCCGAACCGGTCGGCCTGCGCCTGCATCACCGCGACCCGGTCCGCCGGTGCGTCGATCAGCCCCTTCTCCCCCGCGTCCGGCACTGTGGCCAGGATCACCAGGTCACGCAGCCGCTCCAGCAGGTCCGTCACGAAGCGCCGCGGATCGTGCCCGCCCTCGACCACCCGGTCGATCACCTGGAACACCGTCGCCCCGTCCTGCGCGGCGAAGGCGTCCACCACCTCGTCCAGCAGCGCGGAGTCGGTGTAGCCGAGCAGCGCGGTGGCCATCTGGTACGTGACGCCGCCCTCGCCGGCGCCGGCCAGCAGCTGGTCCATCACCGACATCGAGTCACGCACCGACCCGGCGCCGGCCCGGACCACCAGCGGGAACACCGACTCCTCGACCTGGATGCCCTCGCGCCCGCACACCTCGGTCAGGTAGTCCCGCAGCGTCCCCGGCGGGACCAGCCGGAACGGGTAGTGGTGGGTCCGGGACCGGATCGTCCCGATCACCTTCTCCGGCTCGGTGGTGGCGAAGATGAACTTCAGGTGCTCCGGCGGCTCCTCCACCACCTTGAGCAGCGCGTTGAAGCCGGCCGAGGTCACCATGTGCGCCTCGTCCAGGATGAAGATCTTGTACCGGCTGTGCACCGGCGCGAAGAACGCCCGCTCGCGCAGCTCACGCGCGTCGTCCACACCACCGTGCGAAGCGGCGTCGATCTCGATCACGTCGATCGAGCCCGGGCCGCCGGTCGCCAGGTCGGTGCAGCTCTGGCACTCCCCGCAGGGAGTCGGCGTCGGACCCTGCGCACAGTTCAGACACCGCGCGAGGATCCGCGCACTGGTCGTCTTCCCGCACCCGCGCGGGCCGCTGAACAGGTAGGCGTGGTTGACCCTGTTGTTGCGCAGGGCCTGCTGGAGCGGAGCGGTCACGTGCTCCTGCCCGATGACCTCGGCGAAAGTCTCGGGGCGATAGCGGCGGTACAGGGCTAGGGACACGCCACCGACGATATCGGGACAGACCGACAAACGCGTCGGCCCCCAAAAAACAAGGACCCCTCGTGCACCCGCCAGAGCCCTCCTACCCTTGCTGCCTTCCGGCCCTGGGGGGGTTCAGAGAGATAACGCCACACGAGGGGCTGCCCCCAAGAGTAGCGGATCCCCGCCCCGCCTCCGCACACCCACCCCCTCTCCGATCCTTAGGCCACCCCCACCCCCTCACCTGCGAGATAGCGGTTCGCGAGCACCCCTCAACATGGGCTAAGCTCTCCCACGGAGGATTCGCCTAGAGGCCTAGGGCGCACGCTTGGAAAGCGTGTTGGGGGCAACCCCTCACGAGTTCGAATCTCGTATCCTCCGCCGGCAGAAGGCCCGGACCGCTCAGCGGTCCGGGCCTTCGTCGTCTGCTGGGACGGGCCGGTGGTCCCGGCCTGGAACAGGGCGAACCAGCTCTCCGTTGCGGCGCTGTCATGACGGGGACCGACCCGGCCGGACCGAACGATCCCGCCGCGAAGCCCCTTCGACACCTGTTGATCAGAAACGGTTCAAGTTCTCATCGACAGGAAGGATCTTCACCGGGGTCGCCTGGTCCGCCTCGGTGGTTGTGGCCACGTCGGCTGCTTCCCGGAAGGCGACGACCGCCTCGCCGTTCTCCCGCGCCCAGGCGGTGAGCAACCTGATGGGCTCCTCCATGGTTCGCCCTAGATCGGTCAGGCTGTATTCCACCCGCGGCGGCGCCTCGGCATACGCGTGCCGCTCGACGAGCCCGTTGGCCTGGAGCCGGCGCAGCGTCTGAGTCAGTACCTTGCGTGAGATGCCGCCGCTCAGCTCGACCAGCTCGCCGTGGCGCAACGGGCCGTCGGTCAGCGCGAAGAGCGTGACCATGGACCACTTGCTGGCGATGATCTCCATGGCCAGGAGAGCGGGGCAGTCGGCGAGGAAGGCGATTCCGGGTCGCTGGCTCATGCCCCGAAGGTTACCTGGAGGTACCTATCGGCCGCCTATCGTCGTCGAGGTGCGCACGTCCCTTGCTCGCATCTCGCACGATTGAGGTTTCAGCCGTGTTCGTCTCCCTTGCCGTCGTCACTGTGTTCATGTCGGCCGTTCTCCTGGTATCGGCCGGAGCCAAGTCCCTGCGGACGCGGCACATCACCGAGCAGATGTCCACCCTCGGAGTGCCGCAGGGCATGATGGCTTTCCTGATCGGCGCTCAGATCGCGGGCGCGGCCGGTGCGATCGCCGGACTCTGGTGGGGATCCGTCGGAATCGCCGCCGCGATCGGCCTGACGCTCTATTTCGCCGGGGCGGTCGCCTCCCACCTGCGCGTCGGCGACCGCAAGGGCGCGCCTCCGGCGGTGCTCCTCACCCTGGCCTCCATCGCCCTGATCGCACTGCGCGCCGCCACCCTCTGATCCGCCGAGAGCGCCGGGCCGGTCCGACACGGCTGTCCGGTGCTCGGCCGGGTGGTCACCGGCCGCCATCAGCTCCGGTGCGTCGTGGGCGTGACGGTAGGCCAGTGGTGACAGGCCCAGAACCGGCCGCCCGAGCGCTGGCGCCGTGGTCTCAGGTCTGGTCTCGTTCACCCCCGTCCAACCAAGTTCAGTCGCTGACGGGCCACCCGCTCCACTGCAGGTCAGAACCGGCACGGACCCCGGCGGACGGCACCGAGGAGAATTGGAAAGCGTGTTGGGGGCAACCCCTCACGAGTTCGAATCTCGTATCCTCCGCCATGGCCGACCAGCCATAACGAAGGACCCGACCCGCCGCCCGGCGGTCGGGGCCTTCGTCGTTCCGTGGTCTCAGTTTTGGTCTCAGTTGGGATTTTCGGGCCTTCCCGGCCGCTCTTCGTCGGGATCCTCGGACTCCTGGGCGGGCTGACCCCAGAGCCGGGGCGCTGCTGGGGTCCTGGACGGTTTTCAGACGACTGGGCGCGTCTCGTCGGTGGCGTGCGGCCCGGTGGGGGATGTGCTGGTCCAGCTGGCGAGGATGTCGAGGGCTTCGGCGGAGGGGGAGGCGGGTTCGGGGGTGAGGATGACGAGGCTCTGGTCGGGGTCGCCTTCGACGGCCAGGACCACGTAGTCGAGGGTCAGGTCGCCAACTAGCGGGTGGTGCAGGCGCTTGGTGCCGGTGGCGTGGGCGAGGACGTCGTGGTCGGCCCACAGGCGTCGGAAGGTGTCGCTGTGCAGGGACAGTTCACCGATCAGTTCGGTGAGCTGTGGGTCGTCGGGGTGGCGTCCGGCGTACAGGTGCAGCGTGGCCACGCAGTCGCCGGCGGCCTTCTCCCAGTCGGTGTACAGGGCGCGGGCGGCCTCGTCGAGGAAGACGAAGCGGGCGAAGTTGCGCTCGCGGTGGGGTCGGGCCTGGAAGTCGGCGAAGAGGGCGTAGCCGAGTCGGTTGGCGGCCAGCACGTCCATGCGTCGCCCCTGGATGAGCGCGGGGACGCTGAGGGAGTCCAGGGCCCGGTACATGACCGGGCGGACCCGCTGCGGGTTCGGTGGCCGCCTGGGGCGGGCCCGGGTGGCGGTGGGCTGGGCGAGATCGAAGAGGTGGGCGCGCTCGGTGTCGTCCAGCTGCAGGGCGCGGGCCACGGCCTCCAGGACGGCTTCGGAGACGCCCTGGGTGCGTCCCCGTTCCAGGCGGATGTAGTAGTCGACGCTGACTCCGGCGAGCTGGGCGACTTCCTCGCGGCGCAGACCCGGCACTCGGCGCACCCGCAGATCGGGGGCGAGGCCGGCCTGGTCGGGGGTGATCCGGGCCCGACGGGTCCGCAGGAACTCACGGATCTCGCTGCTGCGGTCCATGGATCCACCGTACGGCCGCCCCCGCGCCCCGGGCCGCCTGAGAGGGGTACTGCCAGACCCCCGGCAGAGCGGTGCCCCGTACGACCGTCCAGGCGTGGTCGGCGGGTGGTTGCCTGGATGCAGGGCCCACCGCACAGATCACGGCACTCGCAGTCGCACCCCTCCCACCTGGTCTGACACTCCGGCGCGAGCCCCCGCACGCCCAGAAAGAGGACACTCCCATGGCATCGAATCTGACCGGCACAGTCGCCCTGGTCACCGGGGCGAGCAGCGGTATCGGCGCCGCCACCGCCCGCCGGCTGGCCGAGCACGGGGCCGGCGTCTCGCTCATCGCCCGTCGCAAGGACCGCCTCACCGACCTCGCCGCCGAGATCGAGAAGGCGGGCGGGACCGCGCTGGCAGTCGAGGCGGACATCACCGACCGCACCCAGGCCGAAGCAGCCGTGCAGCAGACCGTCGAGCACTTCGGGCGGCTGGACACCCTGGTCAACAACGCGGGCCTGATGCTGCTGGGCCCGGTCGTCGGCGCGGACGCCGAGGACTGGGACCGCATGATCGCCGTCAACGTCCAGGGCCTGCTCTCCACCACCCGCGCCGCCCTGCCGCACCTGCTGCAGGCCGCCGAACAGGGTCCGCGCCGGGTCGCCGACATCGTCAACATCAGCTCCATCGCCGGACGCGTGGCGTGGAACGGCTACGGCGTCTACAACCTCACCAAGTTCGGAGTAAACGGCTTCACCGAGTCCCTGCGCCAGGAGGTGACCCGGCGTCACGTGCGCGTCGGCGTCCTGGAGCCCGGTGGCGTGGCGACCGAACTGGGCTCGCACAACGACCACAAGCCCGAGGTCCGCGCAGCGATCGACAGCTTCTACGAGCAGACCGAGGTACTCGCTCCCGAGGACATCGCCGACGGCGTCGCCTACATGGTCACCCGCCCCCGCCACGCCTCGGTCGGCGAATTGTGGATCATGCCCACCGATCAAGCCTGACCCTCAGCACGACAGCGATCGATGAACGTGCCGACAGCCAGGGAGACCTGACCGCCTTCGCGTGACCGCGCATCACCACACCACACCCGGTGCCGAGTACGGCACCGCATCTGAGAGGGAACCCACCATGAGCAAGGTCATTTTCGTCACCGGTGCCGGACGCGGCCTGGGCACCGACATCGCCCGCCAGGCCCTCAAGGCGGGCCACCGGGTCGTCGCCACCGGCCGCCGCCCCGAGGAGGTCGAGAAGACCCTCGGCGGACCGCAGGACAACCTGCTGGTCACCAAGCTTGACATCACCAGCCCGGACGACGCCCAGGCAGCCGCGCAGGCCGCGGTCGACCGCTTCGGCCGCATCGACGTCCTGGTCAACAACGCCGGGAACTTCTTCGCCGGCTACTTCGAGGAGATCACGCCCGCCCAGATGCGCCAGCAGTTCGAGACCAACCTCTTCGGCCCCATGAACGTCACCCGCGCGATCCTGCCGATCCTGCGCAAGCAGCGCAATGGCCACGTCATCACCCTCTCCTCGTCCGCCGGACTGATCGGCCAGGAGTTCTGCGTCGCTTATGCCGCCTCCAAGTTCGCCGTCGAGGGCTGGATGGAGTCCCTGCGCTACGACCTGGAGCCCTACGGGATCCGCACCACGGTCGTGGAACCCGGCTTCTTCCGCACCGAACTGCTCGTGGACGCCTCCACCACCTGGCCCGAGCCGACCATTGACGACTACGCCGAGCGCACCAGCGCAACCATCGCGGCCTGGAAGAGCATGAACGGCCAGCAACCCGGCGATCCCAGCAAGCTCGCCCAGGCCCTGCTGACCATCGCCGACCAGGCCACCCCGCCGCTGCGCTTCGTCGCCGGCGCGGACGCCATCGAGGGCGTCAGGGCCAAGGCCCAGGAGTTGCTGGCACAGGCGGAAGCCTCCCGCGAACTGGGCGGCAACCTCGCCCACGACGACAGCAACGGCTGAGCACCCGCCGCCGACCCAACCCACGCATCTAGAAACCGCACAGCCGTCCGGGCCTTCCTCGTTCACAGTCTCAGCCAGCGCTTCTCCTTCTGGACTCTCCAGCAGTACCCCGCCTCAGGCCGAGGCGGCTGCGGCCTCGACGAAGGCGACGACGGTGGGGTCCGGGTTCTCAGCGGGCCAGGCGAGCACCACGCGGCTGCGCGGGTAGTCGGTCAGCGGAACGAAGGTCACGCCTTCGGTCCGGTGGTGGCGCGTGGCACCGATCGGCAGGATGCCGACCGCGCCCTGCCAGATCACGGCGTGCAGGCATTCGGCCACCGCCCGGACCACCGGTCCCTCGCCGTTCTGCACCCGAGGCGGCCCCGCCTCGGGCTGCGCCCGGTCGAGCGGTACGGAGGCGGCGCGGCCCGCCTGGCCGAGCCAGTAGCGCCGCCAGGCCGGGTCCGCCTCCTCCGGCAGCCGCATCCACGGTCGGTCGGCGAGCTCGGCCACCGCCACCCTCTCCCGCCGCGCCAGCAGGTCACCGGACGGAACGACTGCGACCACCGGCTCGCTCGCCAGCACCCTGACGGCCAGTCCGCTGGTGTCGAACGGCAGCCGGGTCAGCGCGACATCCACCGCTCCGGCTCGCAATCCTGCGGTCGGATCGCTGATCCCGGTTTCCCGCAGCCGCACCAGCGCCTCCGGGTGGCTGCGCCGGAAAGACTCGGCGGCGCGCGGGCCGAGACCCCGACCGGCCCCGGCCACAGTGCCCACCACGATGGAGCGCCGTCCGGCGGTCTGCCGGACCCGTTCGCTCGCCCGCTCCGCCGCCTCGAGCAGTTCCCGCGCCTCGGCCAGCAGCACCCGCCCCGCCTCGGTCAACCGCACGCCCTGGGCCGAGCGGTCGAACAGCCGCGTCCCCAGCCAGTCCTCCAACTCGCGGATCCGCCGACTCAACGGCGGCTGCGACATGTGCAGCCGGGCCGCCGCTCGGCCGAAGTGCAACTCCTCGGCCACGGCCACGAAGTACCGCAAGCGGCGTAGATCCATGCCGGGCACACTAGCCTGCGGCGCTGACCGTCCATCACAGCTCAGGCCCGGCTGACATCACGGCCCTTCACCAGAGCACCGGACCGTCCTCGCCGAAGAAGCCACCGGTCGGGCCGTCCGATCCCAGAGTCGCCAGCCGCACGATGACCGCTGCGCCCTGGGCCGGCGTCCGCGTTATCAGGAAGCCCGCGTTCTGCAACTCCTTGGTCAGGTCGGTGTCGCACGGGCCGGGCGACACGGCGTTGACCAGGAAACCGTCCCGGCGCAGCTCCTTGGCGTACTGGACAGTCAGCGCGTTGAGCGCGGACTTGGAGGCCGGGTAGGCAGCGGTGGCGGGAACCTGGGCCAGGTAGCTGTCCGGGAAGCTCTGGGTGGTCACCGACCCCATGCCGCTCGACACGTTGACGATGCGTGGGGCAGCCGAGCGGCGCAGCAGCGGGAGCACCGCGTTGGTGACGGTCAACACGCCGAAGACGTTGGTCTCGAAGACCACACGGACCAGGTCGAGGTCGGCGCTGCTGGGCCGGTGTCCCGGATCCTCGGCCGCGCCGGCGTTGTTGACCAGCACGTCCAGCCGCCCGAACCGTTCATCGATCCATCCGGCCACCTGCCGCACGGTCACCGGATCGGTGACGTCCAGCGTCACTGGGTAGGCGTCGGCCCCGGCGGACCGCAAATCGGCGGCGGCGGCCCGTCCGCGCTCGGGGTCGCGCGCGCCCACCACCACGGTCAGCCCACGCTCGGCCAACTGGAGAGCGACCTGGAACCCGATGCCTTTGTTTGCCCCGGTCACCAGTGCCACCGCACTGGTCGGGGTTGAAGTCTCGATCATGCCGTCAGCCCATCACGCACCCCACGCCGCTGACCAGGACCGTGTCGGCATCGCACCGTCCGTACTGGTATCAGTGCTGCTCAGGCCTCGGGATGGCGAGCTCTCGCTCGGGTGGGCAGCCCGGCGCCACCGAGTGCCGGAGCGCACTCCAGAGCTCACCGCCCTGTGTACTCGAACAGCCGGGACTGCGCTGGTGGCAGTTTCGGTTGCGTCAATCCCCGTCCGGCGGCGTCTGAAGCCCGGCCGGGCGCCCGTTTCACCGCAGGTCAGAACGCCTGCGTCCGACTGGGCGGGCAGTTGGAAAGCGTGTTGGGGGCAACCCCTCACGAGTTCGAATCTCGTATCCTCCGCCAGCTGTACCGAAGGCTCCGACTGCGCCGCAGTCGGAGCCTTCGTCGTTCCACCGGCCGGAAACCGTTCAGATCCCGGTGGTGGCTTCGACTTTGCCCTTCTTCACGGCAGTCTGCAGGGCCGCGAAGTCGTCCTCGTTCTGGTCGGCGTAGGCGAAGGCGAAGTCCGCGATGGCCTGGTCGAAACGGTCGGAGCCGCCGAGGTAGGCGGCCAGCGCGACCCGGTCACCGGAGCGGGCGTGCGCTCGGGCGAGGGTCCAGCCGCACAGCCGGCCGTACAACGTCATGCCCGACGGGACCATCAGCTCGATCGGTGCGGACAGCTTCCAGTCCCGCAACTGGCGCACGTAGAAGTCGCGGTCCACCCCGTCCGGGCCGGTGACCCGGGTCCAACCGAGGAAGATGTCACTCTGGGCCTGCATGAGGTGCTGACCGGCGACCACGCGCTCACCCTGGTTGCTGTACTGGCTGCGCCCGGCGTACTGCATCAGGACGGACGGCTGGGCCTCCTTGGCCTGTAGGAACAGCGGTTCGACGCCGTCCCCGGAATCCATCAGCGCGACCCAGGCGCGGGTGCCGACGCTGCCGACGCCGACGACCTTGCGGGCCATCTGGACCATGGTGAACTGATCGAGCAGGTGCCGCCGGTCGGACTGCAGGGTGCGCCGGTACTTGCCCAGCACGGTGCGGATCAGTTCGTAGATCGCGTCGGCCTGCACCCCGTTGAAGACCTCTTCGACGGGGACGATCGTCGGGGGGTCGCTGACGATCCGCCGCCGCCCCTCGACCAGGGTGGTGAGCTTGCCCAGCGCCTGGGTGCTGTCGCGGGTGCGGGCCTTGGCCAGCAGCTGCTCGGCCGCCTTGAACCTCTTTCTCTTGATCTGGGACCTGAACTGCCTGATGGCCTCCTCGATGTCCAGGTGCGCGTACCAGACGTCCAGGTAGGGCTGCTTCGCGAAGCGGCGCATGGCCTGGCGATAGCCCTTGGCAGCTGCCAGGACGATCTTGCGGCAGGCCTTGTCGGAGAACTCGTTGTCACGCCCCGCCACCACCAGGCTCGCGGCCAGCCGCTTGACGTCCCACTCGAAGGGCCCCGGCAGCGTCTCGTCGAAGTCGTTGACGTCGAAGACCAGTCGCCGCTCCGGCGAGGCGAACGCGCCGAAATTGGACAGATGCGCGTCTCCGCACAGCTGGACCCGCAGACCTGAGGTGGGCGTGGCAGCCAGATCCGCCGCCATGGGCAGCGCCGCCCCGCGGTAGTACGTGAACGGCGACACGAGCATGCGCCCGTGCCGTACCGGCACCAGGTCCGGCACCCGCGACGCCGCCTGACCCAGCAGCAGCCCGACCGGATCCCGCGATCCGCCAGGCTGGAACTCCGCATGTGCCTCCAGTGGCACCGCCCTGCGGGCGTCCTTCCCCAGCGCCACCCGGTCCGCCCGGCTCAGCGGCTCCGGCACCGCGCCCCGAGTGGACGCCCCCGCATCAGGCTTTCCGCCCGGCGCGGCCTTCTTCGTTACCGCCATGGCCACTCCCGTCAGGTCGCAGCCGCCTGTGCTGCTGACACCAGATCGCTGCAGATCGCTGCAGATGGCTACAGATATACCTATTCAAGGAAACCAGTACCGTACTGGGACGAAATACCCCCGAACGAATGAGTGGTCGCCACGGTCCCGCAGCCGCTCAGCCCGTTTCGTGCGGTCCGGCGGACTCATCGGCGGTGGTCGCGGAAGCGGCGCGTCACTGCTCCGGCAGCAGAACGCGCGAGGCCACAATGGGGCATGGCATCGGCATCAGGTCCGAACCCGGTCGCTCCGCCCCCGCTGACGCCGGCTCAGGACGCTGCACGGGGTGAGCGCTGGTGGCCGGTGGCGCTGGCGATCCTGGTCGCCGCGTTCCTCCACGTGGCGCTGCCCGTGAAATACCGGGTGACCCCCTCATGGGTGATCCCGGTCGTCATGCTCGTGCTGCTGGCCGCGCTGATCATCGGGGACCCGGGCCGCATCGATCGCCAGAAGCCGTGGCTACGGATCACGACCGGCGTCGTCATCGCCTTCATCACGGTGGCGAATCTGTTCGCCGCCGCCCGCCTGGTGGCCGACATCCTGACCAACAACAAGCTGTTCGCCAACAACGCCGTCGGGCTGCTGGCCGCCGGCGGAGTGATCTGGGCGACGAACGTGATCGCCTTCGGGCTTTGGTTCTGGGATCTGGACCGCGGTGGTGCCGCCGCCCGCGCGCACCGACCGCATGCGAATCCAGCACTGGTCTTCCCCGAGATGCAGCACCCGGACTACGTGCCGACCACCTGGGTGCCGATCTTCGCCGACTATCTGGTGCTGGCCTTCTGGACCGCCACCGCGTTCAGCCCCACCGACATCTCCGCGGTCAAGCGGTGGGCCAAACTGCTGATGATGATGGAAGCGGCGGCGTCCCTTGGACTCGGCGCGCTGGTGATCGCCCGTGCGATCAACATCCTGCAGTAGCGGCACTCGCTTACGGGTCTCATTCACCCCTGTACAGCGAGGTTCCAGCAGGGAAGGGTGAGGAGGATGCTCACTCAGGCACAGGTCGACCGGTTCGTCGCCGAGGGCTTCGTGCGCCTTCGCGGGGCGTTTTCCGGCGAGCTCGCGGCCGAATGTCGGGCGCTGTTGTGGGAGTTCAGCGGGTTGGACCGGTCGGACCGGGCGACTTGGACCAGGCCGCTGGTGAGGGTCCCGACCTGCTCCGCGGAGCCGTTTCGCCGGGCTGTGACCGCGCCGCGCCTGCATGCGGCGTTCGATCAGTTGGTGGGCGTCGGGCGTTGGGCGCCGCGCGCCAGCGTGGGCACGTTCCCGATCCGCTTCCCTCACCCGGAGGATCCCGGTGACACGGGCTGGCACGTCGACCCGAGCGCGCCGCTCCAACTCGATCGCGCCGGCGAGGACTACTCCCCCGTGGAGCGGGCCATCCGACTCGATCTGCAGCAGACCGGCTGAGGGTGCGGCGGGTACGCTGGCGCGTTGCTGTCGGGTTGGGTTGGGGGAGGAAGCGGGAGTTGGCTACCGTCGGAACGGCCTTGGAGGCGTCCGCGCCGTCCGGGGACGAGGGCTGGGCGCGGTTGCTGGCCGAGGTGGCGCGCAGTGGGCGTCGGCTGCGGCGCGAGGAGCTGGAGGCGCTTCGCGAGTACGGCGACCGGGCCGCTGAGAGTGGGCGGGGGCTGGCCGAGCTGGTCGACGAGCGGCTGGCCGCGACCGGCAGGGCCTGGGCCGGACAGCAGGTGGACGCGGCCTCGATGGCGGCGCTGCGGGCGGCGGTGGCCGCGCTCGCGGCGGGGCACGGGCGGGCCTACCGGGAGCGGTTGCGGCGGGAGGAGGCCGGGCGCCGGGAGTTCGTGGCGGACCTGCTGAGCAGCCGCAGCGATCTGGGGCGGCTGGCCGAGCACGCCGAGCGCTTCGGCATCAACCTGGCCTGCGCGCATGTCGTCGCGGTGGCCGAGGGCGACGGCTACGAACTGGACGACCCGCTGGTGCGCGCGCTGGAACGGCAGTTGCTGGGCCGTTTCGGCGAGCAGGAGGTGCTGCTGGCGGTGAAGCACGGGCGGCTGGTGTGCATCGTGCCGGCCGGGCCCGGGGAGGACGCGGCGGTCACCGCCTTCGCGGAGCTGACGCAGGGGCGCCGGGTCGTGGTGGGCCGCCCGCACAGTGGTCCGGGTGGGGTGGTGCACTCCTACGAGGAGGCGCGCTCCGCCCTGGAGCAGGCCGACCAGTTGCACCTGCCCGGGCAGTTGCTGCACGCGGCCGATCTGCTGGTGCTGCCGGTGCTGTTGCGGGACCGGGTCGCCCTGGAGGAGCTGGTGCGCAGCGTGCTGGGCCCGCTGCGCACCGCCCGCGGCGGCGCCGGACCGTTGTTGGAGACGCTGACCGCCTATGCGGACTCCCGCTATGTCACGGCGGAGGCGGCGCGGCGGCTCGGGCTGAGCGTCCGGGCGCTGGCCTACCGGATCGAGCGCATCGTCCGGTTGACCGGGCTGGATCCGGACGACGCGCTGCAGCGCTACACCCTGGAGACCGCGGTGTTCGGCGCGAGGCTGCTGTGCTGGCCGGAGCACGCGGACGAGGGGTTGGCGGCGGACGGGTAGCCCGCGCACAGGGACCGCCAGCGGGCGAGCTGCTCGGGGGTGGCCCGGCCGCGGAGTTGGGCGAGTTTGAGCAGGTTGGCCTCGGCGGCGCTGCCGAGGGTGCGGGCCTCGGCGAGGTAGTGCTCGTCCAGCAGCGCCTCGACCTCGGCCTCGCTCTGGACCGGGTCGATCCGGGCGGCGAGCCGCGTCATGGTGCGGTAGGAGCCCTGGAGCAGGAACGGCGGCTCGAGGCGGTCGGTCTCCGCCTGGGCGGCGGAGGCGATGTACGCGCTGTTGACGGCCAGCACGGTGCGTTGGATCCGGCGCAGCCGCAGCAGCGTGGCCAGGGTGCGGTCCAGGTCGGGTACGGGGTGGGTGAGTTGGTCGGCCTGGGCGGCCGGGTCGCCGTCGGCGAGCGCGACGAGCAGGCGCAGGTCGGTCGGGTCGGTGCCGGTCAGTGGGGCCAGCACCGGGTTGGCGGCGAGCGCGTTCTCCAGGAAGGAGAGCGCGAAGAGGTCCTGGTGCCCGGTCAGCACCTCGCCGAGGTTCCACACGTCGGCGCGGTTGGCGAGCATGTCGGGGATCTCGAAGCGCTGCCCGTTCGCGGTGTAGGGGTTCCCGGCGAGGCAGACGGCGAAGCGGCGCCCGCGCAGGTCGAAGCTGCGCGGGGTGCGGTCGCTGACCGCCTCGATGCGGCGCTGGGTGTCGCACAACGGGATGAACTTCTGCAGCAGTTCGGCGGACACGTGCTGGATGTCGTCCACGTGCAGCAGCACGTTGCTGCCGGCCTCCAGCGCGAACACGATCTTCTCCACCTCGCGGCGGGCGGCGGCGTCGGGGGCCCGGTCGGGGTCGAGCGAGGTCGTGCGGGCGCCCAGGGCGGGCCCGTCGACCCGGACCATCAGCAAACCGAGCCGGTCGGCGACGTATTCCAGCAGCGTGGTCTTGCCGTAGCCGGGCGGGGACAGGAGCAGCAGCAGGCCGCTGCGGTCGGTGCTGGTGGTGTCGAGCGCGCCGAGCTGCTTGGCCAGGTTGTCGCCGACGAGCGGCAGGTACACCTGGTCGATGAGCTGGTTGCGGACGAATCCGGCCAGCGGGCGGGGCCGGTAGTCGCTCAGCCGCAGCCGGGTCCGCTCGGCGTCCAGGGCCTGTGCGCGCTGTCGTTGGAAGGCTCGCTGGGCCGGGGCTCGTTCTTCTCGGAACACCCGTGCCCGGTGCGGTAGTTCGTCGATACGGACGGTCAACTGCCCGTCCCGGACGCGAGGGTGGGCGCCGAGCAGGCCGCCGACGGTTTCGCTGACCGAGGCGGCGATCTCGTAGCGCGGGAGCTCGGGCGCGCACAGCTCCGCGACGGCCTCGGCCAGGCCTTCCTGGTTCGCCTCGACGGGGGTGTCCAGCTGGGCGGCGGCGTAGGAACCGAGCCAGGCGGCGGCGAGTTGGCGGCGGGCGGGCAGGTCGGCTGCGAGCGCTCGGAGGTCGGCGGAGAGGGCGGGAGCGGCGTCGGTGTGCCGGAAGGCGTCCAGCAGGGTGCGGGCGGCGATGCCGGTGGCGAAGCCCTCGCGGGGGTCCGCGAGCTCCTCGACCAGGTAGTCGCCGATTCGCGGCTGCGGCGGCAGGCCGGCGGATGCCACGAACTCGCTGGCAGACTCGGCGAGTTCGGCCGACAACTCGGCCACGGCCGCTGCCGCGGTGCCGACTCCGAACCGCGCGCGAGCCTGGGTGAGCGAGCGGGCGCGCAGCCGCCAGGCGGCCCGCTGCCCGTCGCCGGTGCCGTGCGCCCAGAACAGCTGGGCGGCGGCGCGCACCTCGGCCGGGTGCTCCAGCAGACCGGCGCCGGCGCGCAGCCGCAGCAGCGCGCCGAGGATGAGGGCGGCATCGTGGTCGTGGACACCGCGCTCGTAGCCCTCGTCGTAGGCGCGTTCGGCGGCGCGGCGGACCTGTTCGAGCAGCGGCTCGCCGGTCCCGTCGTCGGCATCGGGCAGCAGCGCGGCCGCGAGGTACTCGGCCCGGTAGAGCGCCGGCGACTCGCTCACCAGCGGCTGCGTCCAGAACTCGCGCCCGGCCAGCAGCTGCGGCAGCTCGGCGGACCGGCGGTAGCCGGTACCGGTGACGAGGAACGCGAGCCCGTCGCCCTCGGGCTGCAGGGTGAGTTCCACCGGTTCGCGGCGGACCGCGAACCGGTGCCGCCCCAGCCGGACGCTCGCCCCGCCGTCCTCGGACAGGTCGGCGCGGTCGCGCAGCTCGCGCAGCGCGGTGCGGACCGCGCCGACCAGGCCGTCCTCCAACTCCTGGGCACGCACCCGGTCGTCGAGCCCGCGCAGTTCCTCGGCCGCCGCGCGAAGCCGCACCGCCATCGGGTCGGCGGCCTGCGCGGCGTGGATGTCGGCGGCCGCGCCCAGCCCGGCGAGCCGACGGCGCAGGGCCTCCAGGGCGCGCTGTGCGGAGGCGGCCACCCGGTCGGCCCTCGCGGCGGCCTCGTCCAGCAGGGTCTGCCGGCGGGCGGCGAACGCCTGCCGGATCTCCTCGCGGCGCAGCGCCAGGTCGGCGGCCAGGTCCTCGGCCTCGGCGAACCGGGCTTCCAGCGCGTCCACCCGCAGCAGCAGCCTGGCGAGTTGGTCGTCGCAGCCGGCCGGGCTGTCGGCGGCGGCCAGGGCGGCGGCGGTCGCCTGGGCGAGCAGCGCCGACTCGGCGGCGTGGGCGGCGCGGTGCTCGGTGTCGAGCAGGGCGCGGCGGCGGTTCACCAGCACGGCGCGGGCCCGGTTGACGGCGGCCAGGACCTCACCGATGGCCAGCAGCACGGCAGTTCCAGCGGCGGGGTCGGCAGCGACCGCGCCGGTGACCAGGTCGGTGACGGTGGCCAGCGCGTCCGCCTGCTCGCCGAGGCGGTCGGCGAGCCGGGCCGCCTCGGCGGCGGTGCCGACCGACTCTGCCTCCTCGGCGGCGTGTTGGGCGGCGACGAGGGGCCCGGCGAAGGCGTCGGGACCGGCGAAGAAGGCGAAGGCGCGCTCGGTCGCCGCCGTCAACTCGGCGGCGAGGTCGGCCTCGACGTGCTCCAGGGCGGCGAGGTCGAGCTGCGGCAGCTCGCGCAGCGTCCGGGTACGGCCCTGGGCCTGGCGCAGTTCGGCGAGGAGTGCGGTCCACCCGTCGGCGTCGGTGGGCGGCTCGCCGTGC
Source organism: Kitasatospora azatica KCTC 9699 (assembly GCF_000744785.1). NCBI lineage: Bacteria > Bacillati > Actinomycetota > Actinomycetes > Kitasatosporales > Streptomycetaceae > Kitasatospora > Kitasatospora azatica. Next base: position 3,045,874 of record NZ_JQMO01000003.1, on the reverse strand, counting down.
GAGCGGCGGACGAGGGCGGCGGCCCGCTCCCGCGCCTCGTCCAGCGCCTGCGCGGCGCGGGCGGCGAGCCCACGGATCCGGGCCTGCTCGCCGGCCACCTGTTCGGCGGCTTCCCGCAGTTCGTTGAGCGGTTCGAGCAGCCCGGTGTCGGCGAGCCAGTAGTGCCGGTCCGCCGCCTTGGCGCAGGCGTCCAGGAGCAGCTGCGGGGTGCCGGGCGCCTGGCCCTCCTGCGCGGCCGCGGTGGCGGTCCGCACCACATCGAGGCAGTCGGCGATGCCGCGTACCAGGTCGGCGTTGCCGATCCGTTCCAACGGACCGTCACCGACCGGCTGGGCGGCGGCGAAGTCGGCGGACTGGAACGGGGTCCGCCACAGCTGGAGCTCGTGCGTGCGGACCGGCTCGCGATCCGGCTTGACCAGCACGAGCGTGCCGTCCGGAAGCAGGGTGTGCGCCACCCCGTTCAGGGCCGCGGCGGCCTCACCGCGGACGGTGTTCCACGGCAGCAGCAGGACCTGGGCGTGGGCCGGGCGCCGCAGCACGTAGAGCAGGTCCTCGCCGTTGGGAGCGGGGAGCACGGCGTCGAAGCGCGGTTCCTCGCCCCCACCGCCGCCGTCGATCCGGAAGGCCCGATGGGTGCCGTCGGCCAACTCGTAGCCGCCCGGGAAGATCAGGCCCTGCTCGGCCGGGAGCAGCCGGGCGCCGACTCCGAGCGAGTCCTGGCGGCGCACCGACCCGGTACGGGTGTTGACGACGAGGTAGCGGTCCGCCGGTTCGTTGTAGGGGCGGATCCGCAGGAGCAGCAGCGGTCCGGTGGACGCGTAGGCGACGGTGGCGTCCGCCAGGCTCTGCAACGGTTCGTCGACCGGCTCCTCGAAGAGCAGGCGGTCGCCCGGGACCGCGCGCACGGTTAGCCCGCCGCCGGTGGTGGCGACCGACACCGCGCCCGCGCCGCCGTCGACACCGCCGTCGACACCGCCGTCGATCCGGATCCGCCCGTGCTCGTGGTGCTCGCGGCCGATCGCCGTCCACACCAACTCGTCGACGGGCGGCTGCGGGAGGTCGCGCTCGCCGTGGTTGCCCAGGTACTCCGCCCGGTCGCCGGACAACTGCCAGCTCAGGACCCGCTGGTCGCCGTCGTTCTCGCCGGTCCGGAAGACCGCCAGCAGCCGCCCGGCGACCGTGCGCAGCAGGTCGGCCAGCCGGGCGCCGCGGAAGTAGCGGAGCAGTTCGGCCAGATCGCGGCGGAAGCGCTCGTCGTCGAGCAGGCCGGGAACCGTGCCGGGGTCCAGCGCCGAGCCGTCCAGGGCGTGCAGCGAGAGCAGGCCCTCGTCGAGGTTCGGCGCCGTGGTCCCGAGCAGCAGGACGTCGGGACGGACGGCGACGATGCCGCAGGCCTCGCCCGCGCCGGCGGTGCGCGGCCGGGCCGAGCCCGCGAGCTCCAGCGCGCGGGAGCCGAACGCCTGCTGGCGCAGGGAGTTCAGTTCCGCCGCCCGCCGCCCCAGCTCCGCGGCGCGGTCGGCGAGCCGCGCCCGCAGGATCTGGTAGGTGCCGTCCTCGACGCCCATGTCTCTTCCCGTACTCCTCGCCCGATTCCGATGCCCGTTGCTTTCGACGGCCGTTGCTTTCGACGGCCGTTGCTTTCGACGGCCGTTGCTTGCCCGTGCCGCTTACTTGCCGGTGCCGCCTACTTGCCCGTTCCGCTTACTTGCCCGTGCCGTTGACGAGCAGCGCCGGATCCGCGGGCAGCGTGCCGCCGGCCGCGGCGCCGGCGAGCATCCGCTGCAACAGGGCCAGGTTCCACGGACCGCCGGCCGCCAGCGCGCGCAGCACCTCCGTCGCGTCCTCGCTGAAGCTCTTCTCACCGCTCAGCCAGTCCGCGCCCAGGGCCCTGACGGTCTCCGACCCCTGCACCACCCCGTCGATGCCCTTGCCGAAGGACACCGCGCCGACCAACCGCTCCAGGAACACGCTGTCGCCGCCGACGATGTCGATGTCCGCGCTCTCCAGCCCTGCGGCCAGCACCGCGGCCTGCGCCTCGGCGACCTTGCTCTGGACTTCCAGCGCGGCCAGCCGGACCTCCTTGTCCGCGGCCAGGCGCAGCCGGAACTCCTCGTGCGACCGGGTGACCTCGTCGAGCGCGGCCATCGCCGCGGCCTTCCGCTCGAGTCCGACGGCCTCGCCGAGCAGCCGCTCGCGGATCCCCGTGGCCTCCGCGTTCGCCTTGCTCTCCGCCACCACGGCCTCGGCCAGGCCGACCTTCTCGATCGCGTCCGCCTTCTCCTTCAGGCCCGCCGCCTCGCCCTCCAGCCGGGCCCGCACGCCGGCGGCCTCGGCCATGGCCTGACGCTCCGCCACCTCGGCCTGGGCCAGTCCGGCGGCCCCGGCCAGGGCGCGCTCGCCCTCGGCCCGGCGCACGTTGGCGGCGGCCTCCAGCTCCGCGCTCTTCTGCCCGGCCTCGGCCAGCACCACCTGCTCCTTGGCCCGCAGGTGCGCGGCCTGCTCGGCCGCCTCGGCCGCCTTGATGTCCTTGACCAGCTGCTCCTGCGCCTCCGCCTCGGCGGCGATGATCACGCTCTGCCGAGTGCGCTCGGCCTCCTGGACCACCCGGACCCGCTTGATCTCCTCCTCCTGCTCCGCGACCGTGCGCTCCACGGCGATCCGCTCGCGCACCACCTCGGCCACGCCGCGGCGCTTGACCTCGACCTCCTTCTCCACGTCGGCCTGGGCCAGCTGGACCTCGCGCTCGCGGTTGACGACCTCCAGCATCCGGTCCTTCTCGATCCGCTCGGTCTCCACCGCGAGCACCCGCTCCCGGTTCTTCTCGGCGACCGCGATCTCCCGCTGCTGGTTCTCCCGCTGCACGCCGAGCAGTTCCTCGGTGCGCAGCAGTGCGCTGTGCGACTTGAGCCGCTCCTCCTCCTGCACCGTGGCGGTGGCGGCCTCCTCCTGGGCCCGCAGGGTCTCGATCCCCTTGCGCTGGCGGATCTCCGCCTCGGCCCGGCGCCGCTCCAGCTCCAGGACGGCTTCGCGGGCGTCCACGTCCTGGCGGGTGATCTCCATCTCCTCGTTGCGCTGGAAGTCGTTGGTGCGGATGTGCTCCAGCGCGGTCAGCTCGGTGATCTTGCGGATGCCCTGCGCGTCGAGGATGTTCGTGGGGTCGAGTTGGGACATCGGCGTCTGTTCGAGGTGGTCGATCGCGGCGTCCTCGAGGTGGTAGCCGTTCAGGTCGGTGCCGATGGCCGCGACGATCCGGTCCCGGAACTCCTCGCGGTGGGTGTAGAGGTCGGCGAAGTCGAGCTGCTTGCCGACGGTTCGCAGGGCCTCGGCGAACTTGGCGCTGAACAGGGTCTGCAGCGTCTCCTGGTGGCTCGCCCGCTCCGTGCCGATCGCCTGGGCGACCTTGATGACGTCCTCGACGGTCTTGTTGACCCGGACGAAGAAGGTGATCTGGATGTCGGCGCGGATGTTGTCCTTGCAGATCATGCCCTCGCGGCCGGTCCGGGAGATCTCGATGGTCTTCACCGAGATGTCCATGACCTCCGCGCGGTGCAGCATCGGCAGGACCAGCGCGCCGGTGAACGTCACGTCGACGTTCTTGGGCCGGGAGACGATCAGGGCCTCGCCCTGGACCACCTTGCGGAACAGCCGGCCGAAGAGCAGCAGCGTGCCCAGACCGATGAGCAGGAGGACGGCGACGAGCACACCGATACCGATGGTGACGACAGACATGGCTGTTCCCTTGGACGACCTTGCCGCGAATGAAATGGGTGATCAAGCAGAGGAGTTGACGGCCTGACGGTGTGTCAGCCGGTGACCGGCGGGGCGGGCATGACCCAGAAGAACTCGCCCTCGGCGTCGTAGTCGTAGATGAGCGCGGACGCCCCGGCCCGAAGCACGCCGCCCGCCGCTGCCGCGTCATCACGGCTCTGGCGGACCTGCACCACGGCCGAGGAGCCGTCGGCCGCGTGGACCTCGGCCTGCCCGAAGTCGGGACCGACCCGCCCGGTGCGGATCACGCAGCCGAGTCCGACGAAGTCCCGGCGCGATGGCGGCGGGGCCGGCTCGGGCATCAGCCGCCGCAACGGCCAGACCAGCAGCCGGGCACCCGCCCAGCCGCCGACCAGCGCCACCGGCAGCAGGAACCAGGCCCCCTGGGTGCCGAGCCAGGCCTGCCCGGCCAGCGCGGTGAACCAGGCGAAGGCCACCACGAGCGAGACCGCCACGGTGATCGGCACCCCGCCCAGGCCGGCCACTCGCCGCAGTCCGGGATGCCAGTGACGTCCGGCGCCGTGGCCGTGGCCGTGCCGCCCCCCGCCGTGGCCGTGGTGCCCCCCGTGGCCCGGATGCCCCCCGCGTGCTCCGTGGACATGCGCGCCGCCCACGAGTACCAGCATCCAGTAGCCCACCACCACGACCAGCGCGAAGGTGAAGAGCACAGTGGGATACCCCGTGACCGCCCCCAGAAAGCCACGCACTGTGCTCGCCCGCCTTCGCACTCCCCCGACGGCCACACTCCGTGAGCCGCAGGCGCAATGGTGGCGCCGCAGTCGGCAGTCGCGCACTGCATGATCCCGGCAGTCTTAGCGGTCTCTTAACGTCCGGGTTCAGCTCACACTGCACGCGTCTTCAGAGCCGGACGATGACCAGCGCGGTGTCGTCGGTCGCGCCGCCCAACGGCAGCAGGGCGTGCAGCAGGGCGTCGGCGAGGGCTTCGGGGGCGAGCTCGCGGTGGCGGGACAGCGAGTCGGCGAGGCGGGCGAGGCCGGTGTCGATGTCCTCGCGGCGGCGTTCGACCAGTCCGTCGGTGTAGAGCACCAGGGTGTCGCCCTCGGTGAACGCGACGGCGGCCTGGGGACGGGGAACCGGCTCGGGGCGGGCGCCGAGCGGGGGGTCGGTGGCCTGGTCCAGGAACTCGACGCTGCCGTCGGTGTGCAGCAGCGCGGGCGGCGGATGACCGGCGCTGCTGTACGCGATGGTGTGCGCGTCCCAGTCGATGTGCGTCTCCACCGCGGTGGTGTTCGCGGCGCCGTCGACCGAGCGGGCGTACAGGCCGAGGACGTCCAGCGCCTGCGCGGGGCCGTCGGCGACCAGTGAGGCCGCGCTCAACGCGCTGCGGAGCAGACCCATGACACAGGCGGCGCCGAGGCCGTGGCCGACGACGTCGCCGACGGCGACCCCGATCCGGTCGCCGGGCAGGTCGACCAGGTCGTACCAGTCGCCGCACACGTTCAGCGAGCCCACCGCGGGCCGGTAGCGGACGGCGGCCCGGTGGTGGCCCACCGGCCTCGGGGCGGGCAGCATCGCCTCCTGCAGGGCGAGAGCCACCTCGCGTTCCCGGGCGTGGGCCTTCCGCAGCCGCTCGTTGACCTCCTGCAGCTCGCGGGCCCGGGTGTAGAGCTCGGCCTCCAGCACCCGGGCCCGGGTGCCCTCCGGGCCGCCGCGGGCCTTGATGAGCTCGGTCACCTCCTCCACCCGGTGCACGATCAGGACCACCCGACCGTCCGGCCCGAGCACGGGGGCGTTGACCGGACTCCAGTACCGCTCCGTCCAGGTGCCCGGCCGCTCGGTGGACTCGACGTCGTACCGCTGCAGCGCCATGGCGTCGCGCTCCCCGGTTTCCAGCACCCGGACGAGCGATGCGCGTAGATTCCGGGCACCGGTCGCCGCGGGGTCGTTCGGGTTGTCGGGGAAGACGTCGAACAGGTAGTGGCCGATCAGCTCCTCACGGGTGCGGCCCGACAGCCGCAGGAACTCCTCGTTCACGTCGGCGTACGCCAGCTCCGGGGTCAGCAGCGCCACCATGCCGGGCAGGGCCTGGAACATGGCCGCGTAGTCGATCTCCGCGCCTTCCATGCTCCGCCCGCCTCACCGTGCGCCACCTCTCGTGGTTCAACGATAGGAGCCTCTTCCGCTACTCCGCGATGCCGCGGGTCAGCAGGACGACGGTGACGAAGGTCCGGTAGGGGCGGATCGGGTCCGGTGCAGGCGGCGCCGCCGGCCCGCAGGTCGCACCAGTTGCCCGCGCCGGGGATCGCCGAGTCGCCGACCCGGCCCGGGTACTTGAACGGGTAGCCGGAGGTCGAGACGCCGACGCACAGCTCCCCGGAGGCGTCCAGGGCGATGATGTTGATGGTGCCCCAGGGGCCCTCGTGCGGGGCGAGCCGGCGGACCAGGGCGAGGACCTCGCCCTCGCGGTGGCCCGGCAGTTGGTGATGTACCTCAAACGCCAGGGCGGCCAGAGCCAGTTCTCGGTGCCGCTCAGCCGGACCGCCTCCGACCGCCGGGACATCGACGAACTGCGGCTGTGGATCGCCGACCACCTCGACGAAGACCTGTCCGCGGCGGCCCTGGCCGCCCGGATGTGCCTGAGCGAACGGCACGTCGCCCGGGTGTTCAAGCAGGAGACGGGCACCAGCACGGCCGACTACGTCCAGGCCGCCCGGGTCGAGGCGGCCCGCCGACTGCTGGAGAGCACCGACTGCCCGCTGGAGCAGGTCGCCACCGTCGCGGGCTTCGGCTCCGCCGAGACCCTCCACCGCGCCTTCCGGCGGCAACTCGCCACCACCCCCGCGGCGTACCGCCGCCGCTTTCGTATCCAGTCCAACTGACCTTCGAAAGGCTTCGGATGAGCACGAATCAGCCCTCCAGCACGCTGCGCGACGTGAGCGGCCTGGACAACCGGCCGCCACGCCTCGGCGAGTCCGCCCTGATCATGATCGACTTCCAGAACACCTACCGCACCGGCGTGATGGCCCTCGACGGTGCCGAGGAAGCCCTCGCCGCCGGCGCCCGCCTGCTGGCCCGGGCCCGCGCCGCCGGCATCCCGGTCGTCCACATCGTCAACGACGGTGGCGAGAACACCCCGTACGACATCCGCGCCCGGATCGGGGCGATCAGCGAGGAGGTCGCTCCGGCCGAGGGCGAGCCGGTCGTGGTCAAGCAGGTCCCCAACGCCTTCCATGCCACCGAACTGGAGAAGACGCTGCACGGCCTGGGCTTCGAACCGGGCAGCGGCAAGGACCTGGTGCTGGCCGGCTTCATGACGCACATGTGTGTCAACTACACCGCCCAGGGCGCCTTCCACCTCGGCTACCGGCCCACCGTCGTCGCCGAGACCACCGCCACCCGCGCGCTCACCGCCCCGGACGGCACCGTGCTGCCCGCCGCCGCCCTCCAGGTCGCCGCCCTGACCACCGTCACCGACCTGTTCGGCATCGTCGTCCCCACCGTCGACGTCCTCCCCGCCTGAGCAGCGGATTCCCGTCAGGGGGTGGGGTCGCCGGGGAGTGCGGCGGCGCGGCGGCGGGCGCCGAAATTCGGCGCGAGGAGATCTTGGAACTGGCAGGATCGGGCAGATGAACGAGGATCAGCATCCGGCGGCAGCACGGACCTTCGAGGAGCTGGTGGCCGAGGCCGAGGCGGCCCCGGTGGCGGGATGGGACTTCTCCTGGCTCGACGGCCGGGCCACCGAGCAGCGGCCCTCCTGGGGCTACCAGCGACTGCTCGGCGAGCGGCTGACCCGCGTCCAGGCCGCACTGGACCTGCAGACCGGCGGCGGCGAGGTGCTGGCCGGGGCCGGCGGCCTGGCCCCGCTGACCGTGGCCACCGAGGGCTGGCCGCCGAACATCGCCAAGGCGACCCGGCTGCTGCACCCGCTCGGGGTGGCCGTGGTGGCGGACCAGGACGAGCCGCCGCTGCCGTTCGCCGACGAGGCCTTCGACCTGGTGGTCAGCCGCCACCCGGTGACGGTGTGGTGGGAGGAGATCGCCCGGGTGCTGCGCCCCGGCGGCAGCTACTTCTCCCAGCAGGTCGGCCCGGCCAGCGTCTTCGAGCTGGTCGAGTACTTCCTCGGACCCCAGTCGGAGCAGGTGCGCCGGGCCCGGGATCCGGAACTCGCCCGACAGGCGGCGCAGGCGGCCGGCCTGGAGGTGGTGGACCTGCGGTACGAGCGGCTGCGCACCGAGTTCCACGACATCGGCGCGGTGGTGTACTTCCTGCGCAAGGTGATCTGGATGGTCCCGGGCTTCACCGTGGACCAGTACCGGGAGCGGCTGCGCGAACTGGACCGGCAGATCCGGCGGGACGGGCCGTTCGTGGCGAGCACCGCGCGGTTCCTGATCGAGGCCCGCAAGCCTGCCTGACCGAAATCCGCCGGACAGCACCCGCCCACAGCTGGTGAACTGACGCCATGACGAACCAGCACGACAGAGCCCTCGCCTTCCACGCCCTGCACCAGGCCGCCGCCCCGCTGGCCCTGGCCAACGTCTGGGACGCCGCCGGCGCCCGGATCGTCGCCGCGGCCGGCGCCCCGGCCGTCGCCACCACCAGCGCCGGTGTGGCCTGGGCGCTCGGCGCCCAGGACGGCGGCAAGCTCGGCCGCACCCTCGCCCTGGAACTGACCGCCCGGGTGGTGGCCGCCGTGGAGCTGCCGGTCACCGCCGACATCGAGGACGGCTACGCGGACAGCGCGGCCGGCGTCGGCGAGACCGTCGCCGGGGTGCTGGCGGCCGGCGCCGTCGGCATCAACCTGGAGGACGCCGACCGCACCGGCCGGGCTCCGCTGCGGCCGGTGGACGAGCAGGCCGAGCGCCTGGCCGCGGCCCGGGCGGCGGCCGACGCCGCCGGGATTCCGCTCTACCTCAACGCCCGGATCGACACCTATCTGCGCGCGGTCGGCGACCCGGCGACCCGCCGTCAGGAGACCCTGGACCGGGCGGCCGCCTATGTCGCGGCGGGCGCCAGCGGGGTCTTCGTCCCCGGTCTCACCGACCCGGCCGAGCTGGGCGCGCTCACCGAGGCGCTGTCGGTACCGCTGAACGTGCTGGTCGGACCGGGCGCGCCGAGCGTCGCCGAGCTGGGCAAGCTCGGCGTGGCCCGGGTCAGCCTCGGCTCGGCGGTGGCCGAGAGCGCCTACGCCGTGGTCCAGCGCACCGCGCGCGAGCTGTACGCGACGGGCACCTACGACGAGCTCGGGGAGGCGATTCCGTACGGGGAGCTGAACGCCCTGCTGCACGGGTGACGACGGACTGACGACGGACTGCTGACTCTCCGTCAGCTGCCGTACCGCAGCGAACCCGGGGTGGTGAGCAGCTGGCCGGTCTCCAACCAGGTCTTCAGGCCGGAGAGGATCATCGGCCAGCCGCCGTACAGCTCGTCGTTGGCACCCTCGCGCAGGTGGTCGTGGGTCACCAGGAGTCGGCAGGAGTCGCCGACCGGCTCGATCTCCCAGGTGACCCGCGACGTGCCCTCGCTCTTCACCTCGTCGCTCCACAGCGCCACCATGCTCTGCACCAGCTTGCGCGGCGGATCGATCTCGATGATCTCGCCCTCGCCGAGCGGCACGGGCGTGCCGTCGGGCGCGGTGGCGTTCATCTCGTAGCGCGAGCCCGGCCGGTAGTCGGAGGTGACCCGGGCGCCGAAGTTGTACCTGGCCCGGATGTCGGGGTCGGTGATCGCCTCCCAGAGGCGTTCGGGGGTGGTGCGGATGTAGATCTCGAAGACCTTCTGCATCGGACTCTCCAGTCGGCTCTTCAGGTCGCTGAGCCCAGCGGCCCAGGGCTGCGCGTACTTGCTCACCCAGCGGTCGTGCACCAACCGGATCGGGACGGGGTTGAGGAAGTGCAGCTTCTCCCGGCCCTGCCGGCGGGTGACCACCAGGCCTGCCTCCTCCAGCACCTTGAGGTGCTTCATCACGGCGAAGCGGGAGGTCTCGAACCGGGCCTCCAGCGCGCTGAGGGTCTGCCCGTCCTCGCGGAAGAGCTCGTCCAGCAGGCTTCGCCGGGTGGGGTCGGCGAGGGCCTTGAATATCAGGTCCACGTTTTCGAGAATAGGTGACCTTTTGGTCACATGTCAACGGATCCACCCCGGTGCGGGGATCACGGCGGGGATCACGGCGGGGATCGCGGCGGGGATCACGGCGGGGATCACGGCGGGGATCGCGGCGGGGATCACGGCGGGGATCACGGCGGGGATCGCGGCGGGGATCGCGGCGGGGATCGCGGCGGGGATCTTGGCGAACCCGCCCCACGGGCCGCACCGCGCACTAGACTGACGCACAGTCACATAGCCGTCGCAGCCTGCAAGGCTGTCAGGTCGCGCGCCGTCGCGTCGAGCGAGGTGAGCCGTCATCACCAGCACCGAGTCATCCCCTGCACCGCCCACCGAACTCCTCGCCTGGTTGGCCGGCCTGGACCTGGAGCAGCTCTACCGCCTGCTGCGGGCCCGGCCGGACACCGCCGTGGAACCGGCCCCGCGCACGTTGGCCGAGGTGGCCGAGCGACTGGTCCGGCCCGGCTCGGCGGGTGTGGTGCTGCGCCGGCTGCCGGTGCCATGCCTGCAGACGGCCGAGGCGCTGGTCGCGCTCGGCCCCCGCGCCGGCCGCCACGAACTGGCCCGGCTGCTCGACGCCACCGGGGGCGAGCGGGCCGCCGGCCTGGACACCGCGCTGCAGGCGCTGGCCGGGCAGGGGCTGGCCTGGCCCGACGAGCACGACCGGCTGCATCCGAACCCCGCGCTGCGGCAGATCTGGCCCAGCCCGCTCGGCCTCGAAGCACCGGTGGCCGAACTGCTCGCCGAGGCCACCTCGGAGGAGCTGCGCTCGATACTGCTGCTGCTGGACCAGCGGGTGCCGGTGACCAAGCAGCAGCGGCTGGCCACGCTGACCGACCACTTCGCCGATCCACGGCGGCTGGACGCGGTGCTGGCCGACGCCCCCGCCGGGGTGCGGCCGCTGCTGCTGGAGCACGCGGAGACGGCCCGCGCGGTGTTCTCGCCCTCCGGCGAGGTGGGGCGGGCGGCGAGGTGGGCGCGCGAGCGCGGGCTGCTGGTCCGGGCGCACCACGGGTACGGGCCGGCCCGGGTGCCCGCCGAGGTGACCTTGGCGCTGCGCGGTCCGTCCTGGCACGCGCCGTTCGACCCGGTTCCGCCGGAGCCCGAACTGGTCCCGGTCGGTGCGGCCGAGGTGGCCCGCGAGGCGGTCTCGGCGGCCACCGCGTTCACCACCCAGGCCGCCGCGGTGCTGGCCGAGTGCGCCCTGCACCCGGTGGCGCTGCTCAAGTCCGGCGGGGTCGGGCCGCGCGAGCTGGGCCGGCTGGCCAAGACGACCAGGTGCTCGGAGACGCTGCTCCGGCTGGTCCTGGAGTGCGCGCTCGCGGCGGGGCTGCTGGTCGGCGCGGGCGGCGGCCCGCCCACCGGCAACCGCACCGCACACCTGCCGCGGACCACCCGGCGGGCCGCCGACCTGGAGGCCGAGGACGGGCCGCTGGCGCTGACACCGCAGTACGACAGCTGGCGCGAGGAGGATCCGGCCCGGCAGTTCGTCGCCCTCGCGGCCGGCTGGCTGACGCTGCCGTTCACCCCGACCGCCGTACTGGACAAGGACGGCAAGTCCTGGCCCGCGCTGGTCACCCGGGCGCCCAGCCCGAGCTGCCGGCACGCCCGGCGCGGCCTGCTGACGGCCGCCGGTCGGCTGCCCGCCGAGCGGGGCGCCGCGCGCGCCGCCGGGCTCGGCCGACTGGTCGCCTGGCACCGGCCGCTCTGCGACCAACTCCCGCAGGAGCCGGCGCCGTTCGCCACCGTGATCCAGGAGGCCGAGCTGCTCGGCGTGGTCGCCCGGGGCACCCTGTCGCCGCTCGGCGCGGCACTGGCCGGGCACTCGGCGGAGCAGCCGCAGGGCCTGCTGGACTGCGCCCGCCGGCTGCTGCCGGGCGCGACCGAGCGGGCCAGGCTCGGCACCGACCTGACGGCGGTGGTGGCCGGTCCGCCGGGCGGGCGGCTGACCGCACTGTTGGACGCCGCCGCCGACCGGGAGTCGCACGGCACCGCCTCGGTCTGGCGGTTCACCGCCGGCAGCATCCGGCGCGCGCTGGACGGCGGGCGCTCACCGCAGCAGCTCACCGCCGAACTGCTCGCGGTCGGCGGGGTGGAGCAGCTACCGCAGCCGCTGAGCTACCTGATCGGCGACACCGCCCGCCGGCACGGCCGGGTGCGGGTGGTCGCCCCGGGCAGTGTGCTGTACGGCGAGGATCCGGCCCTGCTGGCCGAACTGCTCGCGCACCGCCGCCTCGCCTCGCTGCGACTGCGGCTGATCGCCCCGACCGTGCTGGTCAGCGCGACCGGCCCGGAGGCCACCTTGGCGGCGCTGCGGGCCGAGGGCTACGCGCCGGTCGAGGAGGGCGCCGACGGCACGCTGCTGCTCGAACGGGCCGGCACCGAGCGGGCGCCCGCGGTGCCACCGCAGCGCAGCGGCCCGGTCCGCTCGCCGCGCACCGGACGGGCACTGCCGTCCAGCGCCGACCTGCGCGAGCTGGCCGGCCGGTTGTTCACCGTCCCCGGCGGTCCGGCGGCGGCCTACGGCAAGCCCGACGAGCTGACCGAGGAGGAACTCGCCCGCGAGACCCCGCGGTTGATGGGCTCCTGCGTGAGCCGGCTGGCCCGCGCGATCCGCGCCGACCAGCCGATCACCATCGAGTACCTGGCCGGCGCCGGCGAGGTCGTCGAGTACGACGTCTGCGACCTGGCCCTCGACCCGCCCTTCCTGCACGCCCGCCGGCTCGGCAGCGAGGACCGGCTCGCGCTCTCGCTGGCCTCGCTCTACACCGTCCTGCCGATCGACCGCTTCTAGGGCCTGTCCGGTGCTAGTCCGCCAGCGCGGCCCGGGACTTGCGGCGGGCCTCCACCACGCGGGCGGCGACCAGCACCACGGCGGCCGCGACCAGCGAGAGGATCATCTGGATCCGCCCGTCGTGGTCGGTGAACATGTAGGCCACCACGAAGCCGATCAGGCCGATGGTGGCCCAGGTCAGGTACGGGTAGAGCCACATCCGCACGGTCAGCCGCTCGGGCGCCTCGCGCTCGATGATCCGGCGCATCCGCAGCTGCGAGAAGCAGATCACCAGCCAGACGAAGAGCGCCACCGCGCCCGAGGAGTTCAGCAGGAACTGGAAGACGGTGTCCGGCGAGGTGTAGTTGAAGAAGACCGCGACGAAGCCGAAGACCACCGAGGCCAGGATCGCCGTGCGCGGCACACCGCGCGAGGTCACCTTGGCGAAGGCGGCCGGCGCGTCGCCGCGCTGCCCGAGCGAGAAGGCCATCCGGGAGGCCGTGTACATCCCGGAGTTGAGGCAGGAGAGCACGGCGGTGAGCACGATGACGTTCATCAGCTGGGCCGCGCCGGGGATCCCGACGTGCTCCAGCACCGCGACGTACGGGCTGCCCGCGACCTTGGCGGAGTCCCACGGCAGCAGGGTGACCACCAGCAGGATCGAGCCCAGGTAGAAGATGCCGATCCGCCAGATCACGCTGTTGGTCGCCTTGCTGACGGCCCGCTCCGGATCTTCCGACTCGCCGGCCGCCAGAGTGACGATCTCGCTGCCCATGAAGGCGAAGACCACGGTGAGCATGCCGGTGAAGACCGCGCCGACACCGTGCGGCAGGAATCCCCCGTGGCCGAACAGATTGCTGGTGCCGACCGCGTGGGTGTCCGGCAGCAGCCCGAACACCGCCAACGCTCCGACCACGATGAAGGCGGCGATCGCGACCACCTTGATTCCGGCGAACCAGAATTCGAACTCGCCGTAGGAGGCGACCGAGAACAGGTTGGTCGCGGTCAGCACGGCCATCACCAGCAGGGCGAAGGCCCACTGCGGCACGCTCGGCACCCAGCCGTTGAGGATCTTGGCGCCGGCGGTGGCCTCCACGGCCAGCACCACGACCCAGAAGAACCAGTACAGCCAGCCGATGGTGAACCCGGCCCAGCGGCCCAGCGCCCGGTCCGCGTAGGCGGAGAAGGAGCCGCTCTGCGGATCGGCCGCGGCCATCTCGCCGAGCATCCGCATCACCATCACCACCAGCACGCCGGCCAGCGCGTAGGAGAGCAGGATGCCCGGTCCGGTGGCCGCGATGCCGGCGCCGGAGCCGACGAAGAGCCCGGCGCCGATCACACCGCCGATCGCGATCATGGACAGATGACGGTTCTTCAATCCGGCCTGGAGCTGGTTGTCCTCCTGCTGCCGGGGAATTTCTGAGCGCTTGGTGGTGTCCGTGCTCATGGGGATACCGCCTCTCCTGCGCGGTTGGGGATGCGCCACGCAACGGCAGGAAAAGGTAGCCCGGAAGTCCGGCGCCAGTAACCCTTTACCGGAAATCCCCGTCAATTATTGAGGATTATCTGAGGTACCGCCGAGTAGATTCCCGGAATTATCTCCTCCGCAGTTCCGCCGTCCTGGCCCGCCGGTCCGTCATGATGGGTGGCATGGCTGTCTCCCTCCACCTCGCCCAGCAGGCGGACGCCGACGCGCTGCTCAGTCGCAGTGCGTTGGCCGCGCTGACCGGAATGCTTCTTGATCAACAAGTGCCCATGGAGAAGGCGTTCGCCGGGCCGCTGACCATTGCTCAGCGGATGGGCGCCGAGGATCTCGACGCGCGGGTGATCGCCGGTTACGACCCGGAGGCGTTCGCCGAGTTGTTGTCGGCCAAGCCGGCGGTGCACCGGTATCCGGGGTCGATGGCGAAGCGGGTGCAGCAGCTGTGCCAGTACCTGGTGGAGCACTACGACGGTGATGCCGCGGCGGTGTGGCGCGAGGTGCCGAGCGGGGCGGAGCTGCTGCGGCGGCTGGTCGAGCTGCCGGGCTTCGGCAAGCAGAAGTCGCAGATCTTCCTGGCGCTGCTCGGCAAGCAGTTCGGCGTCCGGCCGGACGGCTGGCGGGAGGCGGCGGGCCTGTACGGGGAGGAGGGCAGCCGTCGGTCGGTGGCGGACATCACCGACCCGGAGTCGCTCGTCCAGGTCCGGGCGTACAAGCAGCAGGCCAAGCAGGCGGCGAAGGCCGAGAAGGCCGCCGGGCCCTCGAAGTAGGGCCGGCAGCCTTCCGGGGTGGTGAGCCGAGGCGGCGTCAGCCGGTCGGCACGGTCCAGCGCTGGGCGCCGGTCCCGTTGCAGTCCCACAACTGCAGGTGGGTCCCGTCGTCGGTGACGCCGCGCGGCAGGTCCAGGCAGCGGCCCGACGGCGGGTTGTAGAGCGAG
This sequence comes from Kitasatospora azatica KCTC 9699, assembly GCF_000744785.1. Taxonomy (NCBI): domain Bacteria; kingdom Bacillati; phylum Actinomycetota; class Actinomycetes; order Kitasatosporales; family Streptomycetaceae; genus Kitasatospora; species Kitasatospora azatica. The sequence continues at coordinate 3,030,856 of NZ_JQMO01000003.1, read as the reverse complement.
CCGTCCGGGCGCGCCCACCACTGCTGGGCGCCGGTGGCGTTGCAGTTCCAGACCTGGACGGGGGTGCCGGCGTCGGTGGCGCTGTGCAGCACGTCCAGGCACATGCCCAGCGCCCGCACCGTTCCGTCGCTCGCCAGGGTCCAGCTCTGGGCGCCGGTCCCGTCGCACTGCCACAGCTGTACCGGAGTGCCGGGCCCGCCGCTGTGGTCGACGTCCATGCACTTGCCGGCCAGTCCGGTCACCGGGCCGGTGACCGGCTGGGCCGGGCCGACGTCGAATGAGGGCGGCGCGGAGTTCGGGTCGTGGCCCCAGGTCGGGTCCGGGTCGGTCGACAGCGTGTAGTCCAGCGTGGCGCCCTGGGCGACCAGTTCGGCGCTGAGCCAGGGCCGGTCGGAGGCGGCCCCGTTGACCCGCAGGCCGTGCACGTAGCGTGCGTCCTCGCTGGCCGCGGGCGCGCTCAGGTCGATCGAGACGCCGTTGCCGCGGCTGATCGTGGTCTGCGGGAAGAGCGGGCTGGCCAGCACCAGTTCGGCGCGGCCCGGCGCCTGCGGGTAGAGGCCGAGGGTGGCCCAGACCGCCCAGGAGCTCATCTCGCCGAGGTCGTCGTTGCCCACCTCTCCGTCGGGCGTGTCGCCGAACAGCATGGTCAGCGCGCGGCGCACCACGTCCTGGGCCCGGTCGGGGCGGCCCGCGTAGTCGTAGGCCCAGGGGGTGTTGAGGCTCGGCTCGTTGCCCAGGTAGGCGTAGGGCGCGTTCGGGCCGGCGTCGAGGTTCTGGAAGAAGGAGTCGAGTCGGGCGCTGACCGCCTGGTCGCCGCCCATCGCGTCGAACAGGCCGCGGTGGTTGTAGGGGACCATCCAGGTGTACTGGGCGCCGTTGCCCTCGGTGTAGGAGTCCTGGTTGGCGGGGTCGAAGCCGGGCCAGCTGTGGTCGGCGTTGCGCGGCTGGATGTAGTGGCTGTCGGCGTTGAACAGGTTGCGCCAGTTGGCCGAGCGGCGCAGCAGCGCGTCGTGCTCGCTGTGCGCGCCGATCCGCTCGGCGAGTTGGGAGAGCGCGAAGTCGGCGCTGGTGTACTCCAGGGTGTCGGCGGCCGGCCCCCACTCGCCGGGTGTGCCGACCGGCAGGTACCCCTGCCCGTCGTAGACCGCGTGCCCCGGGCGCTCGCGCCCGTCGGCGCTTCCGGCCAGCGACCGGCGCAGCAGCTCGGCCGCGTCGAAGTCGGTGCCGCCGAAGGCCTGGATGCTGGCGGCGATCATCGGCAGCGGGTCGCCGACCATCACCCCGGTGCCGCCGTTGGCCAGCGTCCAGCGGTCGAAGTAGCCGCCCTGGACGCCCTGGTTGACCACCGACTGGGCGATGTCGGAGGCCTCCTTGGGGGCCAGCAGGGCGAGCAGCTGGACCTGGGAGCGGTAGACGTCCCAGCCCGAGAAGTCGGCGTACTGGACTTTTCCGTCCGCGGCGCGGTGCACCTGGCCGTCGAACCCGGGGTAGCGGCCGTCCACGTCGCTGAGCACGCTCGGGTGCAGCAGTGAGTGGTAGAGCGCGGTGTAGAAGGTGCGCAGCTGCTTTTTGGTGCCGCCGCCCACCGCGATCCGGCCGAGCAGCTCGTTCCAGGCCGCCCGGACGCCGAGCCTGACCTGGTCGAAGCCGTTCCCGCCCTGCTCGGCCTGCAGGTTGTCCCAGGCGTTGTCGGCGCTGACGAAGGAGATGCCGACCTTGGCGATCACCTCCGGGTTGCTGCTGGTGTCGAAGGAGACCATGGCCTGCGCGCCCGAGCCGGTGTCCGGGGCCTCCGGGTGCACCGACTGGTCGGGCCCGCGCTTGCCGGACTGGGCGGCCTGGGCCTCGGCGGTGCGGGCGGGCTGCGGGGCGATCCCCGGGCTGCTGCCGGTGGCGGTGTGGCGGGTCGTGTCGAGCCGGCCGTCCTGCACGATGCCGGCCCGGGTGAACGGGTGGTCGAAAGCGGCGGTGAAGTAGATCCGGTAGTGGTTGCCCGCCCCGCAGAAGTTGCCGCTGTCGGTGTAGCCGGAGATCCGGTCGGTGCCGATGGCCACCGAGCCGCTGGCACTGTTGAACGCCCGACCGGCGTCGACGGTCAGCGAGGCGCGCTGGCCGGCCGGGTAGCTGAACCGGGCGATGCCCGAGCGCTGGGTGGTGGACAGCGCGGTGTGCAGCCCGTTGTCGAAGGTCACGTCGTACGCGCCGGGCGAGGCCCACTCGTTCCCGTGCGAGAAGGTCTCGTGGCCCACCGGACTGTCGCCGAGCAGCGGCAGGAACGGGATGTTGCCGTAGTCGCCGCAGCCCGCGCCGGAGATGTGGGTCAGGCTGAAGCCGCGGATCCGCTGGTCGTCGTAGTCGTAGCCGCCGTGCTGGTAGGTGACGGTGTCCGGGCTCCACTGCACCATGCCGAGCGGGGCGGTGGCACCGGGGAAGGTGTTGCCCGCGCCGCCGCCGTTGCCGTAGTCGGTGGCGCCCTGTTTCGTGCCGACGAACGGATTGACGTACTGGGCCGGGTCGTTGACGGTGACGCGGTGCGGTTGCGCGGCGGCGGCGACGGCGACCGGCCCGGTCACCCCACCCGCCGCGCCCAGCAGCAGCGCGGTGGCCAGGGCCAGCGGGGCCCTGGCCCTGGCGGTGGCGCGGGCTCCGGAGCCGGCGGTGGTGCTGGCTCTGGAGCTGGACCTGGCGGTGGTGCTGGCTCTGGACCTGACGGTGGCGCGGGCCGTGACAATGATCTGACGGACACTCATCTGTTCATCGTCTGGTCCACCGAGGTCGCGACCCGGCTGCGACAGTCCGACTGTCACCCGGCCGGCGTACCCGTCCTCGTCCCGAGCCCCTACGATCGGCCGAAGGGACTGCCGAAGGAACTGCTGCCGGGAGGGGAGCGAGATGGCCGAGACCGACCTGCGCAGTGCCGAGGCGCGAATGATCGCCGAGGCGCGCAAGGCCTTCTTCACGGTGTTCGGGCTGCTCGCCGTGGTCTGGGCGGTGCAGCTCGGCAACTGGTCCGACAGTATGGCGCTGACCGCCCAGTACGGGGTCCGCCCGCACGACCTCGGCCGACTGCCGGAGATCTTCACCGCGCCGCTGCTGCACTTCAGCTGGGGCCACCTGCAGGCGAACTCCGGACCGCTCTTCATCTTCGGCTTCCTGGCGGCCTACCGCGGGGTGGCGAAGTTCCTCGCCCTGACCGCGCTGGTCACCCTCACCAGCGGACTGACGGTCTGGATCTTCCAGAGCGCCGCCACGCTGACCGTGGGGGCCAGCGGACTGGTCTTCGGGTACTTCGGCTACGTGGTGCTGCGCGGGGTCTTCGACCGGCACCTGATCGACACGCTGATCGGGCTGGTGATGGCCGCCTCCTTCGCCTACCTGGTCTTCGGCGCGATGCCGGGCGCGGCGGGTCAGGTGAGCTGGCTGGGCCATCTGGGTGGACTGGTCGGCGGCCTCGCGGGCGCCTGGCTGCTGCGCGACCGGACTCGACCGGCCGCCGGCGGGGGCGAGGGCGGGAGCGGGGCCACCGGCGGGGGCGGGGGCAGGGGCAAGGACAAGGGCGACGCAGTGTCCACTCCCCGCTCGGAGCTGCTCAAGGAGCTGGACGATCTCGGACTCTAAGGTCTAGACCATCCTAAGCCGGGCGGCTAGCGTGGGGCTCCGTACCCCGCGCCCCCCGCGCACCCCGCGCACCCCTGCGTCGCTCGCGCGTCGCCCTCGCGTGGCCCTCGCGTCCTCGTCGTCCCGGAGCCGCACCGTGCAGTCGTCCGTCCTCGCCTTCGCCACCGACCTGATCGACGAGGGTGCGGACACCTTCTTCGGCAACCTCACCGACCGCGCCGGCGTCGGCGGCGTGACGCTGGCCTCGGTCTACCACGAGGCGCGCGACGTCTTCCCGCACCACCCGACCCGGGTGCTGCGCTACCTGGAGCCGGGCGCGGCGTACTTCCGGCCCGACCCGGCCCGCTGGGCCGGAAAGCGGCTCGCCCCGACGCCGTCCACCGCGATCGGTGACCGCGACCCGTTCGCCGAGGCCGCCACCGAGACCCGGCGGCGCGGGCTGAAGCTGCACGCCTGGACCGTCTTCTGCCACAACGACCGGCTCGGCTTCCAGCACCCCGACTGCGCCCCCGCCAACGCCTTCGGCGACCGCCACCTCACCGAGCTCTGCCCCGCCAACCCCGAGGTGCGCGAGTACGCGCTCGGGCTGGTGGACGAACTGGCCCGGTACGGCGTGGACGCGATCCGCGCCGAGTCGCTGCACTTCCACGGCCTGCGGCACGGCTACCACCACGAGCGCTACTTCGAGCGGCTCGGCCCGGTCGCCGAAGCCCTGCTGGGGATCTGCTTCTGCCCGCACTGCCTGGCCGCCGCCACCGCCCAGGGCGTGCCGGCCGAGCGGGTGCGGCGGGTCGCCACCACCGAGATCCGCCGCCGACTCGCCGACGAGTCCGCCGCCGCCGAACCCGGCGCGCTGGACCAGCTGGCCGACGGCGCGCTGGCCGCCTACGTCGACGCCGCCGCCGGCACCGTCACCTCGCTGGCCGCCGAACTCGCCGAGCGGGCCGGGCAGCACGGCATGCGGCTGAGCTTCATGGACGGCGGCGGCCCCGGCACCGGCTGGCTGGCCGGGATCGACCTGCCCGCGCTGGTCAAGGCGGGCGTGGGCATCGAGACCCTGGGCTACGCCAAGACCGCCGAGGCGGTGCGCGAGAAGGTCGCCGCCTTCGCACTGCACGGAGTCCGTCCCGCCGAGCTGGCGGTGATCCTGCGTCCGATGGCCGAGGACTGCGACGGCCCGGCCAACCTGGCCGAGAAGATCGCCACGCTGCGCGGGCTGGGCGTGCCGGAGGTCGAGTTCTACAACTACGGCCTGATGCGGCTCTCCTCGCTGGACCGGATCGGCGCGGCACTGCGCGGATAGCGCTCATCCGGCCTGGGCCATTGGTTCGGACACCGGCCGGTTGGTTCGGGCACCGGCCAATTGGTTCGGGGACAGCGCGCTTGCTGCGCCACCCGCCGCGCTAACGGTAGGCTTTCCGTGTGATCTTCAAGCGCATCGGCAACGGGCGGCCGTACCCGGATCACGGCCGTACCAGCACCCGCCAGTGGGCGGACGTCGCCCCTCGCCCGGTGCGACTGGACCAGCTCGTGACCACCAAGGGCCAGTTGGACCTGGAGACCCTGCTGGCGGAGGACTCGACGTTCTACGGCGACCTCTTCGCCCACGTGGTCAAGTGGCACGGGGACCTCTACCTCGAGGACGGGCTGCACCGCGCCGTGCGCGCGGCGCTGCAGCAGCGCCAGGTGCTGCACGCCCGGGTGCTGGAGATGGACTGACGGCGGCTCACTCGGCGCGGCCGTCCGCCACCCCGCCGCCATCCAGCTGATCGCTCTTCTGTCGCCCTCTGTCACCCGGACGAGGTGCCCGAATGATCGTCAGTACACCCTTTCGAGTGCTCGGGTGCGCCAAATGATGATCATTTATTACCTTCATCCCGGGAACCGGACTAGGCTGCTGACCACGGCCCCAGCGCGCTGCGGACATTCGCGTCCGGCCGCCCGCCGGCCGCGCCCGACGCGCCCGTCATCGCCGCCAACGGCTGCCCTTCCATCAAGGGGAGACAGACTGTGAGCATGTTGACTCCCCAAGGGTTGAAGGGGAAGCAGTTCCGGATCACCGGCACCAGCTATCCGCGCCTCGGCCCACCGCCCAAGCGCGGGCGCCGGGTGCTGATGCTGATCGGATCGCTGCTCGCGCTCGCGCTGATCGCGCTGGGCGGGGTGCAGGTGGTGGACATCTTCACCGGCAAGGGCAAGCACGGCACCGCGCAGGCCTGTGCCTCCGCGCACCCCTCGGCCTCGGCCGCCGGGAAGCCGCTGGCCGCGCCCGCCACGGCCTCCGGGTCGCCGTCGGCCGGCGCCTCCGGGTCGCCCTCGGCCGCCGGGTCCGCCGCCCCCTCCACCGCCCCCTCCGCGCTCGGCAGCCCGCTGCCGGCCGCCACCGCCGTCCCGCAGCCGCAGACCGTCACGGTGAACGTGCTGAACGCCACCGACAAGGCCGGCCTGGCCGCGAAGACCGCCGACGAGCTGAAGAAGCGCGGCTTCACCGTGGGCAAGGTCGGCAACGCGCCGTCCGCCCTGCAGAAGAAGGTGCCCGGCGCCGCCGAGCTGGTGGCCGGCCAGTCCGGCGCCGGCGCGGCCACCCTGCTGGGCGCCCAGGTGACCGGCGCCAGCACCATGGCGGACACCCGCACCGACGGCAGCGTCGACTTCGTGATCGGCGACGCGTACACCGCGCTGCTCGACCCGAACGCCGCCGCAGCCGCGCTGACCGAGGCGATGAAACCCTCGCCCAGCGCCTCCCCGCTGCCCGGCAACTGCTGACACGTCATACGCACCTCATACGAGTGGGCGGCACTCCCGGCTGGGAGTGCCGCCCACTCGTCTGTTCGCTTGTGTGTCTCTCAGCCGGCGGTGCCGTACAGCCGGTCCCCCGCGTCGCCCAGGCCCGGGACGATGTAGCCGTGCTCGTTCAGCCGCTGGTCCAGCGCGGCGGTGACCACGGTGACCGGCAGCCCCGCCAGCTCCTTCTCCATCACCGCGACGCCCTCCGGCGCGGCCAGCAGCACCACGGCCGTCACATCGGTGGCGCCACGGTCGATCAGCAGCCGGATCGCCGCGACCAGGGTGCCGCCGGTGGCCAGCATCGGGTCGAGCACGTAGACCTGGCGGCCCGACAGGTCGTCCGGCATCCGGGTGGCGTAGGTGGAGGCCTCCAGGGTCTCCTCGTTGCGCACCATGCCGAGGAACCCGACCTCGGCGGTGGGCAGCAGCCGGGTCATGCCGTCCAGCATGCCGAGCCCGGCCCGCAGGATCGGCACCACCAGCGGGCGCGGGTAGCTGAGCCGGGTGCCGGTGGTGACCGCGACGGGGGTGGTGATCTCGACCTCGTCGGTCCGCACGTCCCGGGTGGCCTCGTAAGCCAGCAGCGTGACCAGCTCGTCGGTGAGGCGACGGAAGGTCGGGGAGTCAGTGCGCTCATCGCGCAGCGTGGAGAGCTTGTGGGCCACCAGGGGGTGGTCGACGACGTGGATCCGCATAGTCCCGACCTTAATGGGGTCCCGGGTGCACTCACGACAGCCGTGTCGTGAGGGTTGTGCTGTGCCTGCTGTGGTATCTACCCGCGAGTTCTGGGAAAGTCGGACGGTATGAAGAGGACCCCGGAGGACCCCTCGGCCGAATCGGCCGACGCGCCAATGGAGACCGAGGCGGAGCGCCGCCGCCGCCGGGCCGTCTTCCTGCGCGAGCTGGCCGAAGCCCGGGAGCTGCGCGCCCGGGTGCAGCCGCGCAAGACCAAGGAGCGCCGGATGCGGGAGGCGCTGCGCATGCGCACCTTCCGGATCTGAACCGGTCCTGCGCTCGTCCTGCACTCGTCCTGCGGTCGTCCTGCACTCGTCCTGCGCTCGTCCTGAGCTCGTCCTGAGCCGGCACTGAGACGGTTCCGAACCGGATCTGCACCGAATCCCGGACAGTCCACGGCGCAGAACCGACCAATCCGACACGACCTGCGAAGACGCGCTGCCGAACACTCCCCGCAGGGCCTGGCTATCTGTCACGATTCCGATGGGACGGTCCGAACAGCGGACCGCCTCTGGTGCGGGGGCGGCCAGACCGCGTTCGCCCGAGATCGCCTACGGCCGAGACCATTTGGGAGTGTCCCTGGTGGCGTACTTCGCTGCAGTGCTTGCTCGCACCGAGGACGGGTGGGATGTGAGCGAGACCGAGTTGGACAACGTCGAAACCCTTGCCGATCTTGCCGACCTGGCACGCGAAGCGGCACAGGACGACGACACGGTGCTGGTGTTCATCGAACAGGAGGACGCGTGGTTCGCCGTCGTCCGGGTGGACGGCGAAGAGGATCCGCGGATCTTCGTCTCCGACGCCGCCGCGGCCGCGCGCAGCTCCTACGGGGACGTCGTACTCACCGAGGAGCTGGTCGGCCGGGCCGGCGACAGCGAGTTCGACGACCTCGACAGCCTGGTGACCGAACTGGAGGACAGCGAGGACGCCGAGCTGTCCGACAGCGCCGAGGAGGACGAGGAGGACGGCCCGCTGACCGGCCCCGGCGGTGTGCCGGTCGGCCCGCTCGGCGACTCCGAGCTGCTCGCCGAGTTCGGTGTGCCCGCCAAGGACCTGCTCGACCTGAGCGGCGAGGGCGCCGAGCCCGGCGACGCGCTGGCCGAGATCGCCGAGGCGCTGGGATGCGCCGAGGTGCTGGAAGCGGTCCGCTAGCTCTTCTTCTCGTGGCCGGGGCTGCATCCCCCACACTGGTGGGATGCAGCCCCACCTCGACCTCGCTCTCGCGCCGCTGCCGGCCCCGGTGCGCCCCGACCCGGTGCGCGACCGCTGGGTCCCGGCCATGCGGGAAGCCATCGCCGAGGCGGCCCTGGCCCCCGCCACCGGCGACGTCCCGGTCGGCGCCCTGGTCCTCGGCCCGGACGGCACCGTCCTCGGCCGCGGCCACAACGAGCGCGAGGCGATCGGCGACCCCACCGCGCACGCCGAGATCGTCGCCATCCGCCAGGCCGCCACAGCCGTCGGCGAGTGGCGCCTGACCGGCTGCACCCTCGTGGTCACCCTGGAGCCCTGCACCATGTGCGCCGGCGCCATCGTGCTGTCCCGCCTGGACCGCGTCGTCTACGGCGCCCTGGAACCCAAGACCGGCGCCGCCGGCTCCCTCTTCGACGCCCTCCGCGACCCCCGCCTCAACCACCGCCCCGAGGTCATCCCCACCGTCCTCGCCGAAGACTGCGCCACCCAGCTCCGCACCTGGTTCGACACCCACCGCTGACCCCGCCCGACAACGGATTTCGTCCCCGCCCCGCCCGTCCGGTAGAGTCTCCCTCGGTAGCGTGTCCGAGCGGCCAAAGGAGCACGCCTCGAAAGCGTGTGTGGGGGCAACTTCACCGTGGGTTCGAATCCCACCGCTACCGCCAGAGAAAGTTAGCGAAGCCTCGTCCAACTGGACGAGGCTTCGCTAACTTCTGTCCCTGTCGCTGGCTCGGCCAGCATTCACGGACTACGCACTACCGCTCGCGCGCCCGTGGCCTGGGAAGTCTGCGACGACCTGGATTCGTGCGGTGGGCTGCCCCCAGATCACGTCCTTGAGCTGCGAGGGGGTGAGCCACGGAGCGCGACGGTGGATCATTCGGTGGCAGTTTGCGCATATCAGGGCCAGGTCATCGAGCCTCACTCGCTCCTCGCCGGCCTCATGAAGCGGAACGACGTGGTGGCACTCGATGTAGCCGCGACCACGTTCGCCGTACTGTTTCTCGAAGTCGAAGCCGCATGACTCGCACGCGAGTGCCTCCTGACGCCGACGGACCTGATCAATCTTCTTCGTCCGCAGTGTCCGGTTTCGCTCGCGGGCGAAGTGCCGCCGGAGGAGCAGTCGCCCCTCAATGGCGCTGAACTCCTCAAGGTCCTCCTCGCTGACGGATGGCAGGTCGAGCAGACTTCCAGCCTCGATCCCGTCTCGCAGTCGGCGAGCAGCCTGAGCCATCTCCGCTGGCCGGGCCAGGAACTCCTGAAGGACCTTCAGGACGCCGGCGCCGCCCTTCTTCGTAGCGCGATCCGGATGGTAGGCCGTGGCGAAGTCGTAGGTCTTGTGTCCCACGCTGTTCTCGTTCCGGAAGTCCTCGCGACGGATCTCAGCAGGATGAACGGGCAGACTTCGCAGATGTCGTGAGAGCTCGATCACGCGCGGGTCCTTCTCCCGAGCGTGGATCCCCTCCCACCCATTGCTGGCGACAAGGTCGCAGACAAGCACAAGCTCGTCCCACTCCCAGTCCGGATTACGGCGCTTCTTACCTTCAGGCGGTCCAGGCTCCATGTGCCCGAGCCTACGAGGCTCCGCAACGGTCCGTCCGAAGCCCCGCACGCCGAGCTCCTACTGCGCCCCCACGACAGAGAGCAGCCCGGTACGGGCGCTTGCTGGTCACGGCAGGTCGAGTGTGACCGGTGCGACGATCACCGCCAGTTGGCTGTTGAGCGAAGACAACAGCCTGCTGCCAGTGCCGGCTTCCTCAACAGCCGGCCGTGGCGTTCCTTCTCAGCCCAGAGGAACGCAGTTGCCGGAGCAACTGCTCGATCTCCTCGGCAGCTCGGGTGAGGTCATCGTGCTCCCAGACTCGGACGACCGTCCAACCAGCGGCGAGCAGCTTCTGGTTAGTCTCCGCGTCCCTGGCCCGGTTGCCGTCGATCTTGTCACGCCAGAAGTCCGCGTTCTTAACCGCAGGGCGATAGTGGTCCGGGCAACCATGCCAGAAGCAACCATCCACGAAGACCGCGACACGGGCACCAGGGAAGACCACGTCTGCCCTGCGGCGGATCTCGGCAAGTGGCCTAGCGTTAACCCGATACCGCAGCCCTCGCTGGTACAACAGACTACGCAACGCCAGCTCCGGGCCGGTGTCCTTACCGCGGTTGGCGCGCATAGTGGCGCGGACATCAGGCGAGGAGGCAGTCGACTCGGGCGGCAACACCTCTTGCGCCAACAGCCCTCTGTCCCGCGCACATTGCCATGCCTCAGTCAGGTTCTCTCGCCTGGTGGCATGCTCGACCTCACAGACGTACTGCTCTTGGGTCTTACCGTCCTGCGACCAGCGCAGATAGGCGCGGATGCGCCGCGTACGGCGGTACAGGCGCAGGCTGACCGAAGCCCGCGCAATACGCCCATCGCCAAGAGCTACGCTGCGTCGGCCACGGCCTCCAGCGGCACGATCCTGCTCCATCGCTGGCGCGACAGCACCGGCACGACGCTTATACGCCCGCTCTGAGGGGAGCTGATCCTTCCAATGCCCCCTGTCCGTGTCAGGCATGATCTCAGTGTCCTGCCAGCGCAAGGGCGTCGGCGACGGCGGTGGCGAAGAACTCGCCAAGCACTACCGGCACCGCGTTACCCAGTTGCCGCATCTGCTCACCCCGAGGCCCAGAGCCGAGCCATTCGTCGGGGAAGGTCATTACCCGAGCAGTCTCCCGCACGGTCATATAGCGGTGCAGATAGGTCAAGCCGTCGGACGACTGAGGATCGGGGACCTGATCATCCAGCAGCATCACCGACTCACCGCCCGGCACGCCGTGCACACCAGCCTTGACCGTCTTCGCGGGCCGGTCAAGCTCGTTCGGGGTGTGGCCCTTGTAAATTCGGGCGCCAGGCCAACCAATGTGGTCAATGGCGCCAAACTCCCTGCCGAAGTCAAACTTCTCGTGAAGTCGATTGGGGTCGACCCACGGCAGCGCCGGAAGCTTCACATCCGTACCGAAGCCCTGGATAGCGTCACGAAGCGTACGCCAGGGCTGACAATCATCTTCCTTGATCACCTTTGGCAAGCGCGCCCGCACCCGGTCCCGTACATGGTCAGGCACATCGCGGTGACGCTGCCAGTAGGGGCCGTCCTCGTCCCGCATGGACCGATGCAGGGCCGCTTCAGAGAACCTGTGCGTCTCAACGTACTTCGTGAATGCCTCAACATCCACGCCCAGGTCGGCCCGGAAGGCCACGATGACGACCCGGTTCCGCACCTGCGGAACCCCGTAGTTCGCGGCATTAACAGGCACCATCACGACCTTGTAGTGATCGGGGTCGGCGTCATCCTCAGAGAGCTTCCCGAGGATTCCTTCTAGATGGGCGTTGTGGTGCTGCCAGCTGACCCGGTCATCCCGCTTCTCGAACGGGAGTTGCAGCTCATTCTGGATGTACTGGAAGTACTCAGCGAACGAAGGCCGCAGCAAACCCCGGACGTTCTCGCAGATGACGGCCTTGGGCCGGATCTCCCGGACTGCCTTGAACATCGCCGGGAACATGTTGCGCTTGTCCTCGTCGCCCTTGGCGACCCCTCCGGCACTGAACGGTTGGCAAGGCGGCCCACCGGCGAGCACATCGACCTTCCCCTGGAGTGCGGTCATGTCGAGGTCGCGCACGTCCCCGGGGTACAGGGGGGCAGGTTGGCCTGGCTGCGGGGGCTTCGGCGTCCGTTCCTCGGTGCGCAGTAGACCGTGGACCCCAAGCGTCTTCCGCGCACTGGCCACCAGAGTCTCGCAGGCCCGATGGTTGAACTCGTTGAACAAAAGCGGCCTGAAGCCCGCCTGGTGGACCGCCATGGCGAGGCCACCCCCGCCCGCGAACAGCTCAACACTGGTGCGCGGGCTCTTCATGTCTTCGGGCAGGTCAACCATGGAAGAACCATACCGCGGAGTTGGGGTTCTCGAGGCTTATTCACTCGAATGAGTCGCCTGATAGTGAGCAAGACCATAGGGTTCTGGGTGATCCACAACTCAGAAGGAGCAACGCGAATGACGCCGGCAGGCCCGGCCGCAGGCGGCCAGAACACCTGTGCCGACGCCTGAAGCACCACTAGGGAGCTCGGTGATCGGCTCGCCGGCCATGCCCACTGGCCTCGCGCTTCCTCGTACGCACTGAAGACGCCGGACTGAAGCCGTAGTCGAACCAGAATCCCACCCGACCGTCGGGGCGGACATTGCCTCCCAACGAGCAGGAAGCCATGGCATCCGAGTACACGCCAGCCGAGTTCGACCCGCTATCGACCGAGCAGATCGCGAACACCGTCTGCGAGACCTTCGAACGTCAGCCCCTGGTGTCCATGACCCACGAGATCCCGAGGTTCGAGGGGTCCGGGTTGTATGCGCTGTACTACCGCGGAGCGGGCGTGCAGCTCTATCTGGCTCTCGTGACCCTTCAGATCCCTGTGTACGTGGGGCAAGCCACCAGCAACAGCGCCACCGGAGCAACTGTCCGAGAGCGATACCCGCTCCACAGCCGCCTCAAGCAGCACCGGATCTCGATCATCGAGGGTGGTCTCCCGATCACCGAGTTCCGATTCCGGGCACTCCTGCTGCCGGATGTCCACGCGAACCTAGGCGAGAACGGACTGCGCGTCGGCTACCAGCCCGTCTGGAACAGCACTCTCACTGGCTTTGGCAGCAAAGAGCAGGGAGCGACGACCCGTCAGAGCAGAAAGAGCAAGTGGGACACCGTGCACGAAGGACGGCGACGCTCCCACGGCGGCGTCGTCCATGACGCCGAGGCCCTGGTCGCAACAGTCAAGGCTCATATTGATCACCAGGTCAGCGGGTATGACGCCTTGCCATGGCCGCACCCCGCGACCGAAGAGTTCCTTGAGCTCGATGGGCCTCAGCTCGATTGTCTGTGACGGCCTGCCCACACTGGTCCGGTGGGCTGTTCCCGTTCACCGGACCAGTGTGGGCAGACCTATAAACCAAACGTTCGCTTCTGATCAACCATCAGGCGGATGGTTTCATAAAGCGTGAGGTTAATCTGCTCAGCCTGCCGTCCGTACTGGACACTTGGCGACCGGGCAAACGTGCCGGACCTGTGCGACGGCCGTTCTAGTATTCAGAAGAACCACGAGCTCACATCCGAGAACCAAGCCGAGTTCCCTCACGAACCGGCGCAGGCTGGAGAGCTGCGCACCACTAGTGCCGCGACGGAGGATAAGCGGGCCCTGCGAGTCCTGAGTATCGAAGGTCAAGGACATTGGGGCACGGCGCAGGCCAAGCTTCCAAGTGATCCACTTGTGCACGAGGATTCCGCTTCCGCGCAGGACATCCTTGTCCACCGTAATCCTTATGCCGTAGACAGTGCCGGCCTCGTTCACAGCCATGCTGGCGGGCCTAGGGGGCTCAGTCTCCTCGTTGGGCTGGGCGCCGCGGGCGACTAGGTCGATCAGTCCTTCTCCGGTGGTCCCGATCTGGTCACTGAGCAAGCACTGCTGCAGGCGCCAGGTCGTGACGGGGTACCGCTCTACGACCTTGGTGAAAAGTTCCTCCTTCGTGATGGGGCCGAACTCGCCGACAACATCGACGAGTACTTCAGCGGCGCTCTTGTAGGGCATGCGGCTGACTCCGGGCCATTCCGCCAAGGCCCAGCTGCCTTCGGGGCGAAGTTGGACGAACCTCTCGTCGCGCCGCAACGCCTCAGCAAGAGCGTGCGTGTTCGCGAAACCCGTCGGATTGAGCATCGTCTCGACCCGGCATGGCGCGCCATGCTCGAGCAGCCACAGGTAGGCAGCGTCTCGTCCCCGGGCTCGGCGGCGCAGCCAGCTGCCGTTCCCCCCCGAAACGAGAGGGCTCCGAGCGTGGGTCAGAAGGGTGGCGACCGGAATAGCCTCTGGTATCCGTGCTTCGGCGATCGCCTTGTCCAACTCGCCTTCCCTCAAAGGGGCCTGAGCAGCGATGTCGCGCAGGAGCACCTCCAGCGCGCCAGGAGAGGAGGTCCACCAGCCTTGCAGGTCACCAGCCCACGTGCGAGGCGGCTTGTAGCCCACAGCCTCTGCGAACGCCTCGATCGCGAGGTGATCACGGGCATCGAGCGCTTTGGCGATTTCTGCGCGCGAGATCGCGATCCCGGCATCGAGTTCCTCTACCCGCTCGCGCCACCCCGGCGCGAGCAAGTCGCCCAAGCACCGCAAGCTAGTGCTGGTCTTGACGAGGATCTGCCGAGCCCTCTCACGCGTGAAATCGTGTGCCCGACCGATCTCGTCTAGGGTTTTACCCTCCTGCCGGGCGACAAAGACTGCCCGGGACCGCTCGTCCAACGTCGCCCACGCGACCCCGAGCCAGTCAAGTTGCAACTCCATGCTGCTACCCCTGCGATCGTCTCTTCCGTTGATCCGCTGTCGCCAGCGCTCCAACCACGTCAGCCATCGGTAACGTGAGCGACAACCAGGCCGAGACGCTGTGCGATTCGCTCGTGAGTCGCCTTCTGCGCCGGGGTAACCCGACGTACGAAGGAGTCGACCGCGCAGATCACCCACGGCAGCGGGTCACCGTCGGCCTGAGCCGTGATCGCCGCCCAGGCAAGGTGCTTGAAATCCCTCACCGGCCCCCATGTGAAGCGCTGCTCCACGTCCTCGTCGTCCTGGCGCTGGATGACGACTTTCAGCGGCTTGATGTCGAGCGACTCCAAATCGACCGACCAACCCGAGCCGAGCGCCTTCTCAACGAGCGTGTCCACACTGGTAGTGGGCTTAGCAATCAATGGCGCGTACTTGCCCACGCCATACGTCGCGCGCGTATATTCCTTCATCGGCCCGTCCTTGATCCACGGACGAACATTCTCAGGCGTGCCCACGAACGGCAGAAGCCGGCCGCCGATCTGCGGGTCCGCAGTCCACTGCTGGTACAGCCTCGTGCGCTCTGCGTCCGGGAGGTAGGTCCAGTTGACGTCAGCCGCCTGTCCGTAGAGGAGGCGGACGATCTCCGCTTCGACGTCAGTGGGCAGGGAGTAGGCGCTCATTCGATTCCTGTCGTGATCGGGAACTGCAGGCGGACCTCATCCGCCGCGGTCTCTAGGTCTGCGGCGTCTCGGATCCAGTGGTCCATGAGGCTGCCGACGGTCTCGTCGCTGAACTCGATCCGGGAGGCATGGGGCATCCGCACCCTCAGGTACTCGGGCTGCTCGGCCTCGAGTGAGCGGCGAAGGTCAAGGGTGGCTGCGACGCGCCTGATGTCGGTGACGAAATCGAGGACGCGAAGGGCCTTCTTGCCGGGGCTCAAGCGCAGGCCGCGGCCGAGCTGCTGGACGAAGATGCGTCGACTGTGGGTGACCCGCAGGAATGCAATCAGATTGACGTCAGGAACGTCGACACCTTCGTTGAAGACATCGACGCATGTGACCACCGGAACGCGCCCGAGCCGGAACTCATTGAGTAGGATCTGCCGCCGCTGCCGCGGCAGTCCACTGTGTAGGAACGACGCGTTCGCCCACGCAGGGTCCGCACTGGCGAGCAACTTGGCCATGTGCTCCGCGTGTTCAATGGTCTGACAGAAAACGATCGCGCGCGGGTCGGGGGTCGTCCGCCATGCCTCACGAAAGTGCTCGACGACCTCCTCGTCGCGCTGCGGCAAGAAGAGGGAACGGTTGAGGTCCTTGATCGATTGCCCGTGCAGGCTGGCGTCTTTGACAACATCCCAGTCGATGTTGTCCACGTAGAGTCGATAGTCGACGGCGGACAAGTAGCCAGCAGCCATGCCCTCGGCAATTCCCATCTTGAAGCTGGGTTCGCCGAAGCGTGAGGTGATATCGAACTTGTCGCCCCGCCAGGGTGTCGCGGTCACCCCTAGCTGTGCGGTATCCCCGCACAAGTCGAGCAATTCCGCAAACCTGCCGGTCTCTGCCACGTGGTGGGTCTCGTCGATCATGATGAGGTCGGGACGGTAGCCCAAGTGCACCGCCCCGAGTACAGACTCAACGGTGCCGACGAGCACACCGTTAAGGAGCTGGGGCTTGCTGTCCCCGGTGAGCAGCCGTGTGGGGACGGACTTGGGAAGGTGCCGCCACATCGCCTTCTCCAACTGCTCTACCAGGTCCTTCATGTGGGCGACCACAAGGATCCTGGCGTTCGGGTCGGCGGCGAGGTGACGACTGATCACCTCGCCGCCGACGACCGTTTTACCCAAGCCAGTTGCCAGGACAAGTAGAGCGGCTCCGTTCGTGCGAAGATCCCGCTCGAGAGCGTCCGCAGCCGCTACCTGATAGGGACGAAGCGCATACTGACTGGGAACGGTCTGGGGCATGCGGTCGCCGATCGCAGCCAGGGTGGCTCCTTGCCAGACAGTGATGGGGATGCCCACTCCATTGAGGGCGCGGCGCCGCTCCTCCGCTGCTTGGTTAACGTCCGTGTTAGTGACCAGCACGGCCTTGTCCGCACGGTAGCGTGTCCGGGCACGCTCGAGGTCATCGATGCCTGTTCGGTCGACCTTCCCGTTTGCCTTCCACTTGCATTGAAAGACCCATTGCTCACGGGCGCGCACCGCGAGGAGGTCAGCACCGTTGTCGCCGGCTCCATCGATAACGCGAACGTCATTGAATCCGAGGTACCACAGTGCGCGTTCAACGGCATGGGGCAGCCCGACGGGGCCACCTCTCAGAAGCTCGTCCGCCGCCAGGAAGACTGCACTCACCGTTCCTCCGCGAGTTCGTCGGACAGCAGACGGATGCTCAGCCTCGTGCGCAGCAGTTGGCTCGGGAGGCTGGCGACTGTGTAGCTGGCTTGGGTGGCGACGTCAGAGAGATAGCCAACAGACCGGGCGAGGCTGAGCCGCTGAGCCCCGGGGGAAGAAACGCCCTCGTACAGGCCCTGGAACACGTGGCCGTCCATGAACACTTCCGGCCAGGACTCCAGCAGACGTACCAGGAAGAGCGGGGGGACATGCAGCAGGAAGTCACCACGTGTGCCCAGATCAGCGGTCCTGGTGATCTTCCCATTGGCGATCATGGCGGTTTCGGTAGCTGTGAGTTCGTCTGGAGAGAGGTACTGGAAGGCGCGCGCAGGTTCACCGGCGCGGTCCAGTTCCGCTGCCATGCGCTGACGGATCTCCGCCAGCAGCTCCTGTGCCTCGGCGCTGATCAGCTGGGCGTCGAGCGCGGTAGCAGGCAAGGATTCGGCGCGGATTGCTGCCATGAGCTGGGAGTGACTCCAGTCGCTGTCCGCCTGAACCTTGAGTAGTACGGCGGCTTCCGCGATCAGCAGGTCGGCGGGGTCCACACCGAACTTCTGAAAGACCTCGTGTTCCAGGTCGAGGAAGGCGGCGAAGGACATGCCGCGCTGCTGGTCGAGCAGGACCGGGGTCGGGTTGAGTTTGTCATCGAGCAGCGGGCCATTGGTGAGCCGACGGGCTTCGATATCGACGTATCCGATGCGCGGGTGACCAAGGGGGCGGCTCAGCGCCGGGTATACGGTGGAGTTCTCGGCGTAGCGGCTGATTCGCTCCTGTCGGGTCTCTTTCTCCCGATTTCCCTGCTCCGCCACAACGGTAGGCGCGCCGGCTGCTACCGGGGGAGTCTGCACCGAAGACTGGGCAGGGGACTCGGGCTGCAAACCGTTCAGCAGGTCCGCCGCTGCCTCGTCCAGACCGAGCGCTTCGAGCACGGCCGCCTCATCCGGCTGATCCGGCGTGTTGGTGGAGGCCTTCTCCTTCTTGCCGTTCCGTTTGGCGGCCTCGTGATCCAGCACCGCCTGCCACCAGCGTTCGTCCGACTGGTACGCGGCGATTCCCTTATGGAACTCCAGGCCCCAGCGGCGGGTGTCATCGTGGATTGGCTTCCGGCCGTCCCCAGGAATGAGGTAGCGCTCACCGGCGTCGTTCCGGCGGTAGCCCTTCACCAGTCGAGCGAGGGGACTTGTATTCTCAAGGTACTGGAGGGCGGCTGCCCGCTGAGGGAGCAACGGGCCGACACCGCGCAGGATCTCCACGGCCGAGCGCCAACTGCGGTCACCGTATTCGAAAGCGTTCTTCTGGTAGCCGACCGGGACATGGTCGAGGTGGATCTCACCAATGATGCGGCCGCCCTGATGGACAAGCTCCACTGGGTACTCGGGCTCCTCGTTGCCAACGCCGCCGTCAGGGTTGCGCCAGGTGAACAGCCGCTTGTCCCACCGCAGGATCTTGCGGCCGTTGCGGAGGAAGTCGATTCCGTACTCCTGCTTGTGCAGGTACCGCTGGATCCCGAGCCACCCATGCACCCGACGCTCGCGGACATTGAGCCGATCGCTACCGCAGTCCTCACACACTTCCCGGCCGGGCAACTGCCACTGCCCGCAATCGGCACACGCGACGCCGTCCTCGAGCTTCTCGTCGATTTCGACGTAGGCGGGGATCCGCTCCTTGTTGTTGTAGAGGACGAAGCGGTCGTCTCCCCACCGGCAGTGCCGCACCGGCTTCACCTGGATCCCGCCGATCCACAGTTCGAATGGGCGATTCTCCAGCAGCCAGGAATAGACGCCACCGAGGATGTTGCGCAGCGCCGAGCCGTTCTTGCGTAGCCACTGGGCACGGCCAGCGTGCAGCTTACTGATGATGATGCGGGTGCCGTGCTCGTTCGGGTCAGCCTTCGGCTCAACGATGTCCTCGGCTTCGAAGTCGTCACCGATACGATCGAGGTCGATCTCCACCCCAATCCACTCGGGGTCTCCCTGACGCGTAGTCAGGACCCGGGTCCGCCGGCCCAGCCTGGCAGTAGACACATTGAAGCCCATGCCGAAGAGCCCAAGTTTGTCGTGCATGTCGTTGCCCGACCACCCCGCGCGGACAGCGCGCTCGAGACGCTCGTAAGTCATGCCCCGGCCGGTGTCCTCGATCACCAGCTCACCGCTCACGGAGCTGGGAAGCCGCACACTGACCCGGAAGCCGCCGACCCAGGGGACTCCGGATCGGTGGATCTCGGTGAAATCGTCGAACGCGTTGTCGACGAGCTCTGCGAGGCACTGCCATTCGTCGAACTCGATCTCGCCGAGCATGCGCAGCACACGCGCGGAGGGAGTGATCTTCATGGTGCGGGCAGCCTCCAGCTCTCAGCTTGCACGCGAGCACGCCGCGGAAGCCCATCGCGGGCAGCGCTAAGCGCTCTGACTCCACAAGGAGCCGCGTGCGTAGCGGAAAGCGTAGGGGCAAACACTGACAGTCCGCAGGCGCTTCACAAGCATCAGTCCGAGAGACAGCGCATGTTCTTGAGACGAGGCATGGCGACGTAGACGGAGCGGAGGCCGAAACGTTTGGCACATTCCCGGTGTTCTGCGGCGCCTGGGGCCAGGGTCGTCAGGTTGAATGGCGCCGTCGGGCCGCGAACAGGATGTGGGTGCCGCCGTCGCGGGAGCCACGGCCGGCGCAGGCGGCCGACTCCTAGGCAAGGAATCGGCTCCCATAGCCGGGGGTTACGTTCGAGGTCGGCCAAGACAGCCGGGTCTTCGAGGCTTGCCCAGTTGCTGGCGGAGCTTCGCTCTCGCCGACTTGGAGTCGGATTGGCCCTGTCTGCCGAATGGGCTGGCTACTCGATCCTGCGCGAAATCCGCGAGCTCCGGATCACGTACTTCCCACTGCAGCACGCCGCCACTGACCCGCACCGGCATCGGAATAAGGCGCACTACCGACTGGCTGGCCTGCCCTCGAGGAGAACACGGACCACGCCTTGGGATTGGACGGCCGTCGGGGAGGCAAGCGGCAAGGTAGTGAAACTGACAGTCCATAGGATTGTCCGACCAGCGAGGACGCAGTGTCACCAGTGCAGCACGCAAGGTAAGCTGGGCGGCATCTTGGCTTAACGCCTCAAGAGTTGACCCCGGCGGTGCGCTAACACCCCGGGGTCCGGCAACAGGAGCAGCAACTCCCGATGCACATTCATCGTAGCGCCCACGTGCGCTCTTTCACGGTGCTACCCAACGGCCTTCTCCAGGACCGTCGGCTCAGCTACACCGCTCGCGGCCTGTTGGTCGACCTGCTCTCGCGTCCCGACGGCTGGCGCGAGGACGGGCGTCAGATGGCCGACTCCAGTCCGCAGGGGCGCGGGGCGATCCGCAAGGCTCTGAAGGAGCTGATGGCGGCCGGGTATTACCGGGTCGATACGGTGCGGATGCCGAACGGGACGGTGCGCTCGGAGGCTCATGTCTTCGACACGCCGCAGTTGGGGGCGCCGGGTGTCATGCGTCCGGGTGCCGGTGAAGCGAGGCTCGGTTCTGCTGACATCCCTCCTGTAAAGAAGCTGGTGGAAGTACCTACCCTCCCCGGCAGCAGCGGAGAAAGCACGGCGATGCCTGACGAGCAGGTCCGTGTGGCGGTTCAAAGGTTGTTCCGGGTGATCAAGCCGGAGCCGCGTCTGTGGGTGGGCGAGGCCGAGGCACGCAAGCTCGCGCCGCTCGTGGCGGAGTGGTTGGAGCGGGGCAGTACCCCGGCGGAGCTGGCGCGGGCGCTGTTGCCCGGCCTGCCTGCGACCGTGCACTCCCCCGTCGGGGTGCTGCGCAGTCGCTTGGAGCGCAAGATGCCACCCGTGCGTTCGCCCGAGCCGTCGCCGACAGCTCGGCGGCAGACCGAGTGCGCCAAGTGCCATGACCCGGTGGCCCGGCCGGGCATCTGCCGCGTGTGTGCGGGCCTCGGTGGGCGGGTGATCGCGGTGGGCGGCGGGGCGGCGGTGAGTGCCAGAGGCGCTGGCCGGGCACGGGATGCGTTGCGTGCCGCCAGGGCTGGGTTGGCGATCGGCAGGCTGGCCGCCGGTTGAGCCGCAGGAGGGCGTGGCGGAGGGGGCGTTGGCTTCATGGCACTGCTCCTGCCAGGTCAGAGGTCCTGGCGAGCACGCGAGTTGCCGCCAGTCCCGCCGAGGCAGCGGCTGCCTAGCTGTTGGGGCGGAGGGCGAGCCAGTCTCCCGCGTAGTCGATGGCGCGGTGGGGGCGGGTGAGGAAGGTGGGGCGGAGGCGGAGGGCGGTAGGGGTGGCTTCGGGGAGGCCGTGGGGGTGGCGGAACACGTGGGCGGTGAGGAGGGAGGAGGCGAGAAGGATCTCCAAAGGGGTGGGCCGCGGGGGACCGAGGGTATGTCAACTGTCCAGCGCCATACCATCAAAAGAGTGCTGATGACGGGTAATCCACTCTTTCGTGAAGAAACACCCCAAAGCGAATTGACTTCGCGTCGTCAAGATCGGCAGTCTGACGTCTCGGTGGTGGCGCCCTGGCTGGCCAGCACGCTCACCGACCGGCTGGCCGCCCCACTGCCGCCCGAGGTGGAGTTCGACCCGCATGTGCGCGCGGTACGGCTGCTGAGCGACGCCAAGCGGATCAGCGGCGCCGACCTGCTGCTGGGACAACCGGAGTCGAGCCAACGGGAGTTGTCATATGTCCACTGAGGCAGTGCGCACCACACCCGCGCGCAGCGAAAGCACCGGAAGCAGCGAAAGCACCCAACGACGGATCGGCTACTGCGGGATCACCGACGAACCGCATCTCGCGGTCCGCCCGCACGAGGGGTACCGGGCCGACCCCGCCGAGTGCCGCCGCAGCTTCGCCCGCTGCGGGCGGGCGCTGCGCGAGCTCGCCGAGCAGACGGTGGCGGCCGCCGAGGGCTGGCGGGCGACGGCGGCGGGGCTGGAGTGGTCCCCGTGCTGAAACCGACGGACCATCAGCTGCTGCTGGAACTGCTGGCCCTGCCGACGGCGGGGCCGCTGGAGGAGCCGACCGGGACGGCCCGGCTCTGGGCGGCGCAGCAGGCCTACACCCAGGCCGCCGCCCGGTTGGGCTTCAAGGTGCTGCAGCACACCGCGCCGGACCCGGGCTGGGCCGAACTGCCGGACGTGCCACTGCCGGTGCGGCAGGCGGCGGCAGCGGACCCGCGGTTCCTCGCCGAGCAGCCGAGCCTGCTGCTGCGGCTGGGCCCGGCGCTGCCGCGCGAACGCACGGTGATGTTCAACGTGCACCTGGACACGGTGGCGGGGCAGCAGGAGGTGCGGTACACCGGCGAGCGGGGCGGGCCGGGGACGTACTACGGGCGCGGCGCCGTCGACGCCAAGGGCCCCGCCGTCGCGCTGCTCACCGGCATCCGCACCGCGCTGGCGCTCCGCCCGGGCCTGGCCGAGCGGATCACCGTGCTGGTCCAGGCGGTGGCCGGCGAGGAGGGCGGCGCGCTCGGCACCATCGGCACCCGCCCGCTGGTGGCGGCCGGCCACTACGGCCGGCTCAACGTCTTCTGCGAGCCCACCGGCAACCGCGCACTCACCAGCTGCACCGCCGCGATGACCGCGCGGATCCAGGTGCACGGCCAGGACGCGGTGGACGACCGGCCCGCCGCCGGCCACAACGCCACCGTGCTGCTCGGCTTCCTCGCCCAGCACCTGGCCGCGACGGTCCAGCCGGGCGACGGCCGGCTCTGCGTGGCCGGCCTGCACACCGGGCACCTGCACAACCGGGTCTACGGCCAGGGCGAGCTGCTGCTCAACCTCGCCTACCCCTCCCCCGCCACCGCCGAGCGCCTGGAGCAGGCCGTCACCGAGGGCCTGGCCGACGGGCTGCGCGCCTTCGCCGACCGGTTCGCCGCCAACCCGCTGCTGGCCCGAACCGCGGTGGACGCCGCCCGGATCACGCGACTGCAGTGGCTCAAGCGCGGCCTGCCCGCGCTGGAGCCGCCCGCCGGCGACCGCCGGCTCACCGAGCTGCTGGCCGCCGCCCGGATCGCTCCCTGGCCCGCCGAACTGCCCGGCTTCACCTGCGACGCGATCTGGCTGGCCGGCCGCCCGGAGGCCACCACCGTGGTGCTCGGCCCGGGCACCCTCGACGGCAACAACGCCCACGCCGACGGCGAGTTCGTGCACACCGCCGAGCTGACCGCCTTCGCCCGCGCCGTCGCCGACCTGCTCGCCGCCTTCGACACCGCTTCAGCCACTCTCCCGTCCCCCCGCCCGAGCACCCAGGAGCCGCACCCCGCATGCCCGTGACCTCCACCCTCGAA
Organism: Kitasatospora azatica KCTC 9699; assembly: GCF_000744785.1. Classification (NCBI taxonomy): domain Bacteria; kingdom Bacillati; phylum Actinomycetota; class Actinomycetes; order Kitasatosporales; family Streptomycetaceae; genus Kitasatospora; species Kitasatospora azatica. Next base: position 3,007,551 of record NZ_JQMO01000003.1, on the reverse strand, counting down.
GGCGACGGCGCCCGCCTCGGCGCCCCGCACGGTACGAGCCGCCCCGGCGTCCTGGTCCGCTACCCCGAGCTGCTGCGCTTCACCGCCGAGGTGTTCGCCGACCGCGGCCTGCCCGCCGCCCGGGCCAGGACCGCCGCCGAGGCGCTCTGCTACGGCGACCTCACCGGTCTCACCTCGCACGGCCTGGTCAACCTCACCCGGCTCCACCTCCCGCTGCTGGACGAGCGGCGGGCCGACCCGCTCGCCGAGCCGGAGCGGCTGACCGACCTCGGCGCCGCCGTGCTGCTCGACGACCGTCGGGCGCTCGGCCTGTGGGCGGCCCCGGCCGCGATGGACCTGGCGGTGGAGCGGGCCGCCACCCACGGCATCGGCCTGGTCTCGGTGCGCGGCGCCACCCACCTGGGCTGCGCCGGCTTCCACACCCTGCGGGCCGCCCGGCGCGGCATGATCGGCCTGCTGGCGGCGAACTGCGGCCGGCAGCGGATCGCCCGTCCGCCGGGCGGCCGGCCCGCGATGCTCGGCACCAACCCGCTCAGCGTGGCCGCCCCGGCGGGCGGGCGACTGCACCCGTTCGTCCTGGACATGAGCACCACGGCGGTGCCGACCGGCCGGGTCCGGGCCGCCGCCCGCGCCGGGCAGCGGATCCCGGAGGGCTGGGTGGCCGACCAGGACGGGGCGCCGGTCACCGACCCGGCCGCCTTCGACCGCGGCGAGGCGCACCTGCTCTGGCTGGGCAGTCGGCCGGAGACCGGCGCCTTCAAGGGGTACGGGCTCGGGCTGGTGGTCGAGGTGCTGGGCGCGCTGCTGGCCGGCGCGGGCCTCGGCCCGGCCCAGCAGGCGCTGGCCGGCGACGGCGGCCCGACCGGACGCGACGACGACATCGGCTACCTGACGCTGGCCGTCGCACCGGGCGCGCTGCGCGACGGCGCGGAGTTCGCCGCCCAGGCCACCGGGCTGTTCGGCAGCCTGCTGGACTGCCCGCCGGTCGACCCGACCCGGCCGGTGAGCTACCCGGGCCACCCCGAGGGCGAGCTGGCGGCCCGTCAGCTGATCAGCGGGGTGCACCTGTCGCCGGCCCGCTTCCAGGAGCTGACCGAGTTGGCCGCCGACAGCGGCCTGACCGCTCCCCGACCGATCGGCGGCGCCGCATGAGCACACGTACCGACCCCGGCCCGAAGACCGGCCCCCGCCCGCTGGCCGTCATCGGCCTCGGCGTCATCTCCCGCTTCTACCTGGCCGCCATCGAGGCGGACCCCGCCTTCCGGCTGGCCGCCGTCTGCGACCTGAACGAGGCGGCGCTGCGGGACGCCACCGTGCCCGCCTACCGCGACCACCGCGCCATGCTCGCCGCCCACCCCGAGTTGGCCGGGGTGGTCGTCACCGTGCCCGACGACGCGCACGCCGCGCTCTGCCGCGACCTGCTCGCGGCCGGTCTGCCGGTCTGTGTGGAGAAGCCGCTGGCCACCAGGCTCGCCGAGGCCCGGGCGCTGACGGCGCTGGCCGCCGAGCGCGGCACCGTGCTGTTCACCGCCTTCCACCGCCGCTACAACGCCCCGGTGCTCGCCCTGCCGGCCGCTCCGGCCGACAACCCGGTCAGGCGGGTCCGGGTCCGCTACTTCGAGCGGATCGAGGAGTACGTCGGCCGGGACCGCTGGTACCTGGACCCCGCGCGGTGCGGCGGCGGCTGCGTGGCGGACAACGGCCCGAACGCCTTCGACCTGGTCCGGCTGCTGCTCGGGGAGGCCGAGCTGACCGTGACCCGGGTCCGGATCGACCGCGACGCCCGGGGCCTGGACCGGCAGGCGGTGATCGAGCTGGCCACCGCCGGCCCCACCCCGAGCCGGGCCCGGGTGGAACTGGACTGGTCGTACCCGGGCGAGCTGAAGGACGTCGAGGTCACGCTGGCCGACGGCACCGTGCACCGGGCCGACCTGCTGGCCGGCCACCCGGGGTTCAAGGAGTCGCTCTGGCACGAGTACCGCGGGATCCTGGCGGCCTTCGGCGCCGCACTGGACGACCCGGCGGCGCACCGGGACGGCGGCCTGGCCGCTCTGGAGCTGGTGCACGCCGCGTACCGGCTCGACGGCGAGCAGGCCACCCACATCGCGATCCGGATCCCCCAGGAGGCCCGATGACCTTCCAGCAGGGCGCGCCCTCGCTCGCCGTTCAGGGTTCACCGGCCGTGCCCGAGGACGGCGCCAAGCGCCCGGTGGCCGGCCAGCTGGTCAAGGTGCTGATCCACCGCCGCGAGGACCGCGGCATGACGGTGGAGCCGTATGCCAGCCGCTGCGTACGGGCCGGCGAGCTGCACGAGCTGGTCACCACCGACGTCCTGGACGGGACGCCGGGGACCCGGGTGGACCGGGTGGGGTTCCTGGGCTTCACCGAGATCTCCCGCGCGGGGGTGATCGACCGGGGCGACACGGTCTGGATCGGCGGGCGGCCGGTCGGCACCGTGCTCGGCTTCGACGCCTGCCACTTCCCCAACCACTACAACATCCTGATCAGCACGGGCGAGCCGGTGACCGGGGAGGAGCTGGGGCTGAGCCCCGAGGCCGAGGTGCGCTTCACACAGTCCTGAGCAGTACCCAGGCCTGAACCACCGTCAAGGAGAGGTGGGGGGAGCCGTCCCGGGGGGACGGACGGCTCCCCCGGCGGAGGTCCCACAACCGGTGCCGCTCGGGGGAACCCCGCGGCACCCGGTCCCACAGCGGGGAGCTCCGGACCCACGTACCGGGAATTCCTGCCAGACCCTCGGTACAACAACCATCCTGCCGCCGTGCTCGCCCGCGGGCATCCGCACAAGGGCCCCAGTCGCGGGGACCTTCGTCCCGCCGAGTGAACGCGTTGCACACCTGTTTGCGCCATTCGGTGGATAGGCTGCGCTCTGGATCGGTGCGACTGACGGCGGAGGTGGGCGGTTCCGATGGCACAGGCAAGGAAGATCGGCATGTATCTGCTGCTGATTTTCGTGGTTTACACGATCATCCATTCGCCCGCACGCGCGGCCGAGCTGGTCCAGTCGGGGTTCCTCGGCATCTCGGACGCCGCGAAGTCGGTCGGCGCCTTCATGACCGGCCTGGTCAAATAGCGCCGGCCCGGCCACGTAGCGGGCAGCCCGGCCACATGGCGGGCAGCCCCGCCGACCGGCGGTGGCCCCGGGTTACCGTGTCCGGGTCCGCCACCCTCTCG